>NZ_JBIBBM010000017.1:0-98386 GCF_042900645.1 Streptomyces sp. NPDC012888 | reverse complement strand
CCCGCCCGCGGCGCCTCTGTGCCACACCCACCGGGGCGGGCGGTGGTGTAGATGGGGCCGGGGGGGGGGGCCCGCGGGGCGGGGGGGGGGGCGGGGGGGGGGGGGGGGGCCCGCGGCCGCCGCCATTCTGACGAGGAACAACGGAGCGAAGGACGGGCTATGAACCCCGAACTCAGCAGCGGGCGCCGCCGGGCGATCCTCGCGCTGCTCGCGGCCACGGTGCTGGTCGTTGTCATGGACCTTACAATCATCAACGTCGCACTGAACCCGATCCAGCAGAGCCTGGACGCGACCCACGGCGAGCTCCAGTGGGCGCTCGACTCCTACCTGATCACCTTCGCGGCCTTCCTCTTCACCGGCGGCGTCTGCGCCGACCGGTTCGGCCGCCGGAAGACCCTGATCACAGGTCTCGTGGTGTTCGGCGTCGCCTCGGTGCTGGGCGCCTACGCGACCGACATCGTCCAGCTGATCGTCTGGCGCGCGGTCATGGGCGTCGGCGCGGCCGTGGTGCCCACGGTCACCCTCGCGGTCATCATGAACGTCTTCCCGCCGGCCGAGCGCCCCAAGGCCATCGCAGGCTGGGCCGCGGCCGCCGGTGTGGCCATGGCCGTCGGCCCGGTGCTCGGCGGCGTGCTGCTGGAGGCCTTCTGGTGGGGCTCGATCTTCCTGATCAACGCCCCGCTGATCGCCGTGGCCGTCGTCCTGCTCGCCACCCTGGTGCCCGAGTCCAAGAGCCCGGTGCGCGGCAAGTTCGACCCGGTCGGCGTGCTGCTCTCCGTGGTCTCCATCGGCCTGCTGGTCTACGGCATCGTGGTCGCCGGTGAGGACGGCTGGACCAGCGCCGGCGCGCTCGGCGCGATCGCGGGCGGTCTGCTGCTGCTCGTCGCGCTCGTCGTGTTCGAGAAGCGGACCGCCGCGCCCTCGCTGGACGTCAGCCTGCTGCGGAACTCCCGGTTCTCGGCCGGCACGGTCGCCATCGCCCTCTGCTTCTTCGCCCTGATCAGCGTCATCTTCCTGTCGCAGTTCTACTACCAGGCGGTCCTCGAGTTCTCGCCGCTGAAGGCGGGCCTGCTGATGCTGCCCATGGGCATCGGCTCCATGGTCGTCTCGGCCCGCTGCCCCAAGCTGGTCATGCGCTTCGGCCCGCGTGCCGTCGTCGCCGCCGGCGCCACCGTGATCGCCCTGTCGGCCGCCGTCGCCGCCCTGTTCGACGCCGGTACGCCGACCTGGCTGCTGGTCGTCTCGCAGCTGGTACTGGGCCTCGGCTGGGGCTCGATCATGGCGCCCGCCACCGCCTCGCTGATGTCCGTCGTCCCGCCGGCCAAGGCGGGCGCGGGACAGGCCGTCTCGCAGACCGGCCGCCAGGTCGCCGGCGCCCTCGGCGTGGCCGTCATCGGCAGCCTGCTCGGCTCCAGTTACCGGTCTTCGATGGGCGACGCCGTGAACGTCCTGCCCGAGGCCCTGCGCGAGGAGGCCGCCAACTCCATCGGCGGCACCCTGCGGGCCGTGCAGGCGACGGAGCTGGGCGACCAGGCCCCGGCGCTGATCGCCAAGGCCTCGGACGCCTACGTGGCCGGCATGCAGCTGACGATGTTCGTGGTCGCCGGCGTCGCCCTGGCCGCCGCCCTGGTGGCCCTGCGCTGGCTCCCCAAGACCCCGCCGGCCCCGCCCGGACCCCCGCCGGGCGCGGCCGGGCCGGGAGCCCAGGCCCCCGGTGCCCCGGCACCGGGCGCCCAGGCCCCGGCTCCCCCGGCGGACCTGCCCGGCCCGGCGAAGGACGGACAGCCCGTCCGTCCCTGAGCCCCGCGCAGCCCGCCCCCGTGCCCGCCGCCCCACCGAGGGGCCGGCGGGCACGGCCGTTCCCGGACGACGGAGCCCCCGCCCGCGCGCCGGTCCGGCGCCGCCGGCGGGGGTTCGCGCGTGGGCGGGGACGGGTGCGGACCCGGGTCTGGCGGGGCGGGCCGCCGGAGGCCCTTTCGGGGCGGGTTCCCGGATGTTCCTCCGATTTGTTCCAGTCACCGTCGTGGGTTCCATTGGTCTTCAACTGCCCGCATTGAGCCATGAGTTGAAGGAATGTCGGACACGACGGATATGCATTCCGGCCGCACTGGCCGGTCGACGACCGGTCAGGTCGGGCTCAAGTGTTTCGGCGTTATGTACAACCCAAAAGGGGGTTCCCATGCAACTGGGCAAGGGGTCACAGCACACCGGCGCGTCCTGGGGGGACGACGTCGCGGCGATAGCCGGCTGGCTGCGCGACGAGGTCGCCGCACGGACCGGCCGGACACCCGGCGAGATCCATGACGACGACCTCTTCTCGGCGCTCGGCATCGACTCCATGCGTGCCGTCGCCCTCATGGCGGACCTGTCGGGGCTGGCCGGCACCACGCTCGGCCCGGCGCTCATGTGGTCGCACCCCACCATCGCCTCCCTGGCCGCCCGGGTGGCCGCCGGTGAGGACGCGCCGCCCGCCGAGGTGCCCGAGACCTTCCGCGCCGCCCCGCGCGAGCGCGAGCCCATCGCCGTCACCGGCATGGCCTGCCGGTTCCCGCAGGCCGACGGCGTGCGGGAGTTCTGGGAGCTGCTCCGCTCCGGCACCGACGCGGTGAGCGAGGTCCCGGCCGAGCGGTGGAACGCCGCCGACTGGCTGGACGCCGATCCGTCCGCCGCCGGCAAGATGGTCACCTCCCAGGCGGGCTTCCTGCGCGGCCCCGTCGACTCCTTCGACCCCCTCTTCTTCGGCATCTCCCCGCGCGAGGCGCAGGAGATGGACCCCCAGCAGCGGCTGTTCCTGGAGGTCGCCTGGGAGGCGCTGGAGGACGCCGGGCTCACCGACGGCCGGCTGTCCGGCACCGCCACGGGTGTGTTCGCCGGCGCGATCTGGCACGACTACGCCGACCTCGGCGCCGCCGACCCGGCCGGGACCTCGCTGCACTCGGCCACCGGGCGGGCCCTCAACATGGTCGCCAACCGCCTCAGCTACCTGCTCGGGCTGACCGGCCCCAGCGTCGTGCTGGACTCGGCCTGCTCCTCGTCCCTGCTCGCCGTCCACATGGCCTGCCAGAGCATCTGGTCCGGCGAGTCCGAGACCGCCGTGGCGGGCGGTGTGAACCTGCTCCTCAGCCCCCACACGATGGTCGCGCTCAGCAAGTTCGGCGGGCTCTCCCCGGACGGCCGGTGCAAGGCGTTCGACGCCCGCGGCGACGGCTTCGGCCGCGGTGAGGGCGCCGGGGTCATCGTGCTCAAGCCGCTCTCCCGGGCGCTGGCCGACGGCGACGACGTCTGGTGCACCATCCGCGGCACGGCCACCAACAACGACGGTCTCAGCAACGGGCTGACCGCCCCCAACCCGCTCGCCCAGGAGGCGGTCCTGCGCGCCGCCTGCCGGCAGGCGGGCATCTCCCCCGCCGGTGTCCAGTACGTCGAGACGCACGGCACCGGCACCGCCCTCGGCGACCCGGTCGAGGCGTCCGCCCTCGGCGCGGTCTACGGCCGGGGCCGCACCCCGGACGCGCCGCTGCTCATCGGCTCGGTGAAGAGCAACATCGGCCACCTGGAGGCGGCCGCGGGCATCGCCGGCGTGGTCAAGGCGGCGCTGGCACTGCGCCACCGCCACGTCCCGCCCAGCATCCACTTCGAGACGCCCAACCCGCACATCGCCTTCGAGGAGCTCGGGCTGAAGGTGGCCGCGGCCGAGGAGCCCTGGCCGGACTCCGGTACGGGTCCCGCCCGTGCCGCGGTGAGCGCCTTCGGCTGGGGCGGCACCAACGTGCACGTGGTCCTGGAGGCCCACACGGCACCCGCCCCCGCCGCCCTGCCGGCCGGATCGGGCACGGAGCGCCCGGACGGTACGGCCGCACGCCGCCCGAAGGTCGCCTTCGTCTGCTCCCCGTACGGGCAGCAGTGGACCGGCATGGCCCGCACCATGCTCCGCACCGAACCGGTGTTCCGCGCCGTACTGGAGGAGTGCGACCGCGAACTCGCCCGGCACACGGGCTGGTCCCTCCTGGAGGAGCTGCACGCCGACGAGGCCACCGCCCGCACCGGTGACGTCGGGGTCATGCAGCCGGTGCTGTTCGCCGTCCAGGTCGGCATCGCCGCCTGGCTGGAGGCCGCCGGGGTGCGCCCGGACGCCGTGGTCGGCCACAGCCTGGGCGAGGTCGCGGCCGCGGTCATCGCGGGCGTCCTCGACCTGCCCGACGCCGTCCGCCTGATCCACCACTACAGCGACCAGCAGCGCCGGGTCGCCGGACCCGGCGGCGGCATGGCGGTGGTCGAACTGTCCGCCGCCGAGCTGGAGGAGCGGCTCGCCGCCCGCGCCGCGGACGGGATCTGCGTGGCCACGCACAACGGCCCGCGCACCACCGGACTGGCCGGACCGCGCGAGGCCCTTCAGGCCCTGGTCGCCGAGCTCAAGGCGGAGGGCGTGCTGTGCAGCATGATCCGCGTCGACCTGCCCGCGCACAGCCCCGGCATCGACCCCATCACGGCCGACCTGGAAGCGGCCATCGGCCGACTCTCGCCGCGGCCGGGGCGGATCCCGATGATCTCGACGGTGACCGGTGAGCAGCTGGACTGGCGGACCGCCGACGCCGCGTACTTCGTGCGCAACCTGCGGCAGCCGGTGCTGCTGGCCCCCGCCACCGACCTGCTGCTGGCCGGCGGGACCGACGTCCTGGTGGAGGTCAGCGCCAACCCGGTGCTGGTACCGGCGCTGCGCCAGGCGGCCGAGGACCGCGGCGGCACCGCCACCGTCCTCGCCACCATGCGCCGCGAGGGCGACGACGACCGCGCCGGCCTGCTGGACGCCCTCGGCGCGCTCGCCCGGCTGGGCTGCGAGGTCCGGCTGCCGTCCGCCAGACCGGAGCCCACCGCCGAGCTCTTCACCCTGTCGGCGCGCAGCCCGCAGGCGCTGCGGGAGCTCGCCGGGGCCGTCGCCGGGCAGCTCGCCGGCCCGGCCGCGGACGCCGGCGCCGGCGGTGACGGAGACGGCGGTGACGGCGACGGCGACACGGCCGCCGGGCCCGCCCTGCTGCCGGCCCTGGCCAGGGCCGGCCTGACCCGCGCCCACCACCCCTACCGCCTGTCGGTGGTGGCCCGCGACCCGGCCGAGCTGGCCGAGGCGCTCGCCGCGCACGCCGCCGGCGAGCGGCCGCCGCTGCTGTACGCGGGCGAGTCCGCCGTGCAGTCCCGGCCCAGGACCGCGTTCGTCTTCCCCGGGCAGGGCTCCCAGTGGATCGGCATGGGCCGCGAACTGTTCCGGACGGAACCGGTGTTCGCGGCGTCCATCCGGACCACCGACGCCGCCGCCCGCGCCTGGATCGACTGGTCCATCGAGGCGGAGCTGTGCGCCGACGAGGACACCTCGCGGCTGGACCGCATCGACGTGGTGCAGCCCATGCTGTTCGCCGTCGAGGTCGCGCTGGCCGCCCTGTGGCGGTCCTGGGGCATCGAGCCCGACGCCGTCATCGGGCACAGCATGGGCGAGGTCGCCGCCGCGCACGTCAGCGACGCGCTCGGCATCGAGGACGCCACCCGCGTCATCTGCCGCCGCAGCCTGCTGCTGCGCCGCGCGGCCGGCCAGGGCGCCATGCTGGCCTGCGAGCTGACGATGGAACAGGCCGGGGAGCTGCTCGCCGGGCGGGAGCACCTGGTGTCGGTGGGCGTCAACAACAGCCCGCGCTCCACCGTGCTGTCCGGCGACCGCGACACCCTGACGGAGATCGCCGCCCGCCTGGAGGCCGACCAGGTCTTCTGCCGCTGGGTGAAGGTGGACGTCGCTTCGCACAGCCCGCAGATGGACCCGCTGCGCGAGGACCTGCTGGCCGCCCTGGAGGGCATCGCCCCGCGGGCCGGGAGCGTACCCGTCTACTCCACCGTCACCGGCTCGGTCGCCTCCGGCGCCGAGATGTCCGTCGACTACTGGGCCGACAACCTGCGCGAGCCGGTGCTGTTCGCCGACATGGTGGCCCGGCTCGTCGAGGACGGGGTGACCGTCTTCGTGGAGATGAGCCCCCACCCGATCCTGCTGCCCGCGGTGGAGCAGACCGCCGCGGAGGGCGGCACCGCGGTGGCGGCCCTGCCGTCGCTGCGCCGCCGCGAGGAGGAGCGGGACACCCTGCTCGGCTCGCTGGGCCGGCTGCACGTGCTGGGCGCCCCGGCCCGGGTCCACCGTGCGCTCACCCCGGCTCTCGCCGGGCAGAAGCTGCCCCACTACCCGTGGCAGCGGGAGCGGTTCTGGATCGACGCGGCCGGGCCGGGCACCGCAGGGACCCCGGCCCGGGCGCTGCGCGGCGGGCTGCTCGGCGAGCGCTTCGACTCGCCGCTCACCCCGGGCACCCACTACTGGCAGATGGACTTCGACGCGGGGACGGCGACTGCCTCGGACCATCGCATCGGCGGGGGCGCCGTCCTGCCGGGGGCCGGTTTCGCCGAGATGGCCCTGGCCGCGTCCGCGCAGGTGCGGCCCGGTGCCCGGCCGGTGCTGGAGGGGCTCGCCTTCCGGGAGCCGCTGGTCCTGCCGGCTCGGCGGACCCGCCGGGTGCAGGCCGTCATGGAGGGTTCCGGGAGCGACCGGGCGGCCCTGCGCTTCTTCGTGCGGGACGAGGACGGGGAAGCGGTGTGTACGGCCGAGACGGCCGTGCTGTTCGACGACACGACCCCGGGTGACACCACCGGTACGGACGGCGGACCGGCCGCCGGTGCCTTCGATCCGGCGGCGGTGGCCGGGGACCTGCCCGAGGTCCTCGACGGCCCGGCCTACTACCGGGCGCTGGCCGCATGCGGGCTCGGATACGGGCCGGCCTTCCGGCAGATCGCGGAGATCCGGCGCGGTCCGGGTGCCGCGCTGGCCCGGATCGTCCCGGACCCGGCGGTGCTGCCCGCCGACCACGGCTACCGGGCGCACCCGTCGCTGCTGGACGCGGCGTTGCAGTCGGCCGTCGCGCCGCTGCTCGGCGCGGCGTGGGGCGAGGGCGTCACCCAGGGGTTCGTCAGCGAGTCGCTGGGCCGGCTGCGGGTGCACGGGCGGCTGAGCGGCGAGCTGTGGGCGTACGCGCTGTGCGAGCCGGCCGGGGACGGCGACGGCCGGCGCCACACGGCCCGGGTGCGGGTGCTGTCCGCCGCGGGGGTCCTGCTCGCCGAGGCGGAGGAGCTGCGGATCGTCCGGCTGGACTCCGTGCCGGTGCTGGCGGCCGACGACGCGCCGGGGGGCGCGGACGCCGGCGGCGGGGCGGCCGCCGGGGCGACGGCGGCCGCGCTGGCCCTCCTGCCGCTGGACGAGCGGCGGGCGGCCGTGGAAGCGGCGGTGCGCGAGATCGCCGCGCAGGTGGTGAAGCTGCCGGCCCGGCGGATCGCCCCCGAGACCCCGCTGCGGTCGCTCGGCATCGACTCGCTGATGTCGCTGGAGCTGCGCAACCGCCTGGAGGCGGCCTTCGGTGTGGAGCTGTCGGCCACCCTCATCTGGAACTACCCGACCGTGCGGGACGTCGCTCCGTTCCTTGCGGGCAAGGCGGGCATCGCCCTCGACGGCGACACCGGCACCGGCACCGGCACCGGCACGGGCACCGGCGCCGACGGGGACGCCGCGCCCACCACCGCGCCCACCGGGGCGGACACCGCGGCCGGCGCGGAGGACCCGGAGGGCCTGGAAGCCCTCCTCGCACGCGAACTCGCCGAACTGAGCGAGCGGATGGAGAGCTTCTGACGGGCTCCCCGTCTCCCCTCCCTCCCATCCCCTCCCTCCCCTCCCCGACGGGCCCGACGGGACCCCGCGGGAGGGGAGTCACACCCTCGCGGGTGCACAGCACCGAGATGACGACGCGTTTCCTCCCCCGGTCACGTCCCGGGGTTTCCACGCAAGGGGATTGAAGATGAGCCTTACCGCCGCCGGGGCGACCGCCCCGGCCGAAGCGCGGTCCGCAGACGCCCTGACCAAAGCACTGTCCGCCGTCCGCATGCTGCGCGGCAGGCTGGACGCACTGGAGCAGCGACGGCACGAGCCGGTCGCCGTCGTCGGCATCGGCTGCCGGCTGCCCGGCGGCGTCCGGTCCCCCGAGGACTACTGGCGGATGATCACGGGTGGCACCGACGCCATCGGCGGCGTCCCGGCCGACCGCTGGGACGTGGACGCCTACTACGACCCGGACCCGGCCGCGCCGGGCCGCACCACCATGCGGCACGGCGGGTTCATCGACGGGGTCGACCGGTTCGACCCGTACTTCTTCGGCATATCGCCGCGCGAGGCGGCCCGCATGGACCCGCAGCAGCGGCTCTTCCTCGAGGTCGCGTGGGAGGCCCTGGAGGACGCGGGGCTGACCCGCGAGCAGCTCCAGGGCAGCCGCACGGGCGTCTTCGTCGGCGCCAACAACGTCGACTACCTGCACATGCAGCTCCAGGAGCCGGCGGGTGTCGACACCTACACCGTCATCGGCGGCACCAACTGCATCATCTCCAACCGGCTCTCCTACCTGCTGGACCTGCGCGGGCCGAGCCTGACGGTGGACACCGCGTGCTCGTCCTCCCTGGTCGCCGTGCACCTGGCCTGCCAGGCGCTGCGCAACGACGACTGCGGAACCGCCGTCGTCGGCGGGATGAACCTCATCCTGTCGCCGACGGTGACGGTCGCCCACACCAAGGGCCTGCCGCTGGCGCCCGACGGCCGGTGCAAGACCTTCGACGCGAGGGCCGACGGCTACACCCGCGGCGAGGGCGTCGGCACGGTCGTGCTCAAGCGGCTGTCCGACGCGGTAGCCGACGGAGACCGGATCTGGGCCGTCGTCCGCGGGTCCGCCGTCAACCAGGACGGGCTGACCAACGGCCTGACCGCGCCCAGCGGCCTGTCCCAGCGCGAGGTGATCCGCACCGCCCTGCGCAACGCCCGGCTGGAGCCCGCGCAGGTCACCCTGCTGGAGGCGCACGGCACCGGCACCAGCCTCGGCGACCCGATCGAGGTCGAGGCCCTCCAAGAGGTGTACGGGGCGCCGGACGCGACCGGCAGGGACTGCGTGCTCGGCTCGGTGAAGGCCAACATCGGGCACCTGGAGGCGGGTGCCGGACTGGCCGGGCTGATCAAGGTGGCGCTGAGCATCCACCACCGGGCGATCGCGCCCAACATCCACCTGGAGACCCTCAACCCGCACATCTCCCTCGACGGCGGACGGCTGCGGATCCCCACCGAGCCGGCCGTCTGGGACGAGCCCGCCGAGCGGCGCCACGGCGCGGTCAGCTCCTTCGGCGCGGGCGGCACCAACGCCCACGTGGTCCTCGGACCGGCCCCCGGGCCCCGGCCTGCGGACGCACGCCCGGAGCAGGACGCCGCGCCCGCCGCCCCCGAGGTCCCGCAGGCCGCCGAGGGGCCCTGGCTGCTGCCGGTGTACGCGGGCACCGCCGAGGCGCTGGTGCCGATGGCCCGGGCGTGGCGCGACCACCTGCGGACGAAGGAGTCCCGCGAGGCGCCGTTCGGGGCGCTGGTGCACGGAGCGGCCACCCGCCGCACCCGGCACCCGCACCGGCTGGCGGTCGCCGCGGGCTCGCACGCCGAGGCGGCGGAGCGGCTCGACATGTGGCTGGAGGGCAAGGAGCCCGCCTCGGTGGTCACCGGCCGCGCCGGGGGCGACATCGGGGACAAGGTGGTCTTCGTCTTCCCCGGCCAGGGCTCCCAGCGGGCCGGCATGGGCCGTGAACTGCTGCGCACCTGCCCGGTGTTCCGGGCGGCGGTGACCGAGTGCGACGAAGCGATGAAGCGGTGGACCGACGGCGGTCTCTCCGTGATCGGCACCATCATGGCCCTGGAGGACGGGGCGCCGCTCGACCGGATCGACGTCATCCAGCCGGCCCTGTTCGCCGTCGCGGTCGGACTGGCCGCCCGGGCGCGGGCGTTCGGGGTGGAACCGGACGTGGTGGTCGGCCACAGCATGGGCGAGGTCGCCGCCGCGTACGTCGCGGGCGCCCTCACCCTGGACGACGCGGCCCGGATCATCTGCCGCCGCAGCTCCCTGCTGCGGCGGATCAGCGGGCGGGGCGCGATGCTGGTGGCGGGCCTGACCTTCGAGCAGGCCGCCGGGTTCGTCCGTGAGCACAGCGACCGGGTGTCCGTCGCGGTGAGCAACAGCCCCACATCGACGGTGCTCTCCGGCGACCCGGAGGTCC
This sequence comes from Streptomyces sp. NPDC012888, assembly GCF_042900645.1. NCBI lineage: Bacteria > Bacillati > Actinomycetota > Actinomycetes > Kitasatosporales > Streptomycetaceae > Streptomyces > Streptomyces sp. NPDC012888. The sequence continues at coordinate 88,237 of NZ_JBIBBM010000017.1, read as the reverse complement.
TCGACGGGCTGGCGGAGGAACTCCGCGCGCGCAACGTGTTCTGCCGGCACGTCAAGGTGGACGTGGCCTCGCACAGTCCCCAGGTGGACGTGCTGCGGGCGGACCTGCTGGCCGAGCTGGAGGGCATCGAGCCGCGGGCGGCGCGGGTACCGATCCTGTCGACGGTGACGGGCGCCCTGTGCGACGGCTCCGGTTTCGACCCGGCCTACTGGGTGGACAACCTGCGCGAACCGGTGCTGTTCTGGGACGCCGTCCGCTCCCTGATCGAGGACGACCACGGGGTGTTCGTCGAGATGAGCCCCCATCCGACGCTGCTGTCCGCCGTCGAGCAGGGCTTCGAGCACACCGGACGCGAGGGGCTGGCGCTGCCGTCCATGCGGCGGGACGAGCCGGAGGCGCACGGCCTGCTGGAGGTACTGGGCGCGCTGCACGTCAACGGGCTGCCCGGCCGGCTGTCGGACCTGCTGCCGCCGGCCCCGGCCCGGCCGGTTCCGCTGCCCCGCTACACCTGGCAGCACGAGTCGTTCTGGTTCCGCGCACCCGGTGACGCCGGTCCGGTGGCGGTGACCGCCTGCGCGCCCGCCGCCGTCGTGGCGGCGGAGGAGCGGGCCGGGGCGGCGGGCCCCGCCGAGCTGGTGGCGGCCGTGGCCGCCGCCGGGCCGGGTGCGGCCCGTGCGGAGGTGGTCCGCGGGTTCGTGCTGGACACGGTCGCCTCGACGCTGGAGCTCGCTCCCGCCCGGATCGACCCGGCGGGCGGCTTCTTCCAGATGGGCATGGACTCCACGCTCGCCGCCGTGGCCCGGCGCCGGCTGGAGGGCCTGCTCGGACGGCGCATGCCGGCGACGGTGATGTTCGAGCACCCGTCGGTGGAGGCGCTCGCCGCGCACCTGCTGGTGCTGGCGGAGCGGGCCCTGGACCGGGCCGGCCCGCTGCCGGACGCCGCGTCCGCGCCCGTGCCCCCGTACGCCACCGGCTCCGCGCCCGCCGCGGAAGCCGTCGGGACGGCCCCCGGGACCGCCGCCGGACCGGCCCCGGACGGCTCCGGTCCGGACGACGACTCCCTTGACTCCCTTTCCGAAGCCGAGCTCCTGGCCGTCCTGGCCGAGGAGTCCGGTTCGCCCACCCAAGCAGCCGGAGGAGCCAGATGACCGACATCGAACGCGAGCGGCAGAACGTGCTCGCGCAGAGCGTGCGGGAGATCCGCAGGCTCCGCGAGGAGCTCGACGCCGCCGACCGCGCTCGCTGCGAGCCGGTCGCCGTCGTCGGCATGGCCTGCCGGATGCCGGGCGGGGCCCGGACCCCGGAGGAGTTCTGGGAGTTCCTCCGCTCGGGCGGCGACGGCATCCGCGAGGTCCCCGCGGACCGCTGGGACACCGCCCGGCACGGCAGCCGGCGCGGCGGCTTCCTCGACTCCGTGGACGGCTTCGACGCCCCGTTCTTCGGGGTGTCGCCGCGCGAGGCCGCCTCCCTGGACCCGCAGCAGCGGCTGCTGCTGGAGGTGGGCTGGGAGGCGCTGGAGGACGCCGGCATCTCCCCCGCCTCGCTGGCGGGCAGCCCCACGGGCGTGTACTTCGGCATCACCACGTACGACTACGTGCAGAACCAGATGCAGCAGGTCGACCCGGCCGAGCTGGAGGCCTACAGCCTCACCGGCAACGCCTCCACCTTCGCGGCCGGCCGGTTCTCGTACTGGCTGGGCCTGCGGGGCCCCAGCCTGTCGGTGGACACGGCCTGCTCGTCCTCGCTGGTGGGCGTGCACCTGGCCTGCCAGAGCCTGCGGTCCGGCGAGACCTCCATGGCCCTGGCCGGCGGGGTGAACGTCCTGCTGTCGCCCGAGTGGTTCACGGTCGCGGAGAAGGCGAACATGCTGGCCCCGGACGGCCACTGCAAGACCTTCGACTCCCGCGCCGACGGGTACGTGCGCAGCGAGGGCTGCGGCGTCGTCGTCCTCAAGCGGCTCTCCGACGCCCGCGCGGCCGGCGACCGGATCCTCGGCGTCATCCGCGGGTCGGCCGTCAACCAGGACGGCCGCAGCAGTGGCATCACCGTCCCGAACGCCGCCGCCCAGCAGGACGTGGTGCGGGCGGCACTGGCCTCCGCCCGCGTCGAGCCCGCGGAGATCGGCTACGTGGAGGCGCACGGCACGGGCACCCCGCTGGGCGACCCGCTGGAGCTGCGCGCCCTGGACGCGGTCCTCGGCGGCCGCGCGCCCGGCGAGGAGCTGCTGGTCGGCTCGGTCAAGAGCAGCATCGGGCACCTGGAGCCGGCCGCCGGCATCGCCGGGCTGATCAAGACGGTCCTGGCGCTGCGGCACGAGGAGGTCCCGGCGCAGCTGCACCTGGACGAGGTCAACCCGGAGATCGGGCTGGAGGACCTGTCGATCGCCTTCCCGCGCACCACGGTGGCCTGGCCGCGCGGCGACCGCCCCCGGCTGGCGGGCGTCAGCTCGTTCGGCGCGAGCGGCACCAACGCGCACGTCATCGTCGAGGAGGCCCCGGACGGCGGCACCGCGCCGGACACGGCCGCCGCGCGCGAGCGGGCGGCGCAGCTGCTGACCCTGTCCGCGAAGTCCCCCGCCGCGCTGGCCGAGCTGGCGGACCGCCACCGCGCCCTGCTGGAACGGCCGGACGCAGCCCCGCTGGCCGACGTCTGCCACACCGCCGCCACCGGCCGCGCCCCGCAGCCGCACCGGCTCGCCGTGGTGGCGGCCGACGCGGCGGAGATGGCCGGCAAGCTCGCCGGGTACGCGCCCGGCGGGCTGCTGCCGGCCGGGGTCCGCGCGGGTCACGCGCCGGGCGGGGCCGCCCCCGGGGTGGCGTTCCTGTTCACCGGCCAGGGCTCCCAGTACCCCGACATGGGCGCCGGCCTGTACCGCACCGAGCCGGTGTTCCGGGACGCGATCGACCGCTGCGACGCGATCGTCTCGGAGCTGGCCGACCGCTCGCTGCGCTCCGTCCTGTACCCGGCTCCCGGGGACGCCGGACTGGTCCACGAGACCCGGTGGACCCAGCCGGCGCTGTTCGCCGTCGAGTACGCCCTCGCCGAGCTGTGGCGGTCCTGGGGCGTCGAGCCGGGCGCCGTGCTCGGCCACAGCATCGGCGAGATCGTCGCGGCCTGTGTGGCCGGCGTGCTGTCCCTGGAGGACGCGCTGACCCTGGCCGTGCGGCGCGGCGCCCTGATGCAGGAGCTGTCCGGGGAGGGCGCCATGGCGGCGGTCTTCACCACCGAGGAGCGGATCGCGGAGGCGCTGCGCCCCCACCGGGGCGAGCTCGACGTGGCCGCGGTCAACGGGCCGGAGTCCCTCGTGGTGTCCGGTTCCGCGGCGGCGCTGGACGCGCTGCTGGCGGAGCTGGCCGAGGAGGGCGTCAAGTCGAAGCGGCTCGCCGTCCGCCGGGGCTTCCACTCGCCCCTGATGGACCCGGTGCTGGACGCCTTCGAACGCACCGCGGCCGGCCTGACGTACGCCGCCCCACGCATCCCGGTGGTCTCCAACGTCACCGGCGAGCCGCTCACCGGCCCGCAGGCCTTCTCCGCCGGCTACCTGCGCGAGCACATCCGCCGCCCGGTGGACTTCCTGCGCGGCATGACCGCCCTGCACGGCCTGGGCTTCCGGGTGTTCGTGGAGGCCGGCCCGCAGCCCGCGCTGTCCGGCATGGCCAAGCGGTTCCTGCCGGCCGACGGCGAGGACGGGCCCAGGCCGGTGTTCCTGCCGTCGCTGCGCAAGGGCCACGAGGACGGCCGGGTCGCACTGGACGCGCTGGGCGCGCTGTGGGCCCTGGGCGTCCGGGTGGACTGGGCGGCGTACGACGAGGGACGCGGCCGGCGCCGCGCCGCCCTGCCGACGTACCCGTTCCAGCGCACCCGCCACTGGTTCGCGCCGAGCGCCCGGCCGGCCGGTCCCGCGCCGGCCGGCGGTTCCGCCGCCGGGGCCGCCCCGTCGGCCCGTCTGGTGGGCGAGCGGCTGCCCTCGCCGCTGGACGCGGTGCAGTACTCCGCGGTCCTGGACACCGCGGCCCACCCCTGTCTGGGCGACTGCGTGATGGACGGCCTGCCGGTCGTCAACATCGGCGTGTACCTGGAATCGGCCCTGCAGGCCGCCCGGGCCGAGGGCGGTACCGGTCCGGCGCTGGTCGAGGAGTGCCTGGTCCTGCAGAGCATGGTCCTCGACGACGACCGTCGGGCCCGGGTCCAGCTGGTGCTGGACCCCGCGCCCGGCGACCGCACCCAGTACCGCTACTACTCGGCGCGGCCGGACGGTTCCGGCTGGCTGCTGCACGCGCAGGGCCGGCTCGCCCCGCTGCCCGGACGCCCGCCCGCCGCCGACCTGGGCGCCCTGCGCGCCCCGCTCGCCGAGGAGACCACGGGCGAGGAGTTCTACCGCCGGATGTGGCGGCGGAAGCTGTACCTCGGCCCGACCGCGCAGTGGATCGACCACGTGTGGAGCGGTGGCGGCGAGGCCGTGGCCCGGATGCGGCCGCCGCGGCCCGGCGAGGCCGACGGCTACCTGCTGCACCCCGGCCAGACCGACGCCCTGTTCCAGGCGCTGTTCGCCTGCCTGCCCGAGAACACCCCGGCCGACGCCACGTTCATGCTCGTGGGCATCGACCGGTTCGCCTTCCACGGCTTCACCGGCGCGCAGGGCGAGACGTGGTGCCGGGTACGGCTGCTGCCGTCGCCCGACCCGCAGGGCATGCTGCTCGCCGAGGCCGCCCTGTACGACGCGGACGGCCGCACGGTGGTCGAGGCGACCGGCGTGTGCCTGCGCCGCGCCGAACGGAGCCAGCTGGTCCGCGAGCCCGGTCCGGCGGCCGCCCCGGCCGCCGCCCGGCCGCTGTCCGCCGCCCCGCCGCCCCCGGTGGCCGCCGGGCCGCTGGACGCCGCCGGGGTACGGGAGCTGCTCACCGCGACGGTGGCGCGCGCCCTGGGCAGCGCCCCGGACGCGGTGGACCTCCACGAGCCGCTGCAGAACCTGGGCCTGGACTCCCTGATGGCCCTGGAGGTCAAGGAGGCGCTGTCCTCGGCGCTGGGCGTGTCCCTGCCGCTGGTGGCCTTCCTGGAGGGCCGCAGCGTCACCACCCTCGGCGACCAGGTGCTGGAGACCCTCGGCACGCCGGACGGCGGCGCCACGGAGCCCGCCGGGGAGGGCACCGCGCCGGCTCCGGCTGCCGGCCGGCTGCCGGAGCTGGTCCGCGACGAGGCGGCCCGCTACGAGCCGTTCCCGCTGACCGACCTCCAGCAGGCCTACCTGGTGGGCCGCTCCAGCGCCTTCGAACTCGGCAACGTCTCCACGTACTTCTTCATCGAGGTCGACCTCGACGGCGTGGACGTCGGACGGCTGCAGGACGCCCTGCGCCTGATGATCGACCGGCACGACATGCTGCGCGCGGTGATGACCGAGGACGGCTACCAGCGGGTGCTGCCCGAGGTGGCCCCGTACGAGATCCGCACCACCGACCTGCGGGAGTGCGGCGAGGAGGAGCGGCGGGAGCGGCTGGCCGAGCTGCACGACGAGGTGGCCGGCCAGGTCTTCGACACCACGGTGTGGCCGCTGTTCGACATCCGCGCCACCCGCGTCACCGAGGACCGCACCCGGCTGCACATCGGGCTGGACGCGCTGGTCATCGACGCGTGGAGCACCTCCATGCTGTTCCGCGAGTGGGCCGCCGCCTACCGCGGCGAGGCGGACGCCCTGCCCGAGGTGCCGCTCACCTACCGGGACTACGTGCTCACCGCCAAGGCCGTCGAGGAGACGGAGCTGCACGCGGCCTCGCTGGCCTACTGGCGGGAGCGGCTGGACACCCTGCCGCCGGCGCCCGAGCTGCCGCTGGCGGTGGACCCGGGCACCCTGGACCGGCCGGTGTTCGCGCACCGCTCCAGCCGGATCGAGGCCGCGGACTGGTCCCGGTTCAAGGCGTACGCCGCGGCCGCCGGCGTGACCCCGTCGGCCGCTCTGTGCACCGCGTACGCGCAGGTGCTGGCCTCGTGGAGCAAGTCCGACCGGTTCACCCTGAACGTGCTGTTCTTCAACCGGCTGCCGCTGCACGAGCAGGTCGGCAGCGTGCTCGGGAACTTCAGCGCCACCACCCTGCTGGAGATCGACTCCCCGGCGTCGGCGCCGTTCGGCGAACGGGCCGGCCGGATCCAGCGCCGGCTGTGGACGGACCTGGAGCACAGCCACGTCAGCGGCGTCGCGGTGCTGCGCGAACTCAACCGGGCGCGCGGCGGGAACGCCCGCGCCAACATGCCGGTGGTGTTCGCCAGCACCGTCAACTTCGCGGCCAAGGAGGACTCCGCGGCCTCGATGGGCCTGGCCCAGCACCTGACGTCCATCGGCAGCGGCGGACAGGAGGTCGCCAGCTCGATCCGCACCCCGCAGGTGTGGCTGGACCACCAGGTGGTCGAGGACGCCGGGGCGCTCATCGTGAACTGGGACGTCATCGAGGAGCTCTTCCCCGCGGGGATGATCGACGCGATGTTCGCGGCCTACCTGGACGTGCTGCGCGGCCTGTGCCACGAGGAGCGGGCCTGGGACCGGCCGGCGTCCGCGCTGGTCCCGGCCGCCGAACTGGCGGTGCGGCAGGAGGTCAACGCCACGAACGCCCCCCTGCCCGCCGGACTGCTGCACGAGCCGTTCACGGCGCAGGCCGCCGCGCACCCCGGGCGGGTCGCGGTGATCGCCCCCGGCCGGCGGCTGGACTACGGCGAACTCGACGGGCTCGGCGACCGCCTGGGCCGCTGGCTGGCCGAGCACGGCGCGGGCCCGGGCACGTTCGTGGGCGTCGTGATGGAGAAGGGCTGGGAGCAGGTCGCCGCCACCCTCGGCGTGCTGAAGTCGGGCGCCGCGTACGTGCCCGTCGACGCCGGGGTGCCGGCGGAGCGGCTGAGGCTGCTGCTGGAGAAGTCGGGCATCCGCCTGGTGCTGACGCAGAGCCGGGTCGAGGACACCACCGCCTGGCCGGACGGGACCGTACGGCTCAGTGTGGACGGGCCGGAGGTCCTGGACGTGCCTGCCGGGCCGCTGCCCCCGTCACCGGCGCGCCCGGAAGACCTCGCGTACGTGATCTTCACGTCGGGGTCCACGGGGGAGCCGAAGGGCGTGATGATCGAGCACACCGGCGCGCTCAACACCGTCCTCGACATCAACGAGCGGTTCGGGATCACCCACGAGGACCGGGTGCTGGCCCTGTCCGCGCTCAACTTCGACCTGTCGGTGTACGACGTGTTCGGCGTCCTCGCGGCCGGCGGCGCGATCGTGCTGCCCCCGCCGGACGCCCACCGGGAGCCCGGACGCTGGGCGGAACTGGTGACCGAACACGGCGTCACCGTGTGGAACAGCGTGCCGACGCTGATGGAGATGTTCACCGAGCACGCGCTGGCCGCCGGTCTGGCCGGCACCCTTCCGCTGCGCACGGTGATGATGAGCGGCGACTGGATCCCGCTGAACCTGCCGGAGCGGATCGCGGCCCTGGTCCCGGACGCGGCCGTGTGGAGCCTGGGCGGCGCCACCGAGGCCTCGATCTGGTCCATCGCGCACCCGATCACGGGCGAGGCGGACCCGTCGCTGACCTCCGTGCCGTACGGGCGGCCGCTGCGCAGCCAGCAGTTCCACGTGCTGAACGAGGCGCTGCAGCCCTGCCCGGTGTGGGTGCCCGGCCAGCTGTACATCGCGGGCGCCGGCCTGGCGCGCGGCTACCTCGGCGACGAGGCGAAGACCCGGGCGTCGTTCTTCCGGCACCCGGCGACCGGCGAGCGGCTGTACCGCACGGGCGACCTGGGCCGGTACCTGCCGGACGGGAACATCGAGTTCCTGGGCCGGGAGGACTTCCAGGTCAAGATCCAGGGCTACCGGATCGAGCTCGGCGAGATCGAGGCCGCGCTGCTGGCCTGTGCCGGGGTCCGGACCGCCGTGGCCTCGGCGGTCGGCGAACGGCAGGGGGCCAAGCGCCTGGTGGCGTACGTGGTGCCCGAGGAGGGCGCCGGCGAGGTGACGCCCGAGCTGCTCGCGAAGACGATCGGCGCCGGCCTGCCCTCGTACATGGTCCCGCAGCACATCCTGCTGCTGGACGCGCTGCCGCTGACCGCCAACGGCAAGGTGGACCGGAGCGCGCTGCCGGTGCCCGGCGCCGACAGCGGCGCGGGAGCGGCTTCGGCCCGGCCCCGCGACGCCACGGAGAGCGGCCTCGCCGCGATCTGGGCGGAGTTCTTCCCCGGCGCCGAGTTCGGCGTGCACTCGGACTTCTTCGCGCTGGGCGGCAACTCGCTGCTCGCCGTGCGGCTGATGGCCGAGGTCCGGGAGCGGCTCGGCTGCTCGCTGCCGCTGTCCACGCTGTTCGCCCGGCCCACCATCGCCCTGCTCGCGGAGACCGTGCGGGAGGCCGGCGGGGCGGTCCGCCGCACCGCCCTGGTGCCGGTACGCGCCACGGGCAGCCGGCCCCCGCTGTTCTTCGTCCACCCGGTCGGCGGCGACGTGCTCTGCTACGGCGAACTGGCCGCGCTGCTCGGCCAGGACCAGCCCTTCCACGCCTTCCAGGTGCCCGACGGGGAGCCGCTGACCTGCGTGCCGGAGCTGGCCGCGCATTACGTCGCGGAGCTCACCGCGGCGTTCCCCGAGGGCCCGTACCGGCTCGGCGGCTGGTCCATGGGCGGGGTGATCGCCCTGGAGATGGCCCAGCAGCTGACGGCGGCCGGACACGAGGTGGAACGCCTCGCGGTGATCGACCTGCTGGAGCCGCCCGGCCCGGCGCCGGACCGGGACCGCGTCGACGAGGCCGTGCTGCTGTCCTGGTTCGGCCGCGACCTGGCGGGCCTCGCCGGCACCGACTGGGAGCCGGATCCGGAACCGCTGCGCACCGCCGCGGACCCGGAGGAGGCCTTCCGGATGCTGTACGCGGAGGCGGCGGCGCGCGGGGTGCTGCCGGCCGGGGTGGGGCTGGACGTGTTCCAGGAGATCTACACCCGCTTCGCCCGCAACTTCCGCGCCCTGCTGTCCTACGCGCCCCGCCCGTACGCCGGGCAGACCGCGTTCTTCCGGGCCGAGGGCGGCGCCGGCGACGAGGCGGTCGCCGCCTGGTCCCGGTTGTTCACCTCCGGTCCCCGGGTGGTCTCCCTGCCGGGCGACCACTACACGGTCATGCAGTCGCCGCTCCTGCGGCAGCTGGCCGACCAGCTGACCCCCTGGCTCGCCGGCACGGCGGCCCGACCCCTCGAAGGAATACAGTCATGACTCTGCGGTTCGGCGCTTTCATCCCGCCCTTCCACTCCCTTGCCGAGGACCCCACCACCGCCTTCTGGCGGGACCTGGACCTCATCGACTGGCTCGACGAGCTGGGCCTGGACGAGGCCTGGGTGGGCGAGCACCACTCGGGCGGCTGGTCCACCGTCAGCTCCCCCGAGGTGTTCCTGGCCGCTGCGGCCGAGCGGACCCGCCGCATCAAGCTCGGCACCGGCGTGGTCAGCCTCCCGTACCACCACCCGCTGACCGCGGCCAACCGGGTCGTGCAGCTGGACCACCAGAGCGGCGGGCGCGCCATGTTCGGCATGGGCGCCGGGGTCTCCCCGGCCGACGCCCACATGATGGGCATCGCCGCCGGCGACCAGCGCCGGATGATGGCCGAGTCGCTGGAGGCGCTGGTCCGCCTGTTCCAGGACGACGAGCCGGTCACCATGAAGACCGACTGGTTCGAGCTGCGCGACGCCCGGCTGCACCTGCGCCCGTACACCAAGCCGCGGTTCGACCTGGCCGTGGCCAGCGCCGGCACCGAGCGGGGCATGCGGCTGGCCGGCCGGTACGGGCTGGAGTCGCTGACGTTCGCCGGGCGGCCGGGCATGGCGGAGCCGCCGCTGGCCCAGCTGTGGGCCGCGGCCGAGGAGGAGGCCGCGAAGTACGGGCAGAGCGTGGACCGCTCCAAGTGGCGGGTGGCGATCTGCGTGCACATCGCGGAGACCCGCGAGGAGGCCCTCGACCAGGTGCGGGCGGGCATGACCCACTGGTTCCGCGAGTACGTGCGGGACACCGTGGGCGCGAACGCGAAGCTGCCCGAGGGCCGGGAGGCGGAGGTGGCGGTGGAGACCCACACCGCGATCATCGGCTCCGTCGAGGACGCCATCGAGGGCATCGAGCGGATGCAGCGCGAGAGCGGCGGCTTCGGCACCCTGCTGGTCAACACCCAGGACTGGGCCACCCGCGAGCAGACCAAGCGCAGCTACGAGCTGCTGGCCCGCTACGTGGCTCCGCACTTCACCGGTGCGCTCGACAGCCGCCGGGCGTCCCAGCGGTGGGTCGCCCAGAACCGGGACGGTTTCGCCGCCCAGGCCCGGGAGGCCGCCTCCCAGGCCTCCCGGCCCTCCAGCTGACCCTTCGACGGACGGAGTGACCGTGCCGACCAACGTCCAGGGGGCGGTCCCCCTGCAACAGAAGCAGCCCACCGTGGACGGGGCGACCTTCAAGGAGGCGATGTCGCTGCTGGCGGCGCCGCTGACCGTGGTCACCACGCGCGACGCGGACGGCCGGCCCTGGGGGTTCACCGCCAGCGCGGTCACCTCGGTGTCGCTGGACCCGCCGCTCGTGCTCGTCGGCATCGCGCACACCTCCAGCTGCCACGGGGCCCTGACCCGGGTGCCCGAGTTCGTGATCAACGTGCTCGGGGAGGAACACCGCGACCTCGCCGGCCGGTTCGCGACCAGCGGGGTGGACCGGTTCGCCGGCGCCCCGCTGGAGGACTGGCCCGACACCCGGGCCCTGCCACACGTGCCGGACGCGCTCGCGTTGCGCTGCGCGCTCGCCGACCGCATCACCCTGGGCGACCACGACCTGCTGATCGGCCGGGTCCTGGAGGTGCGGATGGCCGGCTCCGACCGGCCGCTGCTGTGGTACCGGCGGGCGTTCCGCACCGCCGGCTGAGTCCGGGTCCCGAAAGCCTCCGGGCCGCGCCCTCCGCGGCCCGGACCGGCCCCGGCCGTGCCCGCCCGGCGTGATCCGCCGGGCGGGCGGAAGCCGGCCGGCCGCCCACAGCGGCCGGCCGGTCCGGCCGGTGCCGTCCGCCGGGCCGCCGCATCCCCGCGGCCGCGGGGGCGGACACTTCCGGGGGGCCGGCGCGGGCAACTCCCGCTCCGGCCCCCCGGCTTCGTCATTCCCGGTCCCGGGCCCGGGACCGGGACCGGGACCGGTCACGGCACCGGTCACGGCACCGGACCGGTGCCGTGCGCCGTTTCAGCCGGCGGAACGCCGCGCGGTCGCCGTCGCCAGGGCCTCCGCCAGGGCCCGGGCGGAGCCGGGGGTGCCGTCCGCGGTGCCGGCGACGACGACCAGCGGCGGGTACCAGCCGTGCGCGGCGATCCGGCCGGCGGCCTCCAGGGCGACCGCCCCGGCACCGGCGTGACAGCCGATCAGCAGCGGTTCGCCGGTCGCCAGCGCCGGGCGCAGCGCGGTCAGCAGCTCCGCCGCGCCGGCCGGCGCGTCCAGGGTGGCGAGTGCCTCGGGCCCCCGGTACAGGCAAGCCAGCGGCGCGTAGCAGTCCTCGGGCGCGCCCGGCGGCGGGACCAGGAAGACCGTGCCGGCGCCCGGGTGCGCGGACCGGCGCAGCAGCCGGTGGGCCGCCGGGGCGGGAACGGCCGCGGGGGGCACCCGGGTCCCGGCGAGCAGGCCGAGCGCCTCCGCGACGGTGGTGGACCCGTCGGCGGTCGACGGCAGTTCGCGCAGCAGGGCCGCGGTCTGCGCGAGGACCTGTGCGGCCGCGCCATCCGAGAGGCGGCCGCGGTCGTGCACGGCGTCGAGCACCAGGGAGCCGTCGGCGGAGTGCCGGGCGGTGAGGCTGAACGGCACTCCGCCGAGCGGGCCTTCGGCCTCGGCGTCGTCGATCCGGACCCCCTCGGCCGCGAGTTCCGCCCGGTCCGCCGCGGCGGGCCCCGGCTGGGGGGTGCCGGGCACCGGCGGGGGTTCGAAGACCAGCAGCGACTCGGTGGGCCCGGCCTCGTACGGGTCGTGGCCCGCCCATGCGCCGATCTGGCCGGCCGAGACCCATTCGTAGGCGGCGGCGTCCAGGGCCCGCCCGCTCAGGTCGGCGAGCAGGCGGGAGACGCCGGCCGCCGGGTCGACGACCACGTGTACGGGCTGCGGGTTGCGCAGCGGGGCCGGGAGCCGCTCGGCCCCCGGCAGTCCGATGCCCCGGCCGGAGACGGTGACGGCGAACGCGACGGGGCGGGGCGGGGCGTCGGGGCCGACGGCGGCCCGGTACAGCTGCAGGGCCCAGGCGGCGTGCAGGGCGGTGCTCTCCGCGGCGCCCCAGCGGGCGGCCCACTCCCGCAGCCGGTCCGCCTCGGCGGGGGTGAGGACCTGCCGTGCGGTGCCGCGGCCGCGCTGGCCGGTGGGCCGGGCGGCGGGCCGGGCGGGCAGGGTGGCGGCGCCGGGCGGGGGCGCGGCGTGGTACCAGAACGTGCGGGCGGGACCGAGGTCCCGGGCGCGCAGCCACTGGAGGTGGTCGCGGACGTCGGGCCGCCGGTCGCCGCCGGGGAGCCGGCCGCCGGCCAGGTAGGCGCGGTAGAAGGCGCCCAGCAGCAGGCGGACGCCGTGCGGGTCCAGCAGGGCCTGGTGATAGGTGATCAGGACGCGGGTGGCGGGCTCGCCGTCCGGGCCGGGGGCTTCGCCCAGCAGGGCGACGCGCAGCGGGCTGGGGCGGCGCAGGTCGAAACCGCGGGCCCGTTCGGCGGCGGCGAGGCCGGCCCAGTCGGTGCTGCCGTGGGCGTGGTGGCGGACCTCCGGGACGGCGTAGGGGTGGACGGCGACCCGCGGGCCGTCGTCGCGGACGGGCGGGGCGAGCGCGGCCCGCAGCACCGCCTCCCGTTCGGCCAGCGACCGCCAGGCGGCGGTGAACCGCCCGGTGTCCAGCGGCCCGTGCCACCGCCAGTGCAGCTGGCCCACGTGGAGTCCGGCACCGGGCGGGGCGGCCAGCGCGTCGAGCAGCAGGTCCCGCTGGAGCGGGGAGGCGGGTACGGCGAGGGCCGCCGGGGCGGTGAGCGCGGCGGGCGCCGCGGGCACCGGCGCCGGCACCGGCCCCGGCGTCCCGGCGGCGTCCCGGGCCCGGCCGCGCCGTACGCCGAAGACGGGACCCTGCGCGGGCAGTCCGCCCTGGCCGGCAGCGGGTACGGCCGGTTCGGGCAGCGGGGCCGCCAGCAGGTCGACGAGGGTCCCGGCGGGGAACGGCGGCGGGGGCAGCACCAGGGTGTGGTGGTCGGCGGTGTGCCGCCGGAGCGTGGGGGTGCACGGCGGCAGCGCCGCCAGCGCCGCGTCCAGGTCCTGCTCGGTCAGCGGACCGTGCAGGTCGAACGAGGGCGGCGGACCGGGAGCGGCGATCACCGTCACGGGCACGGCCATCTGCTCCCTCCTCGGGCGGCTGGGTACGGGCGAAGGCACGGGAAAGGGCACGATCCTGCGTGCCCGGCCCACGCGGCGCTGACGCGCCGCTGACACCGGCGGCCGCCCACGGCGGCGTGGCACGGCCGTGGGGGCCGGCCGGGAGGTCAGCCGGCCGTCGCGAGGAACTCCTCGACCGCGCCGACGAAGCCCTCGTCGAGCATGGTGTGGACGGCGGTGTCCCGGGCCGGGTCCAGGCCGCTGTCGTGGCAGGCCGTGCTCAGCAGGTAGCGGCCGCCGAGCACCGGGTGGGTCGCGAAGGCCCACTCGCCGCGGGAGGCGGGGGAGCCGTCGGGTGCGATCAGGGCGCCGCTGTCCAGTCCGAAGCCGAACTCGGTGAAGCCCAGCCGCAGGCCCTGCCCCAGCGCCTTGGTGTACGCCTCCTTCAGGGTCCACAGCCGCAGCATCTCCGAGGCCTGCCGCTCCTGGGACATCCGCACCAGTTCGGCGTACTCGGCGGGGGTGCACATGTGCCCGTGGAGCAGGTCGAAGGACATCCTGCGGCCGGCCGGTTCGGCGTCGACGCCGATCCGGCCGTTGCGGCTGACGCCGACCGCGATCAGGTCGTCGGTGTGGCTGAGGCTGACGTCGATCTGGTCGAACCCGCGGATGTACGGCCGTCCACCGATCTTGTACGCGAGGTCGAGCGCGGCCGGATCGGTCCTCAGGACCTCGGCGGCCGTGTGCTTCAGGACCATGCGGGAGGTGACGAACCGGTAGCGGATCGCGGCGTCCTCGGTGCGCCGGTAGCGCTGCCAGTCGCGGCCGAGCAGGGGGCGCAGCCCGGCGTCGGCGAGCGCCGCGGTCAGCCATTCGCCCCAGGTGGTGTAGACGACGGCGCTGCCGTCGCGTTCCAGCCGGCTGCGCACCGTCTCCCAGGGCCGGCCGGGGCCGGGGCGGGGGACGTGCACGGGCGGCGGCAGCGTCCTCGCGTCGGGTGCGGGGCCGTGCGGCACGGTGGGCTCCCCTCTCATCGGGTCAGTTCGCTGCCGTCGAGGTCGCAGCTGCGGCCGGTGCGGTAGCGGCGGAGGAGTTCGTCCAGCAGCTGCGCCACGCAGCTGTCGGGCAGCTCGGGCGCGGCGATGCCCAGCCGTCCGGCCAGCCGGGACAGCGCGAGCACCGCCCAGGCGGGGTCGGCGAGGAAGGCGTCGGTACCGTCCTGGCCCTCCCAGGTGCCGAGCACCGCGGCGGCGGCCTGGATCAGGGCGTACCGGTCGCTGAGGATCACCGCGGCCGGGTCCGGGGCGGTGGCCCGGCCGGCGGGCAGGGCGGCGCAGCCGGCGCGCAGTGCCCGCAGTTCCCCGGTGAACGCCTCGGCGAGGTCGGCGAGTACGGCGATCTGGCCGCCGACGCCGCGGGTGCCGGCGAGGCGGGCGGCGGAGCCGGCGAGGGTCGCGGACAGGAAGTCGTCGCCGCTGGCGATGCCGAGCAGCCGGTAGTCGAGGGCGGGCAGGTCGGCGCCGGGGCGGAACAGCTCGGGCGGGGGCTCCTCGGCCCGGAACCAGGAGCGTTCGGCGAGGGAGCGCAGCTGGGGGACGATGACGGCGTGGCAGGCGGCCGTCCCGGCGTGGCCGAGGCCGGCGACGGGCAGGTCGCGGACCAGTTTGTCGAGGGAGCCGTACTGGGGGCTGCCGTGTTCGTAGCCGTGCGCGCCGAGGACGGTGGCGAGTTCCTCCAGGTCCTCCCGCAGCAGGTCGGGGACGACGTACTTGACGGCGGCGGCCAGGATGTGGGCGCGGTCGGGCAGCAGGCTGAGGGCGCGCAGCGCGACGGTGGCCATGCTGTCGCAGGCGAGGAGGTCGGCGAAGACCCCGGCGAGCGGTTTGTGCCAGCGGCGGGCCGGCGGCCCGGTCCGGCCGGCGGACACGGCGCGCACGGCCGAGCGCAGCACGGTGTCGGCGGCGGCGATGGCCACGCCGGGGATGAGGCAGCGGTTGACCTGGAAGGTGCGCAGGGCCAGGGCGACGCCCTCGCCGGGCCGGCCGACCAGGGCGTCCGCGGGGACGGGGCAGTCGGCGAACGCGAGGCCGGAGAACAGGCCGCCGCGCATGCCGGGGGTGGGGACGCGGGGCAGCCTGCGCACCCCGGCGGCGGGCAGCTCGCCGGGCTCCAGCAGCAGCACGGAGTGGCTGCGGGGGCCGCGGTGGGGCGCGGTGCGGGCGTAGACGACCCAGGCGTCGGCCCGGGAGGCGTTCATGATGACGTCCTTGCGGCCGCCGAGGGTCCAGCCGCCGCCCGGGGCGGGGGCGGCGACCAGCTCGTCGCGCAGGATGGCGTTGGCGTGGGCGAGTTCGTGGTGGACGATCGACGCCCGTCCCCCGCCCAGCAGCAGTTCCGCGGTCCGCCCGCGCTGCCGTGCGCTGCCCGCGGCCCAGACGGGCGCGGTGGCGAACAGCGACGTGATGCCGAACCCGAAGCCGAGGGCGAGGTCGCGGCGGAACAGCGGGCGCAGCGTGGTGGCGAGCAGGTCGGCGCGGGTGAGGCGGCCACCGTGCTCGGCGGGGACGAACTCGGCGGCCAGGCCCGCCCGGGTGAGCAGTTCCTCGGTGGGGGCGGGGGGTTCGCCGCGGGCGTCGGCGGCGCACAGGGCGGCGATGCCGTGCGGGTTGGCCGGGTCGTGGGGGTCGCCGAGGAGCGCTTCGAGGCGGGCGGCCCGGTCCCGGGCGGCCGCGGCGACGTCCGTGGCGCGGTCCGCGGCGGGGATGGTGGTGGTGTCCGGGGTGCTCGGGGAGAGGGCCATGGCTGTGGTGATCAACTCCCGGTTCACAGGGCACGTACGGCGGATTCCGCGTGCCGTGCGGCGAGGTGCAGGACCGTGCTGCTCTGTGCTCCGAACAGGTCGCGGACGTGGGCGCGGACCGCGGCGGCGCCGCGCCCGGGCAGGTCGCGCAGCAGGACGTGGTGCTGGGCGACGGCGGTGACGCCCGTCTCGTCGGGCAGCACCGACCACTCGGTGGTGTGCGCCTCCAGCGGCCCGGCGGGCGCGGTCTCCTTGGAGACGATCCGCAGGGCGTGCGGGAAGCAGATGCGGACGCTCTCGGCGGTGCGCACCGTCCCGTCGCCGGACCGGGTCGTGGTGCGGACGGTCTGGACGCCGGGCTGCTGTTCGACGACGTCGGCGCCGAGCACGTGCGGGACGCGGCCGGGCCAGTCGGCGATCCCGCAGAGGTAGTCGTAGACGAGCTCGGCCGGTCCCTTGACGCGCACCGACTCCTCGAAGGACAGCAGCAGCCCGTCCAGCCGGTCCCAGCGCTCGGCGGTCCCCTTGAGCAGGGCCAGTTCGGCCGCGCTGTTGGCGTCGGTGACGCGCCCCACCCAGGCGGCGTCCCCGGGACGGTCGCCGGCGACGGTGAACTCGTGCTCCAGGACGAGCCGACAGCGGTCGGCGCCGGTCTCCGCGACGGTCCAGCGCCCGCCCAGGGACAGTGCGGGGGCGGCGGGCACCTCCTGGTGGAAGTCGATGCG
Organism: Streptomyces sp. NPDC012888; assembly: GCF_042900645.1. Classification (NCBI taxonomy): domain Bacteria; kingdom Bacillati; phylum Actinomycetota; class Actinomycetes; order Kitasatosporales; family Streptomycetaceae; genus Streptomyces; species Streptomyces sp. NPDC012888. Next base: position 71,364 of record NZ_JBIBBM010000017.1, on the reverse strand, counting down.
GCGGGCCACCGGGTCCAGGGTGCGGTGCGACAGCCAGGACTTCACCGCGCCGTCGGCCGTGACCCACATCTGGAACCGGTCCCGGACCCCGTCGAAATCCAGGCGTTCGACGTGGATGCTCGGCGGCACGAGGAGCGGCCACCGGGTGGTGTCCGCGACGAGACCGTAGACGACGCCGGCCGGAGCGGCGACGTCCACCGCGTAGGTCCTGCGGTGCACCGGCTCACCAGCCATGGCCTGCCCTCCCTCGACGTTTGCTCCCGAGGTTCACCGGGGCGCCCGGAGAACCCCTCGAACTTCCCTGGACCCCGGGCGGAGTCCACCGGGCCGGTGGTACGGCCCCCCGCGCGGCCCGGACGCGGCGGCGTGCGCGAAGCCTGGTGGACAGCGTCTCCCGGCCCGCTCGAAGCCCGCCGGAGAGCGGGTCGGTACCGCTCGGAGGGTGCGGGGCGGCGGGCCGCCGGGCGGTTCCGCGGGCCCGGCCCGACCGGCACCCTGGACCCCTGACGTCGTACGGGGAACGGGGAGACGGGGAATCCATGACCGGGATCAGCGGAACGGGCGCGGCCGGCGGGGAGTCGGACTGGTTCCGGGCGTTCAGCCCCTCCCCCGGGGCGGCCGTGCGCCTGCTGTGCCTGCCGCACGCGGGCGGTTCGGCGGGCTACTGGTTCCCGGCCGCCAAGGCGCTGGCCCCCGGGATCGAGGTGCTGGCGGTGCAGTACCCGGGCCGCCACGACCGGCGGCAGGACCCGCTGGTGCCGGAGGTGTCCGTACTGGCCGACCTGATCGCCGACGAGCTGGCCGCGTACGCGGACAGGCCGCTGGCGGTGCTGGGCCACAGCATGGGCGCCGTGGTCGGGTTCGAGGTGGTCCAGCGGCTGGAGGCCCGCGGGCGGGCGGCGGTGGAGCTGTTCGTCTCCGGGCGCCGCGCCCCGTCCGCCGTGCGCGGCGACCAGTGGCACCAGGTCGGCGAGGCGGAGCTGATCGCCGAGATCAAGTCCCTGGGCGGAGCCGGCTCGGAGCTGCTGGACGACCCGGAGATCCGGGCGATGATGCTGCCGGTGATCCGCAACGACTACCGGGCGGTCGAGACGCACGTCTACCGGCCGGGGGCGCGGGTGTCCTGCCCGGTCACCGTCCTCACCGGGGACGCCGACCCCAAGGTGACCGTGGACGAGGCCATGGCCTGGCAGGACCACACCACCGGTGCCTTCCGCGCGGAGGTGTTCCCCGGCGGGCACTTCTACCTCGCCGACCACCTCGACGCCGTCCTCGCCACCGTCACCGCCGCACTGACCGCCCCGGCCCTGGCCGCCGACTGACCGGTGCCGCCGGAACCCCCTCGTACGGATCCCCGGACCTGCGCCGGACGCACGTCGGCCGGTACCGGGTCCTGTACGAGGTCACCGAGGCCACCGTCACCGTCGTGGTCGTCCACGTCGGCCGCCTCGGCTGACCTACCCGACGCGTCCGAGGGACCGGACCGCGCGCTCGGGCCCGCCGGCCGGTTCCTGCGGGCGGGCGGTGCGGCCCAGGGGGGCCAGTGCGCGGTCCAGGACGGCCGGGCCCAGCTCGGCGCCGCCGGCGGCGACGTACCCGTCGGGCCGGATCAGCACCCAGCCGCCCGGCACCAGCCGGAGTTCCGTGCGCAGCCGCCCGTGCGGGTCGGCGAGCGGTCCGGGGTCCCCGGCCGCGCCGCCGACCGTGCGTACGGACATCCACTCGCCGTACGCGGCCGCGGCCCGCAGCGCCGTGGCTCCGGCGGCCGGGGGGCCGTCCGCCGCGTACAGCAGCGACCAGCGCGGGTCGCGGAGTTCCGCGGTCAGCCCGTCGGCCCCCGGGTCGCCGGGGTGCCGTGCGGCGGCCGCCGCGGCCCGGCTCCCGGGCGCCACGCCGGCCGCCGGGTCGGGGCTGGTCAGCGGACTGTCGGGGTAGGCGACGCGCAGCCCGGACATCCCGCCGAGCACCTTGCGCTGGATGGCCCGCCGCAGCGGCGGCAGGTTGCGCACCACGCCCAGCACGACCGGCAGCATCACTCCGGCGACGGCGTTCTTGAACTGCACGAGGAAGGTGGCGGTCCGGGTGCTGCCGAGCAGTGCCCGGCCGATCGGGACGCGCTCCTGGCCGTAGCTGGCGAGGAGTTCGGGGCCGGCGTGGCCCCGGTCGACCTGGGCGAGCTTCCACGCCAGGTTGAACGCCTCCTGGATGCCGGTGTTCATGCCCTGCCCGGACGCGGGGCTGTGCACGTGCGCGGCGTCGCCGGCCACGAAGCAGCGGCCCTCCCGCATCCGCGGCACCATCCGCTGCTGGAAGGTGAAGCGGGAGGTCCACTCGGGCTCCCCGACCTCCACCGGCTGTCCCAGTCCCCCGCCGAGCTTCGCGCCGAACCGGCTCGCGGCGTCCCCGGCCGGGCGGCCGCCGGCGACGCCGGCGTCGTCGGCGGCGGGCGCCGTGTCGAGCAGCCGCCAGTGGCCGGTGCGCGCGTACGGCACCATCATCATCGCCTGCCGGCCGGTGTGCACCCAGTAGATGCTGTCCGGCTCCAGGGCGGTGGTGACGGGGGCGTCGGCCAGCTCCCAGGTCTCGCTGGACTCCCCGATCAGCGGCAGCCGCAGCTGCTTGCGGACCGTGCTGTGCCCGCCGTCGCAGCCGACCAGCCAGGGGACCTCGTACTCCTCGTACTCCTCGTGCTCCTCGTGCTCCTGGGCGCCGCCGGCGTGCTGCAGCCGGGCCAGGACCCGGTCGCCGTCCTGTTCCAGACCGGTCAGCCGGACGCCCCATTCGACGTGGACGCCGAGCCGGGCCACCGCCTCGCGCAGCAGTTCCTCGGTGCGGGTCTGCTCGATGATCACGGTGTAGGGGTGGCGGGTGGGCATGGTCGAGTAGTCGGCTTCGAGCCGGACCTGCCTGCGCCCGCCCGCGAACATGGTGAACGCCCGGTTGCGGCGCCCGGCCCCCACCACCCGCTCCGCCAGGCCCATCTGGTCGAAGGTCTCCAGGGTGCGGGGGTGCACGGCCACGGCACGACTGGTGCGGGCGGGCCCGGCGGCGGCGTCGACGAGCCGTACGGCCAGGCCCCGGCGGGCCAGTTCGTGGGCGGCGGTCAGACCCACCGGGCCGGCGCCGACGACGAGGACGCGGGCCTGGTCAGGCATCGGCGGCGGCCGTCTCCGGCCGGGCGCCCTCGGGGAGCGGCGCGTACAGGCCGGGCTCGGGCTTGGCGAGCGCGGCGAGCGGGCCCACCAGGGCGGCGAAGCCCTCGCTGCGGACGGCGGCCTGGTGGGAGGCGGCGTCCTCCCAGTCGGCGACCTCGATGAACACGTCGGGCTCGCCGACGGACCGCAGGGTGCGGTTGGCGATGTGGCCGGGCTGGGCGCTCATGTAGGCGGTGATCCGGTCCTTGGCCGCCAGGAACTCGTCGATGTCGCCGTGCACGGTCAGCTTGTTGACGAAGGTCACCATGGTGCTCGCTCCTCGGGTTCGGTGGTCGGTCGGGTACCGGCGGTGGGCCGGGGTGGTGGTGTCGGCCGTCGCGGCGGCCGCGCGGGCGTTCAGGGTGATGCGCAGGACCTGCCGTGCGGGTTTGCCGACGGGTGTGCGCGGCACGGAGTCGACGATCTCGGCGCGGCGGATCCGCTCGAAGGGCGCGAGCCGCTCGTTGGCCCGTGCGACGACCGCGTCGAGCAGTTCGGACGGGTCGGATCCGGGCATGCCGGGAAGGACGGGCAGGCCGGGCCGCTCGGGTTCGCGGAGCACGATGCCGGCCCAGGTCACGGCGCCGTGGACGGGGTCGGGCCAGCCCACGACCACGCATTCGGCGACCCTGGGGTCCTCGGCGAGGACGGCCTCGACGGCGGTGGGGGAGACGAGTTCGTTGTCGTACTTGAAGACGTCGCCGAGCCGGTCCACCAGGAACAGCACGCCGTCTTCGTCGACCCGGCCGATGTCGCCGGTGGAGAACCAGCCGTCCGCGTCGGCCGGCCCGGGGCCGTCCTCGTCCAGGTAGCCGGTCATCAGCTGCGGGCCGCGCACCTGGACCTCGCCGGTGCGGCCCGTCCCGACCGGCTCCCCGGTGATCAGGTCGGCGATCCGGCATTCGGTGCCCGCGACGGGGCGGCCGACGGAGCCGGGGACCGGGTCGAGGACGTCCTGGCTGTGGGAGAGCGGGGAGAGTTCGGCCATGCCGTAGCCCTGGACCACGGGCACGCCGAGCCAGCCGCCGAGTTCCCGGGTGGCGGCCGGGGAGAGCGCGGTGCCGCCGGACAGCACGGCGGTCAGCCGCAGGCCCTCGGGCGGGGCGGGCCGGGAGTCCGCGCCGGCGGCCCGGAGTCTGTCGGCGAGCGCGTGCAGCCGGGCCGGCAGCCCGTAGAAGTGGGTGGCGCCGGTACGGGCGGCCGTGCGGAGCGCGGCCCGCGGGTCGGGGTCGGGGCACAGCACCTGGCAGGCGCCCGCGTAGACCGCGGAGTTGAGGTGCATGACGTGGTACAGCGGCAGGTGGTTGAGGGTGGTGCTGTCGCTGCCCAGGCGGTGGGCGCGGGCGGTCTGGGCGGCGTTGGCGACCAGGTTGCGGTGGCTGAGCCGGACGCCGCGGGGGCGGCCGGTGGTGCCCGTGGTGAACTGCACGCACGCGTCGGCGTCGAGGTCGGCGGGGCCGCGGCTGCCGGGTGCCGGGGCGGGCGCCCGGTGCAGGACTTCGGCGAGCGGCACGGTGCCGGCCGGCACCACCCCGTCGGGGGCGTCGGTGACGACGATCTCGGCGAGCTCCGGCAGCAGGTCGCGGGCCTTGGCGAGCAGCCCGGCGGTGGTCCGCGGCACCAGGGCCAGTTCGACCGCGCCCCGGGTGAAGACGTGGAGGAGTCCCGGCTCCTTGATCAGCGGGTTGACCAGAACGACGGTGTTGCCGCTGCGGACGGTGCCGTAGTAGGCGGCGGCGAAGTCGGGACCCAGCACGTTGGCGACGCCCACCCGGGCGCCCCGGCGGCCCAGCCGGTGCTCCAGGAAGGCGGCGTACCGGTCGGCCCGGTCGTCGAGTTCGGCGAAGGTGACCGTGCCGGCGGGAGTGCGCAGGGCGCAGCCCCCCGGGTCACGGACGGCGGCCCGGCGCAGCAGGGCGTCCAGCGGCAGTTCGGGGTACGTGAAGTCCGGCACGGCTGTCCTCACTGTCGGGTGCTGTCGGGTGCTGTCGTGCGCGGTCGGGCGCGGTCGGGCGGTGCGGGCGGCTCCTCGGCCGGGTGGCCACGGCGGCGGGGTCGTGCACCACCCTCGTCACAGGTGCTTGAAGCAACTTCGAAGGGAGCTCAAGCCGCGCCACAGGAGCCGTGCGGATCCTGTGTGCGCGGAGGCCGGATTCGACCTCCGGCACACGCAGGGCGGACGGGCGCTCGAAGATCCGGGCCGTCTTCCGCGGCCCGTCCTACCGTTCGCACCATCCGGCGGCGGTGGGCCCACGGCCGGGTACGAGGAAGGCCGGTACGGCCACCCGCCGGTGCCGGCCTCCGCACCTCCGCGCGTCCGGGCACGCTGCCGGGCGCACCCCGCAAGCAGGACTGGTACTTCCCTCGCACCGACCGGACCGGACGGGCCGACCGTGGCCCGTCCGGCGTGCCGCGGCCGGCGGGCCGCGGCGCCTTCCGGAGCGAGCCGAGCCCCACGCCCGACCGCCGAGGAGGCGCAGAACCGATGGTGACGACGGCACTAGAGGACGAGACCGGAAGACCGGCCGGGCCGCCGGCCCCCCACCCCGCGGTGCCCCCCGGGCCCCCGGCCGCCCCCGGGCGGGAGCCCGGAGCCGTGCCACGGCTGCCCCGGCCCCCCGGGGCCTTCCCCCTGTGCTTCGCCGCCTCCCCGCACCAGGAGGCGACGTGGGGCGCGCTGCCGCACGCGGGCCGTCCGCCGGTGGTGCAGGGCACGGTCCGGCTGACCGGGCCGCTGGACACGGCCGCCCTGCGGCGGGCGTGGCGTGCGGTCGAGGCCCGGCACGAGGTCCTCCGCAGCGGCTACCGCGAGGACGGCGGCCGGCTCACCCAGGTGGTGGCCGCCCCCGGGGACCTGCCGGTGCCGCTGTCCGCGGCGGAGGTCCGGCCGGCCGGGTCGGCCGCCGCGCTGCGGGCCGAGCGGGAGCGGCCGTTCGACCTGGTGCGGGGTCCGCTGGCCCGGCTGCTGCTGCTCCGTGCCGCACCCGGGGAGCACCTGGTGGTGTTCACCCTGCACGAGCTGATCGCCGACACCGCCGCCCTCGGCCTGCTCGCCGGCGAGCTCGCCGCCGCCTACCGCGGTGCGGCGCCGGACCGGCCGGCCGCGCAGTACGCCGACCTCGCCGCCGTGCAGCGGCAGCGGAACGCGGAGGGGCGGGGCGACGAGAGCACCGAGTACTGGCTGCGTCGGCTCAACGGGGCCGAGCCCGCCGTACTGCCCTGGGACCTCGCCGACCCGGCGGGACCGGCCTTCACGCCCGGGCCGGCCCGGTCCCTGTCGTTCCCGCTGCCGGTGGAGCTGTACGAGCGGGTCGCGGAGGCGGCCCGGCGGCACCGCACCGGGGTGCAGGTCGTCGGGCTGACCGCCTTCCACCTGCTGCTCGCCTGCTGGTCGGGGCAGCGGGACATCAGCGTCCGCGGGCCGGTTCCGGACCGCGTCCGGCCGGCGGACCCGCCGCTGCTGGCTCCGCTGTCCCGCGCGGTGGTGCTGCGGGCCGACCTGTCGGGCGCGCCCGCGTTCGGGGAACTCGTCGACCAGGTCCGGCTGACCAGCGCCTGGGACTTCGCCCACCGCGACATCCCGCTGGAGCCGGTCGCCGCACAGCTGGGCCGGCCCCGGCTGGTGGAGGAGCTGGGCGGCGCCGAGTTCGGCAGCGGCGGCCTCGTGGACGCCGGCCCGGCGTGGGGCAGGGCCTCCTGGGGCGGGCGGCTGACCGCGGAGCCGTTCACCGGTGTCCCCCTCCCGGCGCGGCGGCCGCTGTCCTTCCGCCTGCTGCACGACGAGCGGTCGGCCCGGTGCGTGGTCACGTACGACACGGCGGTGTTCTCCGAGGCCCGCGTGCGCCAGCTGCGCGCCGACTACTTCGGCCTCCTCACCGACCTGGCCGCCCACCCCCGCGCCCGCTTCCACTGACCGGGCGCGCGGGAGCGGTCCGGCGGTCAGGGGGCGGGTACGGCCGCGGTGGTGAACAGGTCGGTGCGGACCGACGCGGGGTCGGTGCCGTAGGCGACCTTGCGGGTGATCTTCCGGCCGAGCGGGGTACGGGTGACCAGCCCGGCGGCACCGGCCAGCGCGAGCCGGGCCAGCGGTCCGCCGCCCGTCCCGAACATGGCGCGGGCCTGCGCCTTCTGCATCCGGTGGACCGCCGCCGCGGCCGCGGCGCGGCGCTGCCGGTACGGGGCCAGGCTCGCCGCGGTGACCGGTCCGCGCCGCAACGCCGCCAGCAGCACGGGGTGCAGCACGGCGGCGTCCTGGAGGGCGAGGTTGATGCCCTGGGCGCCGATCGGGCCGTGGGTGTGGGCGCTGTCCCCGACGAGGACCAGGCCGTCGCGGGTCCATTCCCCGGCGTGCGCGGCGAACACGTCGAGCAGCGCCAGGTCGGCCAGCGAGGCCGGCTGCTCGTGCAGCAGGTCCGCGAACTGCGGGAGGGCCCGGGTCAGTTCGCGGCGGATGTGCTCGATGCCCCGTCCGGCCAGCGCTCCCCATCCGCCGTGCGGCAGGGTCCACCCGATCCGCAGCCGGTCGGGGTGGCTGTCCTGGACGAGGACGGCGCTGCCCCCGGCCCGGTGCACCGCGACCTTGCCGGTGGCCCGGCCGGGCGCGTGCAGGGAGAACCACACCACGTCCTGGGCGAAGGACTCCGAACGGCCGGCGTCCACGCCGGCCAGCGTCCGGGTGCGGGAGAACCTGCCGTCGGCGCCGACCACCACCGCCGCGCGCACGGTGACGGGCGTCCGGTCGGGTCCCTTCAGCACGGCGCCGGTGCAGGGCGCCCCGGGCCGCTGCTGAAGCAGGGCCGAGATGCGGTGGCCCTCCAGGTGGGTGAAGCCGGGCAGCCGGCGGCAGGCGGAGAGCAGTTCGGCCAGCAGGTGCGGCTGCGGGAGGGCGAGGAGGTGGTCGTACGGGGCGGGCAGCCGGCCGTAGTCGATGTCGAGCAGCACCCGGTGCCGCTCCCGCACCTGGAAGCCGCTCAGGGCGAGGGAGCCGCGGGCCCGGGCCGCGGCGAGGACGCCGAGCTCGTCCAGGATCCGCTGCCCGCCGGGCTGGAGGACCTCGCCGTGGAACTCCCGGCGCAGCGCGGTGGAGCGCTCGGCCAGGGCGACCCGGACACCGGAGCGCAGCAGCATCAGCGTCAGGGCGAGGCCGGCGGGACCGGCGCCGACCACGCACACGTCGGTGTCGATCACGGGGCCGGCGGGGCTCACGGTCCCGGCAGGACGCGTGTCCGCGCCCGCGCCCGTCGTGCCGGTGTCGGTGCCGGTGCCGTCCTTGTCGCCGCTGTCCATTCCCGTCCCCTCTCGGCTCTGCCCTGCCGTGCCCTGCTGTGCTCTTGCCTGTCCGCTGCCCGCTGCCGGTGTCAGGCCGGCCGGGTCAGCACCAGCGCGCTCTGGAACCCGCCGAAGCCGCTGCCCAGGGCGAGCACCGCACCGGTGCGCTGCTCCCGGGCGGTCAGCGGCACGTAGTCGAGGTCGCACCGCGGGTCGGGCGTCCGCAGGTGCGCGGTGGGCGGGACCGTCCCGTGGCGGATCGCCAGCGCTCCGGCGGCGGCCTGGAAGGCGCCGACGGCGCCCAGCGGGTAGCCGGTCATCGAGGTGATCGCGCTGACGGGCACCCGGTACGCGCGCGGACCGAGTACGCGTTTGACGGCGGCGGTCTCGTGGACGTCGCTCTGCGGGGTGCCCGAGCCGTGCGCGCTGACCCAGTCCACCGCGGACGGGTCCAGCCGGGCCTCGGCCAGGGCGGCCCCGGCGGCCGCGGCGAGTTCGGCGCCGTCGGGGGCCAGCCCGGTCATGTGCCGGGCGGCGGCGCGGCCCGCGTGGCCGGCGAGCTCGGCGTAGACGGTGGCGCCGCGACGCCGGGCCCGTTCCCGTTCCTCCAGCACCAGGACGCCCGCGCCCTCGCCGAGGACGAACCCGTCCCGGGTGCGGTCGAAGGGCCGGGCGGCGCTCTCCGGTTCCCCGTTGCGGCGGGAGGTGATGCGCAGCGTGTCGCAGCACACCATGGCCGCCACGGAGATCGGCGCCTCGGCGGCCCCGGCGAGCACCAGGTCGGCGCTGCCCTCGCGGATCAGGTCCGCGCCGTGGCCGAGGGCGTCCAGGCCGGCCGTGCAGCCTCCGGAGACCAGCGACACCGGGCCCTGCGCCCCGGTGTCGCGGGCCAGTTCGGCGGCGAGCGAGCCGGGCACGAAGTAGTCGTACAGGTGGGGCACGGCCCGGGTGTGGTCGACCAGCCAGCGGGAGCCGACCTCGCTGGCGACGGCGTACTCCAGGCTGAGTTCGGCGGCGCAGCCGAGGGCGCTGCCCACGACGACGGCGGTGCGGGCCGGGTCGCGGGCCGGTTCGGCACCGCTGTCGGCGACCGCTTCGCGGGCGGCGGCGAGGGCGAACTGGGTGGCGCGGGCGGGTTCGGCGCCCGCGCGGGGGGCCAGGCCGTGGGCGCGGGGGTTGAAGTCGACCTCCGCGGCGAGCCGGGAGCGCAGCCGGCGGGCGTCGAGTGAGGTGACCGCGCGGGTGGCGGAGCGGCCGGCGGTCAGCCGGGCCCAGAACCCGCCGGTGCCGCCACCGCCCGGGGCGACGACCCCGATCCCGGTGATCACCACTCGTCTCACCGGGCGGACCGCCCCACGAGCCGGCAGGCCCGGCCGATGAGTCGCGGGAGTTCGTCGTCCCGGACGAAGAAGTGGCCGCCGGGCACGGTGCGGTGGACGAACCGGTCGCTGGTCCAGGCGCTCCAGCCGCGCACCATCGCGGTGGGCACCAGGGTGTCGTCGCTGCCGCCGACGGCGAGCAGCGGTACCGGGACCGGGCCGCCGGTGCCGGGCTCACGGGCGGCGGCGCGCAGGTCGGCGGCCAGCCGCAGGTCGTCGCGGAGCACCGGCAGGACCAGGCGGTGCCAGACGTCGCCGGGCCGGGTGTCCTCGGGCACCGCCTCGAACTTCTCCAGTACCCGCATCAGTTCGTGGTCGGGGGCTTCGGCGGCGGCGATCAGGCCGCCGGTCTCGTGGGGCGGCGGGCTGGCACCGACGGCCAGCAGCGCGGGCAGCGGCAGGCCGGCCGCGTGCAGGGCGCGGGTGAGCGTGTAGGCGATCAGACCGCCCAGGCTGTGCCCGTACAGGACGTACGGTCCGGGCGGCTGTTCCTCGAACAGGTCGCGCAGGTCGTCGAGGAGCGCACGGCGGGTGGTGACGCGGGGTTCGCGGCGCCGCGCGTCCCGGCCGGGCAGCAGCCGCGGCTCCGGTGCCGCGGCCGGGCCCAGCAGGGCGCCCCAGCGGTGGAACGCCGAGGTACCGGCCCCCGCGTGCGCGAAGCACAGCAGCCGCACACCGTTCTCCCCAGCCATGCCTGGTCCTTCCTGCCGTACCGTCTCCTTCCCACCCTGGCCGGTCCGTGCTCGCGAGGCGCTCGAACGCGCCGGTGGAGCCCGGGCCGTGTCTCAGGCCGCGTACAGGTCGAACGTGGAGCCCCGCCGGGGTCCCGCCACCACGTCCAGCGCCGGGTCCACCGCCAGCATCGCCTGGTGGAGCCGCTGGAGCTGCGGGGAGGGTTCGACGCCGAGGTCCTCGATGAGCCGCACCCGCAGCCTCCGGTAGACGTCCAGGGCGGTCGCCTGGCGGCCGGAGCGGTAGAGCGCCACCATCGCCTGCGAGTGCAGGCCCTCGTGCTGGGGGTGACGGGCGATCAGCTCGGTGAGCTCGGCGATGAGCTCGGCGTGCCGGCCCAGCCGAAGGTCGACGTCGATCCGCCGCTCCACGGTGACCAGCCGGCTCTCCTCCAGCCGCATGACCTCGATCTCCAGGATCGGACCCACGCGCACGTCGACCAGGGCCGGGCCCTGCCAGAGGCCGAGGGCCTGCCGGAGCCGGGCGGCGGCACGCTCGTCGTCGCCCTCCTCGAAGGCGCCCTGCCCCTCCGCGACCAGCCGGTCGTACTCGTGGACGTCCACGCTCTCCGGGGAGATCTGGAGCAGGTAGCCGCCGTGCCGGGTCGCGAGCACCTCCTTGGCCGCGCCCGGCACCCCCGGCCCCATGGCCGTGCCGAGCCGGCGGCGCAGCTGGAGTATGTAGGTCTGCAGGGTGGTGAGCGCGCTCTGCGGCAGTTCGGTGCCCCAGACCTCCTCCATCAGCGTGGGCACGGGCATGACCCGGCCCGGGTAGAGCGCGAGCAGCGCCAGAATCTGACGCGGCTTTCCGGCCGTCGGAACAATCGAGCCCCCGTTGACCTCGGCACTCAACGGACCCAGAACCTGAATCTTCACGGTTTCCTCCGCTCGTCGTCGAGTTCGCATCGATTTCAAGCCTTCGACTGAGGCACAGTAGCGGGGTCCAGGAGACCGTCCCGAATTCCTTGAGCTCCTGTCGAGTCCGGCTCCAACAAACGGAGTTCAACCGTTTCGGCCCGGCTGCTACATTCCACCCGGGGACGATGGCGGACGCGTAATTCCAAAAGTCCGAGTCGCAGGCTTTTCCGCGATTCCCGACGGATCGCTGGGAGGAAGCACCGATGGATCGGAACGCGGGCCGGGACTCCGGCTGGGACTTCCACGTGCTGGGACCCCTGGAGCTGCACGACCACGCGTCGGGCAGCTGCGTGGTGCCCGCGGGCCCCAAGCAGCGGGCCCTGCTGGGGGCGCTGGTCAGCCGGGCCGGCGAGGTCCTCTCGGCGGACCGCCTCATCGACGAGCTGTGGGGGGAGCGGCCCCCGGCCCGGGCCGCCAACGCCCTCCAGGCGCACGTGTCCCGGCTGCGCCGGCTGCTGCCGGCGGGCGGAACCGGGCCCGGCGGCGCGCCGGACATCACCACGCACCCGCTCGGCTACCTGCTGCGGCCGGGGTCCGCGTCGACCGACGCCCAGCGGTTCCAGGAGCTCTCCGCCCAGGGCCGGGCCGCGGTCGTGGCCGACCCGGAGCACGCCGCCGAGCTGCTGCACCGGGCCCTGGCCCTGTGGCGCGGCCCGGCCCTTCAGGGGTGCGGCCGCGGCCGGATCTGCGCCCGGGAGGCGGAGCGGCTGGAACAGGGCCGGCTGGCCGCGCTGGAGACCTTCCACGAGGCGCGGCTGCGCGGGGCGCGGCACGCCGAGACCGTCGGCGAGCTGGAGCGGCTGACGGCGGCCCATCCCACCCGGGAGCGCTTCCACGACCTGCTGATGCTCGCCCTGTACCGGTGCGGCCGCCGCTCGGAGGCGCTGGGCGTGTACGAGCGGGCCCGGCAGCGGCTGATGAGCGAGGTCGGAGTCGAGCCGGGGCCGGCGCTGCGGGCGCGGATGGAGTCGATCCTGCACCGCGACCCGGACCGGGACGCCGCCCCGGCGGTGCCGGCGCCCGCCCCGGGGCCGCGGCCCCTGCCGTCGGTGGTGGAGGAGGGTGCCCTCCTGGCTCCCGGTTCGCCGGAGGCCGGGCTGCCGGACCTGGGGGCGGAGATCGCCCGGCTGCGCGCCCGGGTCGAGGAGGTGGGCCGGGCCCAGGAGGAACTGGCCCGGCGGCTGGGTCCGCTGCTGGGGGACACCGCCGGCACGACGGCCGGCGCGCCCTGACGGCGTTCTCCTTTCCGCCCCCGCCGGGGGCGGATCGTGCGGCCGTGCTCGAGGCGCACTCCAGTGGAATTCCGGCGGCGTCCGCATTCCGCCGGCGGGCCGATTTCGCCGGAGTACCCATTCTGCCCGCGAAATGTGATCGGCGGATTATCGGACCGTTGGGGATTCCGGCAGGACCAGGCGGCGCGGCGCGGCGCGTCCCCACGGGAATCCGTGGTGCAGGTGCACGGACGGCGGTTGTGCCGGGTCCACTTCGACGGCGACCGCCGCCAGCACGTCGGGCACCGGTTCGACCTCCAGGAACCGCCAGTCGCCCCCCAGGTCGTCGCCGGGCGGACGGAAGGACACCACCCCGCGGTCCTCGGCCAGGTGGAACGCGAAGGAATCGAAGGGCAGGCCCAGTCCGAGGCCGCGGGCCTTGGCGTAGGCCTCCTTCAGGGTCCACACGCGCAGGGCGCGCCGGTCGCGGGGTCGTCCGGGGGCCGCCTCGTCGATCCACTGCCTCTCCTCGGCGGAGAAGGTGGTGATGATGTTGTCGAGGCCCCGTTCGCCGCGGTCCAGCCGTTCCACGTCCACCCCGATGCGGCGGCGCCGGGAGACCCCGAGCAGGTTGTAGCCGTGGGCGTGGGACAGGTTGAAGTCCAGGGTGGCGGCGCCGCGCGGCAGGCCGCCGGCGGGCGCCTGGAGGAAGGGCCGGCCGCGGGAGGACCGCCAGATGACGGCCTCGGCCTCCGGGATGCCGGTCTCCAGCGCGAGCACCCGGCGGACCAGGGTGTGCGCCACGAGGTACTGGCGTCGGTCGCGTTCGAAGAGGAAGCGTCCGGCGGTCTCCTGCTCGTGCTCGTCCAGCCAGTGCGGCGCCAGGGTGGCGGCGATGCCGGGGGCGAGGTCCTCGTTGGGGCAGAACCACAGGTTGACCGGGGCGCCGCCGGGATCGTCCGGGGCGGCGCCGGTGGCCGTCCCCCGGGGCCGGCCGGTCATGCCGGGTCCTCTGCGCCACCCAGCCACAGCGGTGTGCGCAGGAACGCGGAGGGCGGCAGCGGCACGGACACGGCCCCCGCCCCGGCTGTGCCCTCCAGCGCCGCCCAGTCGACGTCGACACCGGACAGCCACAGGGCACGCAGCCGGTGCAGGTGCCCGGCCCGCCAGAGCGCCGCGAGGTAGGCGTCGGTCTCGGGTACGCCGGCCAGCCCGAGCGGGTCGGCACCACCGTCCCGCAGGTCGGCGTGCGGGGCGCCGTCGCGGAGGAACTCCTCCAGGACACGCAGCAGTTGCCCGGCGTCCTCCACCACGGCCGCGAACCGGCAGTCCATGGCGGCCCGCCCGGTGCGCAGCGCCCGGGCCAGCGCGTCCAGGGCCGGGGCCGGGGCCGGACCGGGACCGGCCAGCAGCCCGGTGAACCGCCGTACGGTGGCGGCCAGGTGGGCGGGGGTGGGCGCGGACAGCAGGAACAGCTGGGGGGCGGGCCCGGGCGGGGTGGTAGGGCCGGGTTCCGGCGTCGGCGGGTACTCCTCCAGGACGGCGTGGGCGTCGGTGCCGCCGGCTCCGCGGATGCCGACGGCGGCCCGGCGGGGCGGCGCGCCCGCGGTGGTGCCCCAGGCCTCGGCGGCGGCACGGCCGGGACCGGGGGCGAGTACGCGGTGGCGCAGCTGGAGCACGGCCCGGGTGAGCGCGGCGGCCCCGCCGGCCGGTCCGGCCGCGCCGACGAGCGTCCGTACCGAGCCGGCGTCCTCGCGGACGGTGACGGCGGCGGCGTCCACCCCGGCGTCCCGCAGGGCCGCGCGCAGCACCCGATGCCCGTGGGCGCCGGCGTCCGCGTCCCCGCCGGAGCCGGTGCCGGAGCCGCAGTTGCAGCCGCAGTCGGAGCCGGACTCGGAGCCGGAGTCGGGCCCGGGGCGGCGGCCGGAGTCCGTACCGGGACCCGGGCCGGCGGGCGGGCGGCGGTGCCCCGGCCCCGCGGCGGGGGCGGGGGCGTGGCCGACGGCGGTGCCGAGGACGGTGCAGTACACGGTGTCCCCGTCGGCCAGGGCCCGTGACAGGGGCTTGAGCAGCAGTACGCCCACCCCTTCGCCGGCGCCGGGTCGACGGCTGGACGGGTGCAGCAGCAGCTGGACGCCGCCGACCAGGGCGGCGGCGCATTCCCCTCGGCGGAGCGCGGCCACCGCGAGGTGGAGGGCGACGAGCACGGAGGACTCGGCGGTGTCCACCGACTGGCTGGGCCCGGTGAGCCCGAGCAGGGAGGAGAGCCGGTTGGGCAGGCTCCAGTGGCCGGCCGGGGGCATCGGCCGGGGCTGCCCGCGGGTCCACGAGGCGGCCGCCAGCAGCCGGTAGTCACCGGTTCCGGCGGCGGCGAACACGCCGACCGAGCGCGGGGTGCCGTCCCCGGCGGTGAGCGCGTCGAGCCGGCCGCCCGTACAGCCCGCGTCCTCCAGGGCCTCCCAGGCGGTCTCCAGGAACAGCCGTTCCTGGGGGTCCGTCAGGGCGGCGTCGGCGGGGTCCATCCCGAAGAACTCCGCGTCGAAGTCCTGTACCCGTTCCAGGTAGTGACCGGGTTCGCCGCCGGGGCGCCCGCGGGGAGGGGCGGCGGCCGTGCCGTGCCCGTCGCGGACCCGCTGCCAGAAGGCGGCGAGGCCGGCGGCCCCCGGGTAGCGCCCGGCCATCCCGACGACGGCGACCGGCTCGGCCGTACGGTCCGGGGCCGCGGCGGGCGCCGCCCCGGCCGGGAGCGCCCGGGGCGCCCCGGGCGGGCCGGGGGCCGGGAGCGGCGCCGGCGCCGGCGCCGGGCCGGGGGCCGTGCCGGTGAGCAGTGCTGCCACCTGCCCCCGGTCCAGCCGACCGTTCTTGAACCGGGTCAGCACTTCCTTCTGGTCCATCTGGGGAGGGCTCCTAGGGGGTGGAACGAGGACGGCACGGGTGTCCGCGGAGCGGGCCCGGCCGGCGCCGCTCGGCGGACACCTTCCTCAGCCGAGCCGGCCGAGGAGTACGAGGGCCTCGTCCACGGTGAGCCGGTCGTCGCGGACCGCGTCCAGCAGGACGTCGAGTCCGCCGGACGGGAGCGTCGTCCCGCCGGCCGGCCGCGGCTGCGGCTGCGGGTCCGCGGCTCCGGTGCGGGCGGCGACGTAGGCCGCCATCGCGGCGAGGCTGGGGTGCTCGTACAGCAGGACGGAGCGTTCCTGGAGGCCGAACACGCGGTTGACGACGGCGATGAACTCGGCGCCCACGATGGAGTCCACCCCGAGCACGTTGAAGGCGGCGGTGGTGTCGATCTCCCACGGGTCGCAGCACAGGATCGCCGCGAGCTGCTCGCGCAGCACCTCGGCGATCCCGGTGGCCCCGCCCGGCCCGGCCGGTGCCGGTGCCGGTGCCGGAACGGTGGTGGGGACCGGGACGGGAGCGGTGGCCCGGGCGGGGGCCGGCGCGGCTCCCTGGGCCGCCCGCCGGACCTCCCGGGCGAAGGACGCCGGCGTCGGGTGGTCGTACAGGTCGGTGGCGCGCACCTGCAGTCCGTAGCGGGTGTTGACGACGGCGACGAACTCCACCATCAGCAGGGAGTCCAGTCCCAGTGACTGGAAGCTCTGCTCGGGGTCGATCTTCTCCGGCTTCACCCGCAGGATGTCGCCGAGCACCCCGATGAGGTCCGTCAGCACATCTGCCGGGGCCCCGGCGGGCGCCGCCCGCCGTGCGGACGGGGCGGGACGGTCGTACGTCATCGGTGGCTCCTCCAAGCGGTCGGTGGCTCGGTCACACGGGGCTGCGCGGGAGCTCGGCCTCGGGCGTGCCGACGCGGAAGTTCTGCCGTTCGCCGTCCGGGACGAGGCTGGGCAGCAGCAGCGACCACAGTCCGCAGACCCGCCGCTGGAGTTCGGCGTAGGGCATGCCGGTGCCGGCCATGGCCTCGATGCCGCAGGCGGCCGCGGAGACCAGGGATTCGGTCTCCTCCCACCGGCCGCCGGAGCGGAGTTCGCCGGCGGCGGCGGACTGGCGCAGCAGCCCGCGGACCGCGTCGAGCCAGACGGCCTGGAAGTCGGCGGCGAAGTCCTGCAGCCCCGTGCACTCCTTGGTGATGCGGAAGCTCGCCGGGACGGCCGGCTCCTCATGGAGGCTGCGGACCAGCCAGTGGGTGGTGTCGATCAGGGTCTGCAGCGGGGACAGCCCGGCGTCCTGGAGTTCGCGCACCGAGTCGTGCAGCAGTGCGCAGCCGCGCAGCTGCACCGCCTCCGCCAGTTCGTCCTTGGAGCCGAAGTGGAAGTACAGGGCGCCTTTGGTGACGCCCGCGAACGCCGCGATCTGGCCGAGCGTCGCGTTCGCGTAGCCGTTGCGGCGGAACATCTCGGCACCCGCGTGCACCAGCTTCCTGCGGGTACGCTCCGACCTCTCCTGCACCGCGCTGCCTCCTCGGCCGGGGCTCCGGTCACGCGCCCGGCCCGCCGGCCCGGGCCGGGCCGCGTACCTGGTGTCGGTCGCGGCCATCTCAGCCGACGCGGGCGAGCCGCTCGCCCTGGGGCTCCGCCGTCACGGGGGTCTCGGGGCCGGCCATGAGGATGGAGCGCTGGAGCCGGCGCAGTACGGCCGAGGGCTCCAGGCCGAGTTCGCGCACCAGGGTCTGGCGCAGCCGCTGGTAGACGTCGAGGGCCTCGCCGCGCCGTCCGGACCGGTGCAGGGCCAGCATGAACTGGCCGTGCAGGTTCTCGTGGGTGCGGTAGCGGCTGGCGAGCACGGTGAGTTCGGCGAGCAGCTCGCGGTGGCGCCCGATCCGCAGGTCGGCCTCGATGCGCTGGTCGAGCGCGCACAGCCGGGTCTCCTCCAGGCGGCGGGCCTCCATGTCCAGCTGGATGCCGCCCTGCACGTCGGCGAAGGCGGGGCCGGACCACAGCGCCAGGGCCTCGCGCAGCAGCCGGGCCGCGCCGGGGAAGTCGCCCGCGTCCATGGCGCGGTAGCCCATGCCGGCGAGCCGGTCGAACTCGCGCACGTCGCTGGTACCGCCGCCGCTGTCGAGCATGTAGCCGCCGGGCAGCGTGACCAGCACGTCCTTGGCGGTGCGCCGCCCGGTGCCGCCCTCGCCGTCCACGCCCTGTTCCAGCGCGTTGGCGATGAGCGCCCGAAGCTGGAGCACGTACGTCTGGAGGGTGGTCCGCGCGCTGCGCGGCGGGGCGCCCGCCCACAGCTCCTCGATGAGTGCCGAGACCGGGACCACCTGGTCGGCATGGAGCGCCAGCAGTGCCAGCACCTGTCGCGGCTTGGGGGCGGTGGGGGTGACGGAGACTCCCTGTTCCCGCACCGCCAGTGTGCCCAGTACTTCGATGTCCACGCCCTACTCCCCTGTCCGTGGATGAGCCATCGTCAGTAAAAAACAGGACCGGCGGTTTGTCAATACCAAACCGACCGTGCTGTTTTTTACCTGCACAGGCCACCCAACTTCTGACAAAGCTGCTCCGACCTGCGGATATACCGCCAGAGACCGAGCCGCACCCGGCTCGTCATCTCCTCATCCCCTCATCCAGAACAACTTCAGAGGCCACGAAACAAACCGTTTGCGCGGTTCGCTTCGAGGTCAGAGCTCCCCCTCAACAACGAAAGACGCCCGCCCCGCGCGGGCAGCACGGGAACGGGCGGGAGCGGACGGGCGGACGGACGGGACGGGCGGACCGGCCGGGCGGCTAGGACGCCGCCGCACCGCCCTCCGGCGCGAGCTCCGCCAACAGGGCCGAGGACACCAGGGAGGGCAGCAACAGCCGCCAGAACCGGGTGAGCGTGGCCGCGGACAGCCATTCCACGTCCCGGGTCCCGAGCACCTCGAAGCCGACGGTCGCGGCCACCACCGCGGAGACCACGTCCCGGGCCGCCGCCCCGGGGT
This sequence comes from Streptomyces sp. NPDC012888, assembly GCF_042900645.1. Lineage (NCBI taxonomy): Bacteria > Bacillati > Actinomycetota > Actinomycetes > Kitasatosporales > Streptomycetaceae > Streptomyces > Streptomyces sp. NPDC012888. Next base: position 52,788 of record NZ_JBIBBM010000017.1, on the reverse strand, counting down.
GCAGTTCACCGGCCGCCTCGGCCTCCTTCAGCGTTCCCTCGACCCACCCCTGCCACCAGCCGCGCAGGTCGGCCGCCGGCATCCGGGACGCCTCCCCGCAGAGCCCGAAGCCGGCCCGCAGCACGACGTCCCCGCGCAGCGCGGCGGCCAGGCCGTGGGTGACGTCGATCAGCGACTGCACCCGGCCGGCGGACGGTACGGGCACTTCGGCGACCTCGGTCAGCCGGCGCAGCGCCGCGCGTTCGACCGCGTCGGTCAGGGCCGCCTTGCTGGCGAAGTGGAAGTGCAGGGCCCCGTTGCTCACTCCGGCCAGCGAACTGATCCCGGTGAGCGAAGCCGCCGCGTACCCCTCCCGGTCGAACACCTCGGCCGCGGACCTGATGAGGGTCTCCCTTGTGCGCGCGGCGCGCTCTTGCTTCACCATGAGTGGATGTTAACAAACCGTCTGTGCGGTTTCTATCGACGGTTTCCGTCGTTCCGCCGAGCCCGCCTCCGGGGCGAAGACCGGCCACTCCGCCGCCATCCGGCCACGATGTCGTCCACTACTTGAGAAACGCTCGGGCCGACCTCAACCGGCCGCACCGCGGCAATTGGGACAAAAACTGGGGCAGGAGTGGACGCCGAGCCGCGACACCCGTCCTGAACTGGGCAAACAAAAGAAGCGAAATCCCCCATTCCGGCAGGCGGAAAGAGCGGAGGATCCGATACCCCTAGAAATTAAACCGGTTGGTATGTATCTTCCCCGGCCAGAGGCACACGAAGCCTTCTCAGCGGCCAAGCCCAGGGGGAGCGATGACTGCGAGCACGTTCCGGATGGAACCCATAGCGATGGACGACCGTCCGGAGGTGGACGAGACCCCGTCCGCCTACAAGGCGAACGGATTCCGGTTCCCTTCACTGACCGCCACCGTTCCACGGGAACTGGTGCACCGCGCCTCGGTCGCCGAGGTGGTACTGACCGACTGGCGCCGGGTGGACGACACCCGGTTCGTCGTCACCTCACAGTGGCCGCGCTGCCACACGTTCTTCAGCCCGGTCGCCGGCGGCTACCACGACCCGCTCATCGGGTGCGAGACCATCCGTCAGATCGGGATCCTGCTGGGCCACGCGGAGTTCGGCGTGCCCCTCGGCCACCAGTTCATCGTCTGGGACCTGGACATCACGGTCCGCCCGGAGCACATGGCGGTGGGCGACACCCCCGCCGCCCTGGAGATCGACGTCACCTGCAGCGAGATCCGGTGGCGGGGCGGAAGCCTCGCGGGACTGCGCCTGCACACCGTGTTCCGCCGCGACGGCGAGGTCGTCGCCACCGGCGGCGGCTCCCTGTCGTGCCTGGCCCCGGAGGTCTACCGGCGGATCCGCGGCGAACACACCCTGGACGGCGACTGGCAGCACCTGCCCCTCACCAGTCCGGAGGCCCCCCAGCTGGTCGGACGCATGTCCCCGATGGACGTGGTGCTCTCGCCCACCCCGGAACCCCACCGCTGGCAGCTGCGGGCGGACAGGCGCCACCCGGTGCTCTTCGAACACGCCGTGGACCACGTTCCGGGGATGGTGCTGATCGAGGCCGCCCGGCAGGCCACGGCCGCCGTGCTGAAGCGGTCCTCCTACCTCCCCCTGAGCATCGCCAACGAGTTCAAGCGGTACGTGGAACTCGACGCGCCCTGCCTGGTGGAGGCGCGGCTGCTCCCCGCCCCGCAGGCGGGCACGGACCCGGCCGCCGCCGCGGCCGGCCTGCGGAGCGTCCTGGTGACGGCGGTCCAGGACGGCGTCACGGTCTTCAGTGCGGTGGTCACCGCCGGAACCCACGGCCTGTGAGCCGCCGCGCCTGCCCTTTCAGCACCCGACCCGCTCCACCGGCGCGGCGAACGCCGCCCGGTGGGCCGCCGCCCAGCCGCGGAACGAACCCGGAGGACGCCCGAGCAGGCGCTCCACCGTCCCCTCCACCCCCGCCTTCGCGCCCTGGCGCATCCGCTCCGCACTGTCCAGCAGCGCCTCCGCGACGTCCGCCGGATAGCGCTCCAGCAGTGCGCCGCGCGCCTGCTGCCGGCTCAGCCCCTCGAAGCGCAGCCGGCGGCCCAGCACCTCGCCGAGCTGTGCGGTCTGCTCGATCGTGGTGAGCGCCTCCGGCCCGGTCAGCGTGTGGACCCGTCCGGCGTGCCCGTCCTCGGTGAGGGCGCGCGCGGCGACCTCCGCGACGTCACGGGGATCCACGCAGGCGTTGGCCGCGCCCCCGTAAAGGGCCCGCACCACACGCTCCCCCCGGACCGACGACGCCCACGAGAGGGCGTTGGACATGAAGGACCGCGGCCTGAGCAGGGTCCACTCCATCCCCGAGGTCCGCAGCAGGCCCTCGCTGGTCCGCTGCCACCGGGTGATCAGGTCGTCCGCCTGCCGGTCCGCCACCGCGGCGGCCGAGAGCTTCACCACCCGCCGCACACCCGCCCGGCGGGCGGCCCGCAGGAAGCTCCGGTCGTCGTCGCCGATGCGGTTGGTGACCAGGAACGCGGTGCGCACCCCGTCCAGGGCGACCGCCAGGGACCGCCGGTCCCCGTAGTCCCCCCGCACGACCCGCGCGGCCCGCGGAACGCCCTCCACGCGTTCCGGTTCCCTCGCCAGCACACGGAAGGGCTGGTCGGTCGGCATGTACCCGAGCAGGTGACGTCCGACGGTTCCGGTCGTTCCGGTCAAAAGGATCACGAAGCACCCCTCGACTTGACGTCTTCAGGCTCGACACTGCGGCGAAGACGGTCACGAACTGTAAGATACGAACTGGACGGTTTTTTCCTGTGACAGATGGGAGGCGACGTGGCAGAGCAGCTGAGAGCACTCCGCACCCGCCGTGCGATCCTCGAAGCGGCGGCACGGATCTTCGAGGAGCACGGCTACCAGGCCGCCACGATCTCCCAGATCCTGAACGCCGCCGGAGTGACCAAGGGCGCGCTGTACTTCCACTTCCAGTCGAAGGAAGACCTGGCCCAGGGAGTTCTCGCCGAGCAGGACCACCAGATCTCCGTGCCCGACCGCGCCTCCAAGGTGCAGGAGGTCGTGGACGAGGTGATGCTGCACGCCCACCGCCTCCAGACCGATCCCATGGTCCGGGCCGGCGTGCGGCTGACCATGGACCAGCTGGCCGACGGCCTCGACCGCAGCGGCCCGTTCCGGCGGTGGGCCGAGGTCGGGACCGAACTCCTCCGGCAGGCGCAGGCGCAGGGCGAACTGCTGCCCCACGTGACGCCGGCGGAGACGGCCGAGGTCATCGTGGCCGCGTTCGCCGGCGTCCAGTCCATGTCGCAGGCGGTCTGCGACTACGGCGACCTGACATACCGGGTGTCCTCCCTGATGCGCCACCTGCTGCCCAGCGTGGCCGTGCCCTCCGTCCTCACGACGCTCGACCTCTCCCAGAGCCGGGGAGCCACCGTGTACGCCGAGGCCGTCGCCGCCGGCGGGGACAAGGAACTCGCGGGATCCGCCGCCTGACCGGGGCCGCCCGCCCGGGCGCCACCCCCCTCCCCCGCGGGGCTCACGCGCGTCCCGCCCGCGCGCCCGCGGCGAAGTAGGCCGACAGCACCCCGGCCGGCCCCCCGGCCGGGGGCTCCGGGTCCCCCGGTCCGGCCGCCCAGGCGATGTAGCCGTCGGGCCGCACCAGCAGCCCGTCGTACGGCAGTTCAGGGGCGGGCCGGAACTCCACCACCCGCAGGAGGTCCTCCCGGCCGCGCACCGCCTCGCGGTGCGCGCTGCCGCGCGGGCCGCCGACGAGCAGCAGCGGCCGGCCGTCGCGGAGCAGCTCGATGACATCGGTCCCGCCCTCGTCCGTATCGAGCGCCGTGTTGCGCAGGAACCGTCCGGCGGCGCCGGACGCCCCGCCCGGGCCCGGCGGCAGGACCGTGTCCTGGCCGCTGACCATGTCGCCGAGCCGGCCGTCCTCCCGGTCCGCCGCCATCAGGGTGGCGAACACCCCGCGCAGCGCGTCCAGGTCGGGCCCCGGCCGCATCAGGGCCAGCTGGGCCCGGGTGTTCTCGACGACCCGCCGGGCGGCCGGCCGCCGTTCCGCGTCGTAGGTGTCCAGCAGGTCCGGGCCGGCGGTCCCGCGGACCGCCGCGGCCAGCTTCCATCCGAGGTTGAGGGCGTCCAGGACCCCGGTGCTCAGGCCCTGCCCGCCGATCGGGAAGTGCACGTGCGCCGCGTCGCCGGCGAGGAGGACCCGTCCGGACCGGAAGGTGCGGGCCAGCCGGGTGAAGTCGCTGAACCGGCTGAGCCAGCGCGGCTCCTCCATGGCGACCTCGCGGCCGGCGATCCGGGACACCTCCCGGCGCAGCTCCTCCAGGGTGGGGTCGCTGTGCCGGTCCGTGTGCGGGCCGCTGCAGTCGAGCGTGCGGAGGTGGACGCGGCCGCGTGGGTCGCGCTTGGCCACGATCCAGCCGCGGGGCGTGTGGTGCCAACCGTCGGCCAGGGCCTGCGGGTCGGGCAGGGTGACGGTGCCCGCGAGGGCGGCCACGGTGGCGGCCCGGACCTCGGAGCGGATGCCGGCCAGCTCGCGGACGCTGCCGCGCGCCCCGTCCGCGCCGACCAGGTAACGGGCTTCGCACACGAGCGGGCCGTCCGGCCCCTGGGCCGTCACCCGCACTCCGTCGGCGTCCTGGGTCAGCCCGTCCGCCCGGTGTCCGCGCAGGACGCGCGCACCGGCGGCGACGGCCCGTTCCTCGAAGAGCCGCTCCAGCCTGGCCTGGGGCCACTTGAGGAGGGGTCCGGGCTCGGTGTCGGGCACGTTGATCAGCAGGCCGGGCAGACCGGCGAAGTGGAAGGGCGCCCGTGACCCGCCCCCCTCGGGGGACGCCGCGGACCGGGGCAGGTATCCGCGCCGCACCAGGCTCTGCACGGCCCTGGCGTGCAGGGTGCCCGCCCGGGGACGCTCGGAGACGGCGTGCCCCGCTTCCAGTACGACGGTGTCGACCCCGTAGCCGGCCAGCTCCGCAGCCAGCAGCAGGCCCACCGGGCCCCCGCCGGCCACGACGGCCTCGGCTCGTACGTGACGTAACGCCTGCATCACCCCGTACCTCCCGACGGCTGCTTGCCTGCGGGCAAAAATATACCGGCCGTGCTGTTTTTTTTCCAGGGAAAACGGGGACGTCTGCGGCGGCCGTACCCCCGTCGGCAGCCGTCAGGTTCCGGAAGCCTGGGATCCGCAGGCCCCGTGCTCGTCGGGCCGGTCGTCGCTACGGGCCGAGCCGCCGCTGGGCCGGCGAGGTCGGCCCGCCTTCCGACCGTTCGGTCTTGCGTCCCTTGAGTCCCGGCGCCAGGGTCCGCGCGTCCACCGCCTCCGCCGGCGCCCCACGCGCGTACAGACCGTCCGGTTCGGTATCCCGGTCGTGCGGCAGCAGCCAGAACACCCGCCTGCGGAAGGTCCCCGAGGAACGGGAGGGCTTGGCCGCGGGGCCCAGCAGGGCGTACCCGACCATGCGGCCGTCGCGGTGGTAGGCGGGCCGGCCCCGGCGCGTCGGGAGCCGGTCCAGGCTCTGCCGGACGTAGTCGAGCCGGGAGATGTCCTCCAGCCACACGAGGTCGACCTCGTGGACGATCTCGTTCTCGGCGATGAGGGCGCTCATGCTGTCTCCTCGTCCGTCTCCTCGTCCGCGAGCAGGCCGATGCCCGGGTAGTACTTCCGCTGGTTCGACAGGATCATGTCCTTCGGCGAGGCCAGTCCCACCACCTCGCGCACCCGCGCCGCGAAGGCCCGGGAGGAGATCGCCGGGGCCCCCTCATTCTGGCACCAGCCCCTGTAGGCCCCGTAGAGCTGGGCCTGTTCGGCCCTGAGGTCCGGTTCGATCCGGCAGCTCTCGCCGAGGAACCGGCCGGTGTGGTCCTCGGTCTCGGCGTACGCCGTGGTCGCGATCCGCACCCGCTCCGGCCCGGTCAGGTCCTTGTCGCCGCCCAGGTAGCGGCGGGCGCCGTCGATCAGCCAGTTGAGGATGCCCGGCCCCTCGTGGGTGACCAGCAGGTCCGCCAGGTTGTCGATCTTGCGGTCGTCGGAGACCACCCGCTCGAAGGGGATCAGCCTCATCCGCCGCCAGAACGCGAACCCCCCGGTCCCCACCTCCGGCCGGTGGTTGCCCAGCAGCCACAGCTTGTGCGTCGGCGCGAAGCTGAAGAAGTCCTGGCGCATCCGGCGGGCCTTGATGCGGTCGCCCCCGGTGAGGAGCTTGACCCGCGCCTCGTCGAACCGGTCCCCCGGCTTGACCTCGCTGCACACGATCACCCGCCGGCCGTGCAGTTCGGCGAGGTCCGTCGGGTGGCCCTCGTACGGACGGGCCATCAGGAAGCCGGGCGGGGCGGCGTCCGCGTAGTCGCCCAGCAGCTTGATGAGCACGTCCAGCAGCACCGACTTGCCGTTCTTGCCGGACCCGAACAGGAACGGCATCACCTGCGCGCCGACGTCCCCGGTGACCGAGTAGCCCAGCAGCAGCTGCAGGAAGCCGGTCATCTGCTCGCCCTCGGGACCCTCCCCGAAGGTGTCGGCGAGGAACCGGTTCCAGCACGGGACGGGCATGGGCCGCGGCGCGGCGGAGGTCGACCGCGAGTGGAAGTCCTTCTTCGGGTCGGCCGGGCGGACGTGCCCGGTGCGCAGGTCGACGATCCCCGCCGGGGTGCACAGCACGTACGGATCCGCGTCCAGCCGGGCCGCGTTGAGCACCATGCCCGGAGCCGACCTGGCCTGGGTGAGCATGGCGTTCATCCCGCTGGTGCTGAGGGCGCGACGGCGGTGCCGCTGGAGCGCGGCCGGGGTGGCCGTGCCGCCCGGGTCGGTGGCGGCCAGGCTCTCCGCCAGGTCGCCGGCGGCCCAGAGCACGGTGTCGTCCTCGTCGATCTGCCAACGGGTGCCGTCCCAGCGGTACCAGCCGATGCCGGGTACGTGCCGGTAGTCGTCCGCGTAGAGCCTGACGAACAGTTTGGCGTTGCCGCGGTCGGTGAGGGTGTCGGGCAGCAGCCCGGCCGCCGTGGCGTGCCCGGAGCCGTCCCGGTCGCCGGGACCGCCGGTTGCGCCGGAACCGCCGCTTGCGCCGGGACCGCCCGCGGCCGCGGTCCGGCCCGTCCTGGGGGCGGGTACGGCGGCCGGGCCCGGCTGGGCGAGGATCTGCGCGGCCACGGCCCGTACGTCGAAGGCGTCCGGTGCCGCGCCGTCGCCGGACGCGCTCATGTCCGGTGTCCCGGGGACAGCGGGCGCGCCATGCCCGCGGTCAGGCCGCCCCGGATGATGGCCCGGCAGCGGCGCTGCTGCCCGGGCCGGGCCCGTTCGGCCGTCTCCCGCAGCACGCGGGCGGCCTCCGCCTCGGTGATCCGGCCTCCGGCGACCAGCCCGCCCGCCGTGTACGCGGCCCGGTTGAGCTTCTCGGAGAACGCCGCCCCCTCGGGCACCGCGGCGCAGGCGGCCACCTCGGCGAGGACGCCGGCCAGCACCCGCTCCGCCGTCCGGTCCTCCGCCCGGTCCGCTCCCCGGCGCGCGGCGAGGACGGCCTGCCGGGCGCGCGGGGGCACCGGCCGGGGCCCGGAGCCCGGCCCGGCGCCGGGCCCTGCGGCGGGCGCGAGGTGCCCCGTACGCTCCAGCTCCGCGGCGAGCCAGGCCGGCAGCGGCGCGGGCTCCCGTACGGCCCCCACGGGCGTGTACGCGCCCCGCGCCGTCACGGTGCCCGGGGCCACGATGTAGCCCCCGTGCGCCCGTACGTCGACCTGCCAGGCCAGGGCGCGGGCCGTGCCCGATCCGGCGGAGCACCGCCAGCGCCGTCCGGCGAGGCCGTCGCGGTACCAGACGTGGAGCCCGCCGGAGGGGGTGCGCACGCGGAGCGTCGAGGTGTCCTCGGCGGGGCTGACGGCCCCGCGCAGGGCGGCGAGCACGCCCAGGGTGTGGAAGCCGTTCGCCAGGCCCGTCAGATCGATCCCGGAGGAGATGGCGATCCCAGGTAACAGCCGGTCCCTGGAAGGCAGTTCGCCGGGGTGCGCGTCCACGTCCACCACGACCAGGCCGGCCGGCCCGCAGGCGACGCCGACCCCCAGGTCGGGGCGGGGGCCCCAGCACCCCTCGATCCGGGCGGGGTCGAGGGTGGCCGCGTGGAAGCCGTGGCACCAGCGCCCGGCCCGCAGGCACGCGCAGGCGGCCCGGTCGTGCCCGGGACGGCGGCAGGTGGCGCAGTTGCCCACGGGCGTCTTGCGGCCCGGGGCGAGGGGGTGGACCGGCCATCCTCGCCGCGCGCACCACCTGGCAGTCGTCAGCGGCTCAGGTGCCATCCACTTCCCCCATCAGCGACTGAAGCGACTCGACGCCCGGATCAGCGTAGCGAAACCCCTGTGGTTCCAGAGCCTCCTGCGCCTGCTCACCTGTACGAATCCGGTACGGGTTCCAGCGACCGAAGCGACTGGACCCACAGCGACCGAAGCCCTTTCGGTCGCTCGTCGGTCGCTTCACAGAACACCAGGTCACAGCCTTGCGCAAGGCAAAACAGCGACTGAAGCGACTCAAGGCCCCTATATATGACGCGCACACGCGCACACGCGCAGGCGCGGGAATGTCTTCATATACCCCGACCTTGAGTCGCTTCAGTCGCTGTTCGCCCCCAAAGCACCCTCTGACCTGCGATTTCGTAAACCGCGGCGGAGCGACCGAAGAACCCTTCAGTCGCTTTCCCCCAGTCGCTGCTCCGCCCGCCGCCCCATTTGGGCGCCTCAAGGCTCCGTGGACCCGCGCTGTACCGCGGGGCGAGCCGCCGCCGGTACACCGGGCACGCCCCCGGGCGGGGCCGGCGGGATCCGGCCGGCCGCCGACAGGACCAGCAGGCCCGCCGCCAGGGCGACCAGGCCGCCCGCCCACAGGCCGGAACGCGCCCCGAAGTGGGCCGTGAGCCAGCCCGTGAGCAGCGCCCCCACCGGCGTGGACCCCTGCAGGATCAGCGTGTACAGGGCCAGGACGCGGCCACGGTAGTGCGGGTCCGCCCCCAGCTGGATGTGGTGGTTGGCGGCCTGGGCGAAGTACAGGGTGGTGAAGCCGGTGACGCACAGCAGGGCCATGGCCACCAGCGGGGTGGGCGCCCACCCGGCGGCCACCTCCACCGCGCCCAGGCCCACCGCGGCAGCGGCCACCAGCCGGGCCGTCGGACGGGTCCGGCGGCCCGCGGTGACCATGGCGGCGGCCAGCGACCCGGCCGCCATCGCGGTGGTGAACAGCCCGAAGGCCGCGGCCTCCGTATGGAAGACGGTCTTGGCCAGCAGCGGGAGGGTCAGCTGGAAGTTGAGCCCGAACAGGCTGACGACGGCGACGAGCCCGAACACCGGCAGCAGGTCGCGCCGCCCCGTCGTGTACCGCAGGCCGTCACGCACCCCGGCCCGCCCGGGCCGGGCCCCCGGCCCCGCGGGGGCGACGAGCTCGTCCGGACGCATCATCCGCAGGGCGACGACGGTCCCGAGAAAGGTGGCGGCGTTCAGCAGCATCACCGGCCCCGTACCCAGCCAGGCGATCAGCAGGCCGGCCACGGCGGGCCCGGCGATCCGCGCCAGGTTGAAGTACGCACCGCTGAGCGCGGAGGCGTTGGGCAGCAACTCCGGGCCGACCATCTCGGCGACGAAGGACATCCGCGCCGGGATCTCCACCGCGTTGACGCAGCCCAGCGCGAGGGCGAGCACGTCGACGTGCCAGAGCCGGACCTGCCCCGACAGCACCAGTACGGCGAGCAGCAGGGCCAGCGCACCGCCGGCGAGGTTGGCGGCCACCAGCAGGCGCCGCTTGTCGTACCGGTCGGCGAGCAGCCCGCCGTGCAGGGTGAACAGCAGCAGCGGCGCGAACTGCAGGGCGGTGACGGTACCCAGTGCGGTCGCCGAGTCCCCCGTCAGGGACAGCACCAGCCAGTCCTGGGCGACGACCATCATCCAGGTGCCGGTGGCGGACACGATCTGCCCCAGCGTGAACAACCGGAAGTTGCGCACGGACAGCGAGGCGAACCGCGACTGGTGTGTGTCCTTCATGCCGCCGTTTCCGAGCGTGTGCCGACCGGTCGGGGCGATCCTCCCCGCCCGGCCTGGCGGAACGCCGGATTGCGACTGGACCCGCGCGCCGCGGACACGCCCGGACCGGCCGCGCACGCACGTACGACCGGACCGGCCGGGCCCGCGGGCACGCACGCACAACCGGACCGGCCGGACCCGCAGGGCACGCACACGCGCACGCACGACAGGCCGGCCGGACCCGCGGGACACCCACGCCTACGGTCAGATCAGGCCCTGGGCCAGCATCGCGTCCGCGACCCGCTCGAAGCCGGCGATGTTGGCCCCGGTCACGTAGTCGCCGGGAGCCCCGTACCGCTCTGCGGTCTCGTACGCCGTGTCGTGGATGGACCGCATGATGCCCGCCAGCTCCTCCTCGACCCGCTCCGCGTTCCAGGCCGCCCGTCCGGCGTTCTGGGCCATCTCCAGGGCGCTGACGGCAACTCCGCCCGCGTTGGCGGCCTTGCCGGGCCCGAAGGCCACCCCGGCCTCCTGCAGCACGCGCACCGCAGCGGGCGTGGTGGGCATGTTGGCCCCCTCGCTGACCGCCCGCACGCCGTTGGCCACGAGAGCCCGGGCGTCCTCCTCCCCGAGCTCGTTCTGGGTGGCGGAGGGGAAGGCGACGTCGGCGGGCACCTCCCACACCCGCCCGCCGGGCACGAACCGGGCCGAGGGTCCCCGCCGTTCGGCGTACTCGCGGACCCGCCCCCGCTCGACCTCCTTGATCTGGTGCAGCAGCTCCACGTCGACCCCCTTCTCGTCGACGACGTACCCGTCGGAGTCCGAACAGGTCAGCGGGTTCGCGCCGAGCTGCCGCAGCTTCTCGATCGTGTACCGGGCGACGTTGCCGGAGCCGGACACCACGGCGGTCAGCCCGTCCAGCCCCGCGCCGCGCCGCTCCAGCATCCGGGCGGCGAACAGCACGCTGCCGTACCCGGTGGCCTGCGGCCGGACGGCGGAGCCGCCCCAGCCCTGCCCCTTGCCGGTGAGCACCCCGGCCTCCCAGCGGTTGGTGATGCGCCGGTACTGCCCGAACAGGAAGCCGATCTCGCGGCCGCCGACGCCGATGTCACCGGCCGGCACGTCGGTGTGCTCGCCGATGTGCCGGTACAGCTCGGTCATGAAGGACTGGCAGAACCGCATCACCTCGGCGTCGGACCGCCCGCGCGGATCGAAGTCGGAACCGCCCTTCCCCCCTCCGATCCCCAGCCCCGTCAGCGCGTTCTTGAAGATCTGCTCGAACCCGAGGAACTTCACCACGCCGATGTCCACCGACGGGTGGAACCGCAGACCCCCCTTGTACGGGCCGAGCGCGCTGTTGAACTCCACCCGGAAGCCCCGGTTCACGTGCACCCGGCCGCGGTCGTCCTGCCACGGCACCCGGAACACGATCTGCCGCTCCGGCTCCACGATCCGCTCCAGCAGGCCGGGCTCGGCGAGCTCGGGGCGGGCGGCGAACACGGGCGCCAGACTGTCGAGGACCTCCCGCACCGCCTGGTGGAACTCCGGCTGCCCCGGATCCCGGCGCTCCACCTCGGCCCACACCGCGTCGAGCCTGCTCTGCCCACTCTGCACGTCCTGCACGTCTGCTCCTTCGTGACGAAAAGGCCCACGGCGGTACCCGCGCGGAGGCTACCGCGCCCCGCGTACCCTCCCCACCCACGTCCATGCCGCACGTCAGGTCCGCGCGGCGCCTATGATGCGACGATCTCGGCGAACCACGGTCAGGGGGCACACGTGGACACGGCAAGAACCGCGGCGATGCTGGCGGCGACGATCACCACGGGCTGGATGGCCGGCCTCTTCTACGCCTTCTCCATCGCGGTCATGCCGGCCCTGCGCCGCAGCGACGACCGCACCCTCATCGAGACGATGCAGCAGGTCAACAGGGCCATCCTCAACGGCTGGTTCCTCCTGGGCTACCTCGGCGCCCTCGTCTCCACCGGCACCGCCCTGGCCCTCTCGATCCCCTCCGGCCCGGCGGTACTCCCCCTCACGGGCGCCTTCGTCACGTACGCAGCCGCCATGGCCCTCACCGCCGCGGTCCACATCCCCCTGAACAAGGCCCTCGACGCAGCCGCCCCCGCCCACACCATGGACGCCCCCACGGCCGCCACCGTCGCCCAGGCCTTCACCCCCCGCTGGACCCGAGCCAACCACGCCCGCACGGCCCTCTGCACAGCCTCCCTGACCTTCCTGGCCTGGTCCCTCCTGTCCCACGCGACGTCCTGACCAGCACCGCGACCGCGTAACGGCCCACGCCGCAGGAAGGCTCGTCAGTCGCGAGTCGCGCCTCGGCTGGTGTCCGAGCTCTGCCGGCCAGGACCAATCCCTCGAGGAGGGAATCACGCAGCCAGGCTGGCTGCATTTGACAGATTCGTTCGACCACCGGGCGAGAGACCGGTGCGCCGCGCTCGAGTATCAGGAACGCGACGTCCTCACGCCGTGCCGCAACATCGACAACCTGATCGACGATCTATTGCGCGGGCTTCACCCAACGACGACGCCATCAGCCGCAGTCTGATTTCCGGTTTGCCGGCAATTCGAATGAATCCGACACACTCGCGCTTCGACTCTCCGGACTCGACATTCACCATGGCTCCGACTCTGCTGATGGTCCAGCCCCGAAAGCACGGGGTCTTCCGCCTGGACGGCTCAGGGGCCCGTCAGCGTTCCGGCCGTCGTACGTCCTGTTGCTGCACGTCCTTCAACACCCGGGCCACGGTGGCGAAGTCGTTGTCCCGGTGGAGGATGGTCAGGCCGTGGTGCACGGCGGTGGCGCAGAGGAGCAGGTCCACGACCGCCGCCGCGCGGTGTTGCCCCTTCTCGGTCAGCCGGTACTGAGCGGCGTCCACCCAGCGCCAGGCGTCCTTGGGGACGCGCACGAGTCCGAACAGCTCGGCAAGGTCCGCGTTGAGATCGTCCCGATGGTCCGGGCCGGTGGCCGAGTGGAGGATCTCGGCCCGGGTGGCCTCGCACATGCCGACGGCGCCGGTCTCGATCTCCGGCTCCCAGCGGCGATGCGCCTCGGGATCGCTACCCAGGTGCACGTAGGCGCTCGTGTCGATCAAGTACGTGATCACTTGGAGCCCGTCCCCCGCTGGGCGGCCTTACGGGCCTCCCACTCCCGGCGCGTTCCCTCCAGCTCGCCGCGCTCCCCGCGCTCGGCGAGCCGCTTGTAGGCCGCCCGGCGGCGATGGCGCTTGATGACCTCTTCCAAGGCCTTATTGATCGTGTCCTTCTTCGTGGTCGTCCCGAGCAGGCGCGCCGCCTCGGCGAGCACTTCATCGTCCAGGTCGACATTGGTCACGCCCATGGCAGGACCTCCATGTGTGCCATGTGGGAGCCCTTCCCACATGGCACACATTCCCTGCGCGTGGCCGCCCGGTGCACCGGATCACGCGCCCAATGCGGCGGCCGCCCCCCGCACAGTGGGGCGGCCGCCGCGGTCCGCCGACCGGGCCGGCGCTCAGGGTGCGGTCGCGGACGGGGCGCCGAACCAGCGTTCCAGGGACTCCGCCAGCCCCCGGGCCTCGTCCGGGGCCGGGCCCTGCGTGCTCCACGCCGCGTACCCGTCCGGCCGCAGCAGCAGCGCCTCCGCGTCCACCGCGTCGCCCTCCGGCACCGCCGCGACCACGTGCACGCGGCCGCGCCACGGCCGGACCACCTCGTGCAGGTCGGTCCGCCCGGCCAGGTCCAGCAGCACCGGCCGGCCCGCGTGCAGGAGTTCCGCGAGCGCCACCGGCCCGTGCGCCGTCTTCAGCGGCATGTCGTGCACGAACCGTCCCGCCAGGGGGTCCTCGGGCCGGCCCGCGTCGTACACGATGGACTCGCCACTGACCATGCCGGCCAGGTGGTCGTTGACCGGCTCCATCCGCATCAGCTCGCCGAACAGCTCGCGCAGCGCGTCAGCCGCCGGGTCCGGGTTCATCAGCGCCACCTGGGCCTTGACGTTGTAGATGACCCGCGCGGCCACCGGGTGCCGCTCCTCGTGGTAGCTGTCCAGCAGGTCCGGGGAGGCGTGGCCGGCGACCACCGCCGCCAGCTTCCAGCCCAGGTTGACGGCGTCCTGCAGCCCCGTGTTGAGGCCCTGCCCGCCCGCCGGGAAGTGCACGTGCGCGGCGTCCCCGGCCAGCAGGACCCGCCCCTTGCGGTACTGCTCCGCCTGCAGTGCGACGTCACTGAACCGGGCGAGCCACCGCGGCGAGCTCATCTCGACCCGCCGCCCCGAGATCCGCTCCGCCTCGCCGCGCAGCTCCTCCAGGGTCACCGGCGAGTGCCGGTCCGGGTGCGGGCCGCGGAAGTCGTACGTGCCGACGCGGCTGTAGCCGTACGGGTTCACCCAGAAGATCGTCCAGCCGCGCTCGGTGCGGTGCCAGCCCGCCGGCACCGCCCGCGGGTCCTTCAGCAGGACCTCGCCCATCAGGCAGGAGGTGGTGGGCAGGGTGCCCGAGAACGGGATGTCCGCCTGCTTGCGGACGGTGCTGCGCGACCCGTCGCAGCCGACCACCCAGCCGGCCCGCAGGACCGACTCGGTGCCCTGCGCGTTGCGGACCCGCAACTCCACCGCGTCGCCGCGGTCGTTGAGGGTCACGACCTCGGCGCCCCGCCGCACCTCCGCGCCGAGCTGCCCGGCCCGCCACGCGAAGACCTCCTCCAGGTAGGTCGCCGGGACGCCCAGCAGCGCCGGGAACTCGCCGACCACCGGCGCGAGGTCGAAGTCGAAGATCCCGCCGAAGTGGAACGGGACGTGCCGCTGCGGCCGGTTGCCCGCCGCGTAGGGACCGGGCTGTACGGCGTCCAGCAGTCCGCGCCGGTTCAGCGTCTGCGCGGTACGGGCGTGCAGGTTGCCCGCCTTGGAGATCCCGGACGGCTCGGACAGCTTCTCCAGCACCACGGTCCGCACGCCGTGCAGCGCCAGCTCCCCGGCGAGCAGCGTGCCCACCGGGCCACCGCCCACGATCGCGACTTCGGTGTCCCAGGCCTTGGCCATGCCCGCGTCCTTCCTTCGGAATTACCGACGGTGACGATGCAGGTCCGCGAGGTGCGGCGGCAAGCGCCGGCCCGGCTCTGTGTCAGCTGTGGGCGGCGGGCGCCGACCCGGCGGCGGCGACGCCCGCCCGGTACTCCTGCGGGCTCACGCCCCGTACCCGTTTGTCGCCGTGGACAGGGCGAAGGCGCTGCCGTAGCCGACCCGGCGGGCCACGCCGGCCGCGAGCGCCGGCCGCCGGCCGCCGGCCGGTACGGCCCACACGGCGGCCGCGGCGCGGTCAGTCGTGCAGCCCGAGGTTCTGGTGGATCTCGGTGGTGGCCGTGGACTGGTTGAGGGTGATGTAGTGCAGGCCGGGCGCCCCCTCGGCGAGCAGCCGTTCGGCCATGGCGGTCGCGTACTCGACGCCGATCCGGTGCCCCTCGGCCTGGTCGTCACCGGCCGCCTCCAGGCGCGCGGCCAGCCGCTCGGGGAACGCCGCGTCGCTGAGCTCGGCGAACCGGCGGATCTGCCGGTGGTTCGTCGCGGGCATGATCGCGGGGATGACCGGGGTCAGGCAGCCGACGGCGGCGAGCCGGTCGCGCAGCCGCAGGTAGTGCTCGACGTGGAAGAACATCTGGGTGAGGGCGTAGTCGGCGCCGGCCCGGCACTTGGCCGCGAAGTGCCGCACGTCCTCCGTCCAGGACGCGGACCGGGGGTGCCGCTCGGGGAACGCCGCCACACCCACCGTGAAGCCGCCGAGCCCGCGGACGAGGGAGACCAGCTCGTGGGCGTGCGTGAAGCCGCCGGGGTGGGCGACCCACTCGCCCTTGGGGTCGCCGGGCGGGTCGCCGCGCAGCGCCAGCACGTCGCGGATGCCCGCGTCGGCGTACTGCCCGATGATCTGGCGGAGTTCGGCGACCGAGTGGCCGACGGCCGTGAGGTGGGCGACCGGCCGGAGGGTGGTGTCGGTGGCGATCCGCTTGGTCAGTTCGACGGTGCGGTCCCGCGAGGAGCCGCCGGCGCCGTAGGTGACGGAGACGAAGGAGGGCCGGTGGGCCTCGATCCGGCGGATCGCGTCCCACAGCGTCCGCTCGCCGGCCTCGGTCCTGGGCGGGAAGAACTCGAACGAGAAGCTGCGGCGGCCCTGCGCCAGCAGCTCACGGACGCTCGGCGTGGTTGACGTTCCGACAGCCAGTGCTGTGGCCATGCGCTGACTCCTCTCCGGTCGGGAACTGCGGTCGGGAACTGCGGTCCGGACCGAAGTATTGGCCCACCCGGGCGGAACGGCGATGACCTTTCCCCACTCTTCCTGAACTGGAAGGACCGCTACCGACGGGGGATCGAGTGGAACCGCGTGGACGACTGCGGGCGCGCCTGCGCGGCACACCCGCCAGACGGGCGCTGACCTGGGCGGGAGCAGCCCTCGCGGTGCTCCTGGGCCTCGCCGTGTACGTACTGGTCGGCTCGAGGCTTTCGGAGCCGGAGCTCAAGGGCCGCTGGACCAGTTCTGCGGGCGGCGAACTCGTCTTCGGGCGGGACGGCGACTTCACCGCCCTGAACATCGGACTGGCCCCGGCCTGCGACGCGGCGGCCGCCGTCCTCAGCCCGGAGCGCCGGATCTCCGGCACCGGACGCTGGGCCCTGCACGGGCGGAACCTGGAGATCACGTTCCGCCCGGCCGGCGAGGGGGTCCGGCCCTGCACGCTGCACGCCGTGCGCGGGCGCACCGGGGCGCTCGCCCTCGCCCACGACACGGACGCCGGCACCCCCGAGCCGTACCTCCGCGAGTCCCGCCGCGACCGGCGGGAGTGACGGCGGGGGCCACCGCACGGACCGTCGGGCGACCTTGAGCCCTCAGCCCTCAGCCCACGGCCTTGAGGGACTTCTGCGCGAGCCGGTACGCGGGCAGCATCTCCTCGTGCTCCTTGGTGTCCAGGCCGCCGAGCTGCACCAGGACCGCCTTCCCGGAGGGCGTGACCACCGCGAAGGCCCGCTCCTGCTTCTTCTCGTCCAGCGGGGCGGTCTCGTACGCGACCTCGACGGCGGGCAGCGAGCCGGCCTTCAGCTCGGTGTAAGTGGGCGCACCGGTGGTCTGCTCCTCGGCGACGAACGCCTCCAGCACGGCGCGGGCGCCACCGGCTCCGGCTCCGGCTCCGGCTCCGGCTCCGGCTCCGGCGGGCTTGTCGGCGGTCCAGACCCTCATGAAGCCGATGCTCCCGGCGGGCTTGGCGTCGATCTCGCACCGCAAGGTGGCGCCGCCCTGCTCGAAGAGGGAGGCGAACTCCTCGCCCTCCTGGGCTTTGACGGTCTCCGGCTTCCAGTCGGCGGCCAGGTCGAACGAGACGGGCAGCGCACAGGCGCTCCCGGCCGCCCCCACGGAACCGCCCGCCTTCACGGCACCCGCCGAGGGCCCGGCGGAGGCACTGCCCGAAGCGGCGGGAGCGGCCCGCTCGCCCTCTCCCCCTCCGGAGCCACCGCACCCGGCCAGCCCCCCGGCCACGAGCACGGCCCCCACGGTCACCCGCACCGCAGCTGTCCGCATTCCCCCACCTCACACACACGATCGAGTCGAAAAGAAGCGCCAACCTAGCAGCCTGTTTGAATGGCCGCGTGATCGAGCTCGCCTTCCTGTCGCTCCTCGCGGTCGCCGCGGCCTTCGTCTTCCGGCTGTTCCGCCGCGAGCACCGCCGCCGGGCGGCCGCGGGCCCCGTTCCCGGCATCCCCTGCATGCTGCGCCGGCCCGCCGGCGAAGGACGCTGGCGGGCCGGGCGGATCACTGCGGGCGCCGAGGGGGAGCCGCCCGGCACGGTCCGGTGGACCCCCTCCCGCGGGACCCCCGTCCCGCTCCCCGGCCTCGTACACACCCAGATCCGGGTGCCGACCGTACGGGAGGGCATGGCCATCAACCCCGGCTCGCGCATCGTGCGCTGCGAGGACCCCACCGGACCGGAGACGGCGGCCCTGGAGATCGCCGTGATGCCCCTGGACCTGGCCGAACTGCTCCGCCTGGTCCCCCCGGCGGGCTGAGGTCCTACTCGACGACGATCTCGACGGGGATGTTGCCCCGGGTCGCCTTGGAGTACGGGCACACCTCGTGCGCCTTCTTGACCAGCAGCTCACCGGTCTCGCCGGCCAGCTCCTCCGGGAGCTCGACCCGCAGGGTGACGGCGAGACCGAAGCCGCCGTCGGTGTCCTTGCCGATGGAGGCCTCGGCGGTCACGGAGACGTCGCCGGTGTCGACGCGGGCCTGCCGGCCGACCAGCCCGAGGGCGCTGGCGAAGCAGGCGGCGTAACCGGCCGCGAACAGCTGCTCGGGGTTGGTCCCCTGGCCGCTGCCGCCGAGGGCCGGGGGCATGGCCAGCGCCAGGTCGATCTGGCCGTCGGAGCTGACGGCACGGCCCTCACGGCCGTTGGCGGTGGCGACAGCGGTGTACAGCGCGTCCATCGGATGTTCCCTCCGGGTTCCGGTTCGGCGTCCCCAGACGGGGCCGCCCTCTGCCCAACAAGATGCCACACAATTAAATTGTGCACAACTAAATCGCTCACACCGCTCCCCGGGCTAGACTGTCCCGTATGACCCAGCAGCCGCCCGCAGACGTCGCCGACCAGGACTTCCTCCGCCTCGACGGACAGATCTGCTTCTCCCTGAACGCGGCCACCCGCGCCTTCGGCGGCCTCTACCGCGTCGTCCTGAAGGACCTCGGGCTCACCTACCCCCAGTACCTGGTGATGCTGGTGCTCTGGGAACACGGCGAGATGCCGGTCAAGGACCTCGGCCGGCACCTGCGCCTGGACTCCGGCACCCTCTCCCCGCTGCTCAAGCGCCTGGAGGCCACCGGCCTCATCCGCCGCGAACGCAGCACCGAGGACGAGCGCTCGGTCCACGCCCACCTCACCGAGGCCGGCACCGCCCTGCGCACCCGCGCCGCCGAGATCCCCCGCCGCATCGCCACGGCCACCGGCTTCGACCTCGCCGAGATCCGCGACCTCCAGTCCCGCCTCGACCGCCTGACCACGGCCCTGGACACGGCGACCGAGCAGATCTGACGCGGAACCTCCGCGCCCCTGTGGGTGCAGATCCGGTACCCGCAGGTCACCCGCCGAGCCAGGCCCCCGCCCAGCCCTCTCGGTTGGAAAACGACTCGTAGGAGTAGCGCGTGGCCCGCGGCCACTGCTCGCCGGTCAGGTGCTCGTACGCCTGGTCCGGTACGTAGAGCAGGCCCTCCGCCCACACCAGGCCTTCCGCGTACGGGACGAACTCGGCCGGATCCGCCAGCACCGCCTGGTATGCGGACCGGCCCGCGGCCACCACCGCGCAACGCGTGTACAGGAACCGGTCCCCCGCCAGCCCCCGCCCGTACTCCCGCCGGTCCAGCCGGTAGAGCAGCCAGGACAGCCGCTCGGCGAAGCCCACCACCCGGTGCAGGGGTCCGGCCGACAGGCTCACGGACAGCGCCTCCGCCAGGAGATCGGATTCCGGGTCGGGCCCGGCGGGGCGACAGTCCTCCAGCAGTTCCCAGAAGGCGTTCTCGTCCATGCCCGCAGCATGACGGACGGCGCCGACAGGGCGATCCGGCTCGCTGGAGGTCCGTCGCCGTCGCCGACCGTTTCAGGCCACGTCCCACACTCCGCTCGCCGCGGCCGCCCGCGCGTGGTCGGCGAAGTCCAGCGGCTCGCGACCCGCACGATGCTCCAGTCCCACATGCACCGCGTCCGGCACGTCCGGCACTCAGCCCTTGCGCACCTGGGTGTTCTGGCAGGCGGTCAGCAGCCAGCGCCCGTCGTCCTGCTTGGTCATCACGTACAGCGGGACCCCCTCGTCACCGTCCCCACCGTCACCGCCGGCCGCTGTGTACACCTGGCTGACCTTGACCGCCGCCACGTCCGGCCGCAGGAACTGCACGTGGGTCACCCGGTAACTGACCTCGCCGTCCCAGTCGGCGGCGGGCAGCACCGCGCGGGTGAACTCCGAGATGGCGTCCAGCCCGATCAGCACCTTGCCGTGCGCGGTGGTCCACAGCGCCTCCGGGTGGAACAGCGCGAGGAAGGCGTCCGGGTCCTTGGCCCGCTGGGACGCCTCCACCTCGGCCACCACCAGCTTGACCGCCTCAATGTCCGCGAGCCGTTCCACGTTCTCCGTCTGCTCAGTCTCCTCAGTCGTCATGCGGACGATGCTGCGCCCTCAACCCGCCTTGAGGTCAACCCCTAAGATCACATGCTGATATGACGCAAACGAGAACGCTTTATCTCATCTGCTCCGCCGCGCCGCCCGTCTTCGACGTGGCCCGGGTGATCGAGGACGCCCAGGCGCGCGGCTGGGACGTCTGCCTCGGCCTCACCCCGACCGCGGCCCACTGGCTGGCCGGCAGCCTCGACGGACTCGCGGCGCTCACCGGGCACCCGGTCCGCTGGCAGTACAAGCTCCCCGGCGACCCCGACGTGTGGCCGCCGGCCGACGCCCTCCTCTTCGCCCCCGCCACCTTCAACTCCGTGAACGCCTGGGCGCTCGGCCTCACCGACCGCTTCGTCGTCGGCGTGGCCGCCGAGGCCCTCGGCAAGGGCACTCCGGCGGTCGCCATGCCCTGCGCCAACGCGGCCCTCGCCCGGCACCCCCAGTTCGAGCAGAGCCTGGCGACCCTCCGCACGGCCGGAGTCGAAGTCCTGTACGGCGACACCGGCTACGTACCGGGCGCCCCGGGCACCGACGACCCCGGCCCCTTCCCCTGGCCGCTCGCCCTGGACGCCGTCACCACCCTCGGCATCCGCACGCCGTAGCCGCCGCCCGGCAGGGCCCGCCCCCTGCCGGCCGGCAGTCACCCCTCCCCCAGCGCCGGGTAGTCCGTGTAACCCTCCGCCCCCTGCACGTACATCAGGAACTCCGGCCGCAGCTCGTTCAGCGGCGCCCCGGTACGCAGCCGCTCCACGAGGTCCGGGTTGGCGAGGAACCCCCGCCCCAGCGCCACCAGGTCGGCCCCCTCCGCCAGCAGCCGTTCGGCCTGCCCGAGGCCCGCGTCGGCCGCGACCTCCTCCCGCGACAGCTTCGGATTGGCGATCAGGGTGCCGGGCCACGCCTTGCGGATCTCCTGGAACAGCGGCTGCGCGGGGTCGGCGTACAACAGGTGCAGGTAGGCCGGGCCGATCGGCGCCAACTCCGCGACCAGCGCCCGGTAGATCTCCTCGGTCTCGTCGCCCTCCTCCACACCGTTCACCGAGACCCCGGGCGAGATCCGCACGCCCACCCGCTCCGGCCCGATCGCCTCGGCGACGGCCCGCACCACCGCCACGGTGAACCGGACCCGGTGCTCCACCGGCCCGCCCCACTCGTCCGTCCGCCGGTTGGTGTTCGGCGCCAGGAACTGGTGCAGCAGGTGGCCGTTGGCCGAGTGGACCTCCACCCCCTCGAACCCCGCCTCCACCGCGTTCCGCGCGGCCGCCGCGAAGTCCGCGACGGTCGCCCGTACGTCATGCGCCGTCATCTCCCGCGGGTCCACCGCCTCCTGGAGCCCACGCGGCGTCTGCAGCCGCTCGGGGAACCGCACCACGGACGGCGCCAGCGGTACGTGCCCACTGGTGTCGGGGTGCCCGACCCGGCCCCCGTGCTGCAACTGCAGGAACATCCGGCCACCGGCTTCCCGCACCGCGTCGTTCACCCGCCGCCACCCGGCGACGTGCTCGGGCCGGTGGATGGCGGGGATGTGCGGGTACGTCTGTCCGACCGCGTTCGGCGTGGTGCCCTCGGCGATGATCAGCCCGGCCGAGGCGCGCTGCGCGTAGTAGGTGGCCATCAGCTCGCCCGGTACACCGTCCGCGCCGGCCCTGTTCCGGGTCAGCGGAGCCATCACCAGCCGGTTCGGGAGCTCCAGCGCCCCGACCCGGCCGGCCTCGAACACCCGCGCCGCGCCGCCGTTCTCGCTCTTCGTCTGCGTCATGCCGGTACCGTAGAACCTGACACCAATGTCAAGTTCAAGCCCGCCCCCTCCCCCAGGGACCCCCATGCGCATCGGCGAACTCTCCACCCGCACCGGCGTCAGCGAACGCTCCCTGCGGTACTACGAAGCCCAGGGCCTGCTCGTGTCCGACCGGACGCCCGGCGGCCACCGCGAGTACCCGGAACGCGCGATCGACCGCGTCATCCGCATCCAGGAGCTCTACGCGGCGGGGCTGAACAGCCGGAAGATCCAGCGGATCCTGCCCTGCATGCGCGACACCGACGGCGGCCCCTCGGCCCGGGCCACCCCGGCCCTGATCGCCGAACTCACCGCCGAACGCGCCCGTATCGACCGCCTCATCACGGACCTCCTCCGCTCCCGCGACACCCTCGACGAAGTCATCGCCACCGCCTCCACCCCCTGACGGTCAGCCACCCCCTCGACCGTTAACGGCGTTAACGCCGTTAACGCCGGCCGCTGCTCCCACCCACCCCCCACGCCCGACCGTTAACGCCGTTAACGCCGCCCACCCCAGCCCGCCGGGCCAAAAAATACAAGTCGACTGGTATTTTTTGGCCCGCCCCGGCTAGATTGACCGCACCACCCGCGGCCCCGGCGCCCGCCCCCGGAGCGCGGCACGCCGCCACCCACAGCACCACCACACGACACGACACCACCCGCACGCGCACGCCCCACACGTACGCACGCGCAGAGAGGACGCACGTGGCGAGGGCCAGACAGGAACGCGCCGAGATCACCCGCCAAGCCATCCTGGACGGCGCGGCACTCGCCTTCGACGCCAACGGGTTCGGCGGCACCAGCCTCAGCGACGTCGTCCGCCACGCCGGCGTCACCAAGGGCGCCCTCTACTTCCACTTCCAGTCCAAAGAGGCCCTCGCCCGAACCCTCATGGACGAGCAGTTCCAGGTGGCCGAGGGCCTCGACGCCCTCCCCTCCCCCGGCCTGCAGACCGTCATCGACCTGACCCACCACATGGCCCACGGCCTCCGTACGCACGCCCGGATCCGCGCCGGCATCCGGCTCGTCATCGAGTTCGGCTCCTTCACCGACCCCGACCCGGCCCCGTACAACGCCTGGATCGACACGTGCCGCAGCTGTCTCGCCCCGGCCCAGGCGCGCGGTGACCTCCGGCCGGAACTCGACGTGGACGACCTCTCCACCTTCCTCGTCGGCTCGTTCACCGGAATCCAGGTCACCTCCCACGTCCGCACCGGCCGCGACGACCTGCACTCGCGCATCGTGGACCTCTGGAACTTCCTCCTCCCCACCCTGGTCCCGGCCGACCGGCTCCCCCACTTCCTCCCGGCCGGCTCCCCGGCATGCCGCGCAGCAATCGCCCTCTCCGCGGCGGCCGAGCCGAACGGCACCGAACCCGGCACCACCTGACCCAGTACCACCTGACCCACCACCACCCAGCCCCACACCCCAGAGGCAGGGCGGCCCCGCATACGCCGTGGTGAACCACGGGGGTGCTCACTACGGCGTATGCGAGACCGCCCTGCCTCCCCGTTTCCTCCCCTTTCGCACCTCCCGACCCCACCGGACCGGCGCCCCACCACCCCACGCGACCCAATTCGTTAGCAAAACCCAAGCGCGGCGCCCACGCTTACGTCCAGACGTTAGTAAAGTCCCCCTCATGACTTCGCCCTCCTCTCCGAGCGACCGCGAGAAGGTCGTCTCCAAACTCCCCCCGTGGCTCCGCCAGGAGTTGAAGGTCCGGACCGCCCAACTCCGCGTGGACATCCAGGACGCCGTCCACCAGGGCGTCGCCCAGTGGAGCGCCCTCGCCTCCGCCCCCAGCCCCGTCGACACGTCCGGCGCGGAATCGTTCTCGACCTGGCTGCCCGCCGGCCAGTGGGACTCCTTCCGCGCCCACTCCAAGGACCGTGGCGTCTCCCTCATCCAGGGCCTCGCCCAGGCCGTCCGCCTCTGGCTGGACGCCAACCCGGCCCCCGCACCCCGCCGCCCCTCGGTCGTCCGGCGCATCGTCGTCTGCAACCAGAAGGGCGGAGTCGGCAAGACGGCCATCACCGCCGGCACCGCCGAGGCCCTCGCGGAGGACCCCGACACCCTGCACCCGGTCCGTGTCGCCCGTCAGCTCGCCCGAGTCACCGACACCTCCGACGCCCCCGACGCCCCCGCGAGCACCGCGTCCACCTCCACGGCCACGGGTCTCGACCTCGAAGACCTCCCCGGCCTCGGCATGCGCGTCCTGCTCGTCGACTTCGACCCCCAGGGCCACCTCACCAAGCAGCTCGGCCAGCAGCCCCTCCCCATCGGCGGCGACAGCCTCACCCGCCACATGGCCGGCGAGGCCCAGGGCGCACTCGCCGACCTGATCGTCCCCATCGAGGACGACCGCTTCGGCGACCGCCTCCACCTCCTCCCCGCCTGCACCGACGCCTTCCTCCTCGACGTCAGGCTCTCCACCGTCCGCGCCCGCGAGGCCGCCCTAGAGCGCGCCCTCTCCCCGGTGGAGTCCGCCTACGACGTCATCCTCATCGACTGCCCGCCCAGCCTCGGCCTCAGCATGGACGCGGCCATCTACTACGGCCGCCGCCGGGACACCGAACAGCCCGGCGCCTCCGGCGCCCTGATCGTCGTACAGGCCGAGGACTCCAGCGCCGACGCGTACGACCTGCTCACCTCCCAGATCAACGACCTCCGTGACGACCTCAGCCTGGACATCGACTACCTCGGCCTGGTCGTGAACCTCTACGACGGACGCCGCGGGTTCATCGCCACCTCCTCGCTCCAGGCCTGGCTGGACATAAAGGATCCGCGCGTCGTGGCCGTCGTCCCCGACCTCAAGGAACAGCGCGAGGCCGTCCGCCTCAAGCAGCCGCTGTTCGTCTACGCGCCGAAGGGCGAGCAGGCCGTGGCCCTGCGTGCGCTCGCAAGGGAGATCTCATGAGCAAGGCAGACAAGCTCGGCGTGTCGGCGTCCTTCGCCCGCGCCCAGCCCGTGAGCGTCAGCTCCCGCCGCGCCGCCATCGCGGAGGCGACGGGCGCACCCACCTCCGGCGTGCTCCCGCCCTCCGAAGTTCCCATCGAGGCCCTCGCCCCCAACCCCTTCAACCTCCGCGAGGAACTCACCGACCTGGACGAGATGGCCCAGTCGCTGCTCTCCCGCGGCCAGCTCCAGCCGCTCGCGGTCGCCACCCGCATGGCCTTCATGGAGGCCCACCCCGGCAGGACCGAAGGCCTGGCCCGGGCCCCGTACGTCGTCATCGACGGCAACCGCCGCCTCGCCGCCGCACAGCTCGCCGGCCTGAAGACGATGCACATCCACGTCAACGACTCCCTGGCCACCAGCGCCGCCGACATCCTCGAATCGGCGCTCATCGCCAACATCCACCGCGTCGACGTGGCACCCATGGACCAGGCCCGCGCCCTCCAGGAGCTCGTCGAGGTCCACGGTTCGCAGGCCCAGGTGGCCAAGCGGCTCGGCAAGACCCCCGCCTGGGTCTCCCAGCGGCTCGCACTGCTCAACCTGACCCCTCCCCTCCAGGAGAAGGTGGAATCGGGCGAGCTCAAGGTGGAACCGGCCCGCCGCATCGGACGCCTCCCCCAGGAACAGCAGGCGGCCGCGGCCGACGAAACCCTCAACGGCGTTAACGCCGTTAACGCCTCCGCGCCGCCCCGCCAGCGCACCCGCCAGGCACCCCCGACCGTTAACGCCGTTAACGCCGTCAACGCCCCGGCCCCCGCCGCGGCCCCCCGCACGGGCACCGCCCCGCGCATCACCATCCCCACGGACTCCGCCGAAATGATCGCGGACGCCCTGACCGCCCACCTCACCCCGGACGACCTCAAGGCCGTCACGGAACTCCTCATGAACCGCATCTGACCCACGCACCACCACGCCGGGGGCGCTGACGGCATTAACGCCGTTAACGCCCCCACGTGCGTTCCATGTGCGTTCCAGCGTGCGTTTCACATAGGCTCGGCTCGGAGGTACCCATGCCCAACGAACAAGAGACCCTCTTCGCCGCGGTCGACGCGCTGCTCGAAGCGGCCGCCGCCAAGGACGCGCTCCCGCACCCGGACGAGCGCCGACGCCTGCGTGAGGCCGCCGGCCTGAGCCAGGAGCAGATCGCCAAGGCCCTGTCCGTCCGCCGCGAGACGATCACCTCCTGGGAGTCCGGCCGCACCGACCCCCGCCCCCCGAAGCGCGCCGCCTACCTCCGCCTCCTCGACGGCCTCGCCGCCCTGCACCCCGCCCCGGGCACGGAAGCCACGCCCGGCGTTAACGCCGTTAACGCCGCCGACGCACCCGCACCCCCCGCCCCCGCCCCCGCCCCCGCCCCAACCGTTAACGCCGTTAACGCCGGCCCTCTCCCCACCCCCGCCGAGCCCGCCGACTCAAGCACCATTAACGGCGTTAACGCGGCCGCCCCCGGCACCCCCACCCTCCCCACCACCGCAAGCGCCGTTAACGCCGTTAACGCCGTTAACGCCGGAACCCACCCCGGCCCCCAGACCGTCAACGGCATTAACGCCGTTAACGCCCCCCGGCCCACCCCCACGCCCGCCCGCCCCCACCAAGCCCCCAACCGCAACGCCACCCGCAGCCCGAACCGGAACCGCACCCCCCACTCCCCCACCCAGGGCCACGGCCCCCTGGCCGTCCTCGACGGCACCGGCCACGCCCACGCCGCCGGCGGCCTGATCCTCGACCACCCCACCAAGGACCTCCCCGCCCTGCTCACCTGGGCGCTCACCGACGCCGACCTCCGCTCGCCGCGCCTGCACCGCAACGGCCGCGACGGCGACCCCCTCCTGGTCCTCACGCCCGCCGCGACGGAAGCCCTCGGACTCCCCCTGGTCCTCGAAGACCGCCGCGGACTCCGCCTCCCCGACGACCACCCGGTGGTCAAGCAGCTGGCCCGCGCCAAGTGGCAGCTCACCCGCCGCGGCTTCGGGCCCTGGGCCCGCATCTACCGCCCGGCCACCGCCGCCGGCGGCCGCCAGTGCGTCCAGCTCGCCGTCCTCCCCTGGGGCGCCCTCGACCCCCGTGCCTGGGGCGAGGACACCGGCGACCTCCCCGCGCCCGAGCTCGCCGAACTCCTCACCTCCTTCGCCACCCGCGTCCTCACCCCCCGCGGCTCGACCGCCGTCACCGGCCTGGAGCTGATGACGGCCCTGCGGCCCCCCACCCGAGCCGCCCGTGACGAGGCCACCGGCACCTGGGTCCCCACCCCGGTCGCCGGCAGCCTCACCCGCCCCGTCGACCCCGCACCTCCGGAGGCTCCCGACGAACACCCGGTCGTCGCCGCCCTCTACCCCCGGACCCACCAGCGCACCCCCGCCGAGGTCCTGGACGAGGAGGCGTACGACTGGATCCGTGACCCGGAACTCCTCACCGACGCCGAGTGCACCCGCACCCACGCCGTCGGCATCGACGTGAACATGGCCTTCGCCGCCGCCGCCAACCGCCTCACCGTCGGCCTCGGTCCCGCCGTCCACGCCACCCGCCCCGCCTTCGACCCCAAGCTCCCCGGCAGCTGGCTCGCCGACCTCAGCCACATCGAGCTCGACCCGCGCCTGCCCAGCCCCTTCACCCCGCACGGCCGGCCCCCCACCGGCCCCGCCTGGTACGCGACCCCGACCCTCGCCTACGCCGTTGAGCTCGGTCACGAGGTCCGCCCCGCCGAGGCCTGGCTCCGCCCCGACAACGGCCCCTACCTCGACGCCTGGTACACGCGCCTGCGCGACGCCTACCTCGCCACCATGGCCGACCTCGGGGTCACCCCGGCCCTCACCGAGTCCGAGTTCCTCGCCGCCATGGAGACCCACAAGCAGCGCGACCCGCTCCAGGCCGCCGTCCTCTCCGCCATCAAGGCGACCGTCAAGGGCGGCATCGGCAAGCTGCGCGAACGCCCGCAGGGCGCCTCGTACCGGCCGGGCGAACCCTGGCCGGCCCTCGAACGCCCCACCTGGCGCCCCGACATCCGCGCCGCCGTCATCTCCACCGCCCGCGTCAACATGCACCGCAAGATGCTCAAGCTGGCGAACGCCGCCGACCTCCACCCCATCGCGGTGCTCTCCGACTGCGCGGTCTACCTTTCGGACGGACCCAGCCCGCTGGACTTCCTCCCCCGCACCCCCGACGGCAAGCCCCTGCCCGGCGGCTTCCGCCTCGGCGTCAGCCCCGGCATGGTCAAGCACGAGGGCACCCAGTCCCTCCTGTGGGCCGTCGGCCTGCTCGACGAACACCACAACCCCGCCCGCCACATCAAGGGCCACGACGCCGCAGCCGACGGAGAGTAAGAGCACCCCCCATGCCCGAGATCAGCGACGGCCTCTCCCGCGCCGACGAACAGAACTTCACCCGCCCGATCCCCAAGTCCGCGGGCGCCCGCATGCGCTTCCTGGTCAAGCAGCTGAAGTCCACCAAGGCCGTGGCGCGGCTCCTCGGCATCTCCCAGCGCACCGTCGAGCGCTACGTCAAGGACCAGATCAGGCAGCCCAAGCCCGCCCTCGCCGAACGCATGGCCGCCGAGGTCCGCAAGCGCTGGCAGCCGCTCGTCCGCAAGCGCGCCCGCGACCAGGCCGCCACGGCCACCGGCCTGGTCATCGAGACCCGCGCCCGGTTCGGCTTCACCGCCGCCCCCGGCACCACCGACGACGGCCGGATGCGCCGCATCACCCAGCACCTCCCCCCGGAGTACGCCTCCCGGCTCTTCGCCGCCCAGGAGGCCGGCGCGACCGAGGCACAGCTCCGCCACATCGCCGCGGAAGGCCTCCAGGAGATCTACTTCAAGGACAACGGCGCCCGCGCGCAGGGCCTGCTCGTGGAGTTCACCGACATCGACTACGTCGACTTCGACTTCTGACCCGCGCGGGGAGTCCCTCCGGCCTCGAAGGACCGGAGGGGAGAAGGGACCGGAGGGACTGAAGGGACTGAAATCCGCCATTACCCTCGCGCGCTTTTCGGCCACAGGCAGACGGGTCAAAGCAGCCTCAATCCCGGCGAAACGCCTGCGTCCGCCCCCGAAACGCACGCCATCGGCCAACAACCGACAGGGACCGAAGACGACCGACGTGGGGACGGACAAGGTCTCAACAGGGACTGAACAGGGTCTGAACAGGGATCGGCCGAAACCGCTCAGGCGACCGTGGGCGTGGACAGCCCCCGCTGCGACCGGGGCGTCTTCCTGCCGACCTGCCTGGGTTCGATCGTCCGCGGGTCGACCGCCTCGCCCGGCGCGCCTTCCCGGTACAGGCCGTCGGGCTCCGCGTCACGGTCGTGCGGCAGCAGGTAGAAGACGCGCCGCTTCTGCAGCCCGCTGTCCGGGTCGGCCTCGGCCGTGTCGCCGAGTTCGGTGAAACCGATCATGCGCCCGTCACGGTGGTAACGCGGCTTCCCCCGGCGGCGGGGGGTCTTGTCCAGGGCCTGGCGCACGTAATCGAGTGCCTCGGGGTCCTCCAGCCACACCACTTTGTCCTCGTGGGCGAGATCGCTGGAAGTCAGTAGCGAGCTCATGGCCTGGGTCCTTCCTCAGTCACGTCGGCCCTTCCGGGCCCCTGCTTCCGCCACGCCGCGAGCGGCGCCGATGCCGGTATGCGGCAGGACGCTGCGGGCCGCCGTCGGCCGGTGGGTCTGTTCATCTTCCTTGTCCATCGTAGGCGTGCCCGCCCCGGGTCGGCGGCACACGTTGACCATTCACCTCGTGCTTGCCCTGTTCGCCTCGCGCGGGGACTGCGCTTCGTCGGCCAGGAGGGCCAAGCCGGGATAGAACTTCTGCCCGTTCGAGCGGAGCATCTCGTTGGGTGAGGCGACACCGACCTCGGCACGGATCCGCGTGGCGAACGCGCGCGTCGTGGCCGGGCGCAGCCCCTCACCGTCGAGACACCAAGCACTGTACGCGCGGTAAAGGGCTCCCTGCTCCACCTTCAGATCCCGCGGATCGGGCAGGTCGGCCCCGGTGGTGCAGCATTCCGCAAGGAACCGCCCGATGTGGTCCTCGGTGGTGGCGTAGGCCTGCGTGGCCGTACGGACCACGCTGGGCCCGGTCAGGGCGGGCTTGGTGGCGAGGTACGCCCTGGCGCCCTGGATCATCCAGTGGAGGATGCCCGGGCCCTCCTCCTGGACCAGCGCCTCCGCCAGGTTGTCGATCTTGCGATGGTCGGGCACCACCCGTTCGAACGGGATCAGCCGGATCCGCCGCCAGAAGGCGTGCCCGCCGGTACCGACTTCGGGACGGTGGTTGCCCAGCAGCCACAGCTTGTGCGTGGGTTCGAAGCTGAAGAAGTCCTGCCGCATGCGGCGCGCCTTGAGCCGGTCACCACCCGTCAGGAGCTTGACGCGGGCCTCGTCGAACTTGTCGTGCGGCTTGAGCTCGCTGCAGACGAACAGGCGGCGCCCGTGCAGCTCGGTCAGCTCCGTGGAGTGCTCGTTGAACTTGCCCCGCTCCATGAGGAATCCCGGCGGGGCGACGTCCGCGTAGTCCCCGAGGATCTTGATCACCACGTCCAGCAGGGCCGACTTGCCGTTGGCCCCGACCCCGTAGAGGAACGGCAGGACCTGACCGCCCACGTCACCGGTGATGGAGTAGCCGAGCAGGAGGTGCAAGAAGTTGATCATCTCCTTGCCCTTGTCGTCGTCACCGAAGGTCTGGTGCAGGAAGGAGTCGAACCTCGGCGTCGGCATGGCCTCGGGGGCCAGGTGGGTGGCACGGGAGTGCAGGTCCCGCGTCGGGTCGGGCTTGTGCAGGTCGCCGGTGCGCAGGTCCACCACCCCGGCCGGCGTGCACAGCGCGTACTTGTCCCCGTCCAGGGTGTCCGGGTCGAGGGCCAGTTCGGGCGCGGCCTTGGCCTGCGTGAGCATGGCCTTCACGCCCGAGGTGGACATGGCCCGCTTGCGGTGCTGGGACAGCTCCCGGTCGGTGAAGACGCCCCGCGGGTCGTGCGTCGGGAGTTCCTCCGCCATGTCGCCGGCGGCCCAGATCGCGGCCTTCTCCCCGCCGGTCCGCTTCCACCTGTACTCGTCCCAGACGTACCAGCCCAGCCCCTCGACGTGCCGGAACCGGTCGTGGTGGAGGTGCGCGAACAGCTTCGCGTTGCCCCGGTCGGTGAGGTTCTGCAGCAGTCCGGTCGACACGAAGTCGGCGGCGGCGGCCGCCGGGCCCCCGCCCTGCTGGGCCGGCAGCCGCTTCCCCGGGGCCACCGTGTCGGTCGTGAACGCGGCGAGCTGTTCCGCCGCCGCCTGGGCGTCGAACCCCGTGCTTCCGGCGCTACTCATGGGCGTTCCTCGGATGGATCGGTCGGTCGCTTCCGGCGCGCAGCCCTGCTTCCACGATGAGGGCGTTCCGGCGCGGCTGGTGTGGTCGTGCGTGGTGCGCGGCTTCGATGAGCAGCCGGCGGCACTCCCCGGCACCGATACGGCCCGCCGCGGCCAGCCCCCCGGCGGTGAAGGCGGCCCGGTTGAGCTTGGCGCTGAATCCCGTCCCGGCCGGGCTGGCCCCGCAAGCCCGTACCTCGTCCAGCAGCGAGCCGAGCACCCGCTGCCCGTCCGACACCCTCCCGGAGCTCCCGGGCGCCGCCACGGCCCCCACGGCCCCCGCAGAGGGCCCCGAGGGCGCGGGCGACTCCATCCCGTGCCCGGTCCGCACGAGTTCGGCGGTCAGCCACAGCGGCAGGGCGGCCGGCGTGCGCGCCCCGGGCAGCGCCTCGTAGACGCCGGCGGCGGTGCGCGTCGAAGGCGCGACGATGTACCCGCCGACGGCCCGTACGTCGACCTGCCAGGCGAGCGCCACCCTGGTGCCCGACCCGCTGGAGCACCGGAAGCGCGGACCGCTGCCCCTGGGCACGCGGTACCAGACGTGCATGCCTCCCGAAGGCGTCCGCACGCGCAGGGTGGACCGGTCCTCGCACGGGTTGGGCCGTGACCGGTACGCCGCCAGCAGTGCCAGGGTGTCGAACCCGCTCCGCAGCCCGGTCAGGTCGACCCGCTCGTCCACGGGGATGCCGGGCAGCAGCCGCTGCCGGTCCGGCGGGGGAGCGGCGTGCGCGTCGACGTCGATGACGACGAGACCCGCGGGCCCGCAGGACACCCCGATCCCGAACTCCGGCTCGGCACGCCACCACTCCCGCAGGGTCGGCAGGTCGGTCGTGGCCGCGTGGAACCCGTGACACCAGCCTCCCCGGGCCCTGCAGGGGCACTCCTGGGGCCGGTGCCGGGCCCCCCGGCAGTCCGCGCAGTTCGGGGCCGGCGTCTTGGTCCCTGGGGCGAGCGGGTGCACGGGGTAGCCGCGCAGGGCCAGCCAGGTGGCCACGTCCAATGCCGTCCCGTCGCGCACCTCTCGCGCCGGGTTCTGGGAATCGACGGGCACTGGCTCTTCCTTGACGGACCGTTAGGGCAATCTTCCGCCTGGTCCGGACTGCTCTCCGAGGGACCAGAGGGACTGAAGATTCACTATCTCGGAGACTACCCCAGAGATCGCTCAGGCTCCGCCCCGAAGAACCGCTGTATCGAGAATTCAGTCCCTTCAGTCCCTCGGTCCCTGAAGTTCTACCCCAGTTCGTCCGGAAAAGTTACGCGAACCAACCAGCCGTCCACCCGGGCGTGTCGCACCCCCACCCGACCACCGCACCACCCCCGCTCGACCCCGGCTCCACGCCTCCCCAACCCTCACTCCACCGTCACCCCACGCCCGGCCGGCAGCCACACCCACGACCAACCGTCCCACCCTCCCCCTCCCCACCCAGGTACTGAACCCCCTTCGGTCCCTTTCAGTCCCTACTGCTTCAGTCCCTCCACAAACCCGCAGGTCAAAGCCCTGCCCTCGCCGACCCAGGGACTGAAGGGACTCAGAATCCCCTCTTCCACTCTTTACGTGCGTGCGCGTATGCGCGGGCGTATGTAACCAGGCCCATGTACATAGTTGGCTCATAACTAGAGATTTGAGTCCCTTCAGTCCCTTCGCCTGCGGGCAGACGCCCCTGACCTGCAGGTTTATGCAGTGACTGAAGGGACAGGGACCGAAGGGTCCAAACGGCGCTCCAGCCCCTGGCGGGGAGGGAGTACCGAGGGAGGGGTGCCCTCCGAGCATGACCACCCACCCCCACCCCGCCCCCCGACCAAGCCGCCACCCGCCCCCGATTCCCCCCTCCCGGCCCACAGAGCGAGCCATGCGGGCCGAAGTCCGCGCTCGGGGACCGGCCGTTGCTCCCGGCCCGGATCCACGGGCTCACCGCCCCACCAACTCCCCGGGCGACGGCCGAACCGCGCAGAAGCCCTACCGCGCCCAGAGGACGCCCAGCTCGGCTAGGGCTTCGAGCTGGCCGGCGTCGAGTCGGTCGCGGCGCTGCTTCTGGTTGGCGATCCACACCCCCGTGCGATGCGCGGTCCCGTCGGGGAGCCGCTCGACATGGGCGCGGGACGGCATGCCGCCCTCCCGGCCCACGTACTGTGCCAGGGCCCTCAGGCCCCTCTGGAAGGCCTCCGAAGCCCTCCCGGCCGCGCTACCGGCCGCACCCGCCCCCACGGCCGCCCTGCGCGGCCGTACGGCCTTCCTCACGCCCAGCTCCCCGAGCCGCCTCCGCTGCTCCTCGCTCAGCAGCTCCCAGTCCCGCCGCTGCGTCGCGAGCCAACGCCCCACGTCCTCACCGTGCCGCGTCACTCCCGGCACGACGGCCCCCGGGCGCGCCCCTTCGGCGAGCAGCTGGACCAGGTACGCGTACTGGCGCTGCCAGTCGACCGTCCACCCCAGCGCACCCGGGTTCCAGTCGGGGTCGATCGCCGCCAGCTCCTCCGCCCGCCGCCCGGCCCGGACGGGGTCCTTGCCCAGCCCGCCGGGCCGGCGGACGTTGGTCAGCCACTGCCCGACCGGCTTGTCCAGCGCCGTGGCGTGCCGGGGAGCCGCGAGGGTGCCGTGCTCGGCGAAGTACGCCCGCGCCGCCGCGAGGTTCTCCGCGAACCCGGCATCGGCGGTGTCCCACACGATCCCCAGCTCCTCCAACCGGGCCGCCCGCGCTCCGGTCATCACCCCGGCCCGGAAGGCCCGCCGCTGGTCCGACAGCCACCGCCCCAGCGGATAGGCGCCCTCGGTGTGGTCGTAGGGCACGTCCAGATCCCGCTCCCGCTCCCGGTACCGCCGGGCGGCTTCGACACCGCGGCGCCAGTCGGCCCGTTCGGTGTCGAGGACCTGGTAGCTGATCCACTTCGCGATCAGGGCCGGATCGCGCGGCACGGCGAACCGGAGCAGCAACCGGTTCTCCTCGCCCCCCTCGCCAGGCGCCTCGCCGACCATCGGCGACGGCTGGACGACCCGCTTCTGGGCCTCCTGCGGAACCGCGAGCATCTCCACGGCGCGCTCGTCATGCGCCCGCAGCCCGTTCAGAACCCGGATCAGGGGCCCGTAGGACGTCGAGGACAGGATGTCCTCCGGCCTTTCGTCCTCCCTCAGGAACACCGGCACGATCAGGGTGGCCGTCTTCCCCTCACCGGGCTTCTGCCGCAACGCGCGGCCGATGGCCTGGACGATGTCGACGGCCGACCCCTTGGGGTCGATCAGCGCCACGGAATCCACGGCGCGGATGTCGACGCCTTCCCCGAGCACCCGGCAGTTCGACAGCACCGCCCGCCCCGCCCGGCGCCCGAACTCGGCCAGCACCGCCGCCCGGTGCTCGCCTTCGTGCTCGCCGCACAACCACCCCGACCACACCCGCTCCGCCGCCGGGTGCCGGGCGGGATCGACGGCGTGGAGCCGGGCCGCCACCCGCGGCAGGCCCGCGGCGAAGGCCTCCGCCTCCACGGTCCGGTGGTGGAACGTGATGGTCGTCTTCAGATCGTGCGCGGCCATGGTCTCCAGCAGCGTGGTCTGCATCGCCGCCAGCCGCTCTCCGCGCAACCGCTCCTCCCACCGCTCGGCGCCGAAGAGACGGTCCGGGGTGACGACCGGGTCGGTGAGCTCGGCGACCACGATCTGGTACTTGGCCAGCAACCCCCGCGAAACGGCCGACGCCAGCGACAGCTCGTAGACCACCGGCCCGAACACGCTCTCGTCGTCCATCGAACACGCCAGCTCCCTGGGCAGCGGATCCCGCACCCGCCTGGTCCGTCCCGCCGTCTGCTCGTCGACCGCCTCGACCTGCGCCCGGTACAGCTCCTCCTCCCGCCGGCTGCGCGCGGGCCGCTCCTGCCAGATCCTCGGCGTGGCCGTCATGTAGAGCCGGCGCATCGACGGGATGACCTCCTGGTGGTGCACATCGGCCCACGCCTTCCCCACCGCCCCCGACGTCCGGTGCGCCTCGTCGACGACGACCAGGTCGAAGACGTCCATCGGCAACCCGTACTCCCCGCGATGCGCCTCGGCGACCACCGGCAGCGAGGCGTAGGTGGCGTACACCGTCACCGGCCCCCGACCGTGCCACAGCCCCAGTTGCGGCGCCGACGTCGTGGAGCGCACGCCGAGCCCGTACGGCTGCGGGCCGTCCTGCAGCGAGCACACGGCCACCGCGGGCCCGGTGTGCCCGGCCACGCGCCATTCCCGGACGGTCTGGACGAGCAGGTCCAGGGTCGGCACCAGCACCAGCACTCGCCCGCCCCGCGCCAGCCGCAACGCGGCCGCAGCCGCCATGAACGTCTTCCCGGTCCCGCACGCCGCCACCACCGTCGCCCGCAGCCCGCCCTCGGGAATCCTCCGCCCCGGCGGAATGTCCAGCCCTCGGACGATGGCCTCCACAGCCTCTTCCTGATGCGGCCGAAGCACGGCCCTGCCGGTCTTCTGCATTCGTCACTCCGCTCCGGAAACAGCCGTTGAGCTGCACACTCACCAGGATGCTACGCAGCCGGCTCGCGGCACAGCGGCAGCCGTGGAGCAGCCGGTCAGGAACGGAGAAGCCCCCGCCGCCACCCAGCCCCTAGCGTGTCGGCCATGGCAACCACCACCTCCACCGCAGCCGTCACCTCCCTCGCGTCCGTCACCCTCGAGGTGGCCGACCCCGAGGCCGCCCGCCGCTTCTACACCGCCTTCGGCGTGGAGGCGTACCTGCACCTGCGGGCCTCCGACACGCACTCCACCGGCTTCCGCGGCTTCACCCTGGGCCTCACGGTCTCCGGCCCGGCCACCGTCGACGGCTTCCTCGGCGCCGCCGTCGACGCCGGCGCCACCGTCCTTAAGCCCGCCACGAAGTCGCTGTGGGGCTACGGCGCCGTCGTCCAGGCCCCCGACGGGACGATCTGGAAGATCGCGACCTCGGCGAAGAAGGACACCGGCCCCGATACCCGCGAGATCGACGAGGTCGTCCTGCTGCTCGGCGTCGAGTCCGTGAAGGCCACCAAGCAGTTCTACGTCGCCCGCGGCCTGACCGTCGCCAAGAGCTTCGGTAGCAAGTACGTCGAGTTCGCCCCCGGCCGGTCCTGCCCCGTCAAGCTGGCGCTGTACAAGCGCCGCGCCCTGGCCAAGGACCTCGGCGTCCCCACCGACGGCACCGGCTCCCACCGCATCGTCCTGGGCACCACCACCGACGCCTTCACCGACCCGGACGGCTTCACCTGGCAGCCCGCCGTCTAGCGGCGCGCGGCGGGGTGGGCCGGACCGGAACGACGACGTCAGGTCTTGGTGCTGCCGTTCAGGCAGTGGTCGAGGAGCGCGTGCATGCGCGGAACGGGCAGGGCCGGATTGGCCGCAGCGCCCTCCGCGGTACGGGGGTCGGCGAGGAGCACCTCCAGGGCTTCCCCCGACAGCCTCGGGTTGGCGGCCGCCGCCCGGCGCACCGAGACGTCGGGGTCCTCCACCGGAGGATCGGACACGGCGGGATCCGCCGCGGCCAGGGCCCGCACCTGCGGATCCGGGTGGCCGATGAGGTGGGCCCAGCCGGTACGGGGAAACACGGGCAGAGCCGACAGGTGCGGACGATGCACCGGGCGGGTGACGAACACGTCGACGAGGAGCCCTGCCGGAGCCAGTGGGTGGTGGCAGGCCAGCCGGATCCTCACCTCCTCGTCGTCGTCCCGCGCGAGCGCCTCGACGAGTTCCGCCGGCAGCCCCGGCCAACTCGCCGCCACCCGGCGGAGCACCGGCTCCCCGGACACCGCACAGGCGGCGAACCAGTCGGCCGAAGGCCCGACGCCCGGACCGGCGTCCACCTCCGCGAACGGCTCGACGAACGGACAGGTGCAGTCGGCACCGTGCCCCATGACCCAGCTGATCGCCCAGTACTCCGCCCACGTCCGGGGAAAGGGATGCAGCCGCACCCGCATCCGCACGCTCCCGTCCGGATCCCCCATCAACTCCGCGACCAGCTCCGGTCCCAGGTCGGGCCGGGCTGCGACCAAAGCACGCACCTCCGCCTCGGGGTGGCGGGCGAGCCGGGCCACGGCGTGGGCCGGGGCGTGCGGGTTCCGGGCCAGGAGGCGCACCGGGCCGTCCGCGAAGCACCGCTCGACCAGCGCGGGGGACAGCGCACACGACCCGAACACGGACCCGTTCCCGCGCGACCCGGAGGCCGCCAGCCGGGCCTCCACCCGCTCGGGGTCCGCCTCCCAGTTCCTTTCCCGCGCCGCCTCACGGACCGCGGGGTCCGGGTCGCCGAGCAGCCCCGCCCGCTGCGCCGCAGTGAGCGAGCCCCACCTCCAGGTGGCCACCGTCCGCAGTCCCGGGTCTTCATGGCCGGCCATGCGGCGGAAGAAGGACAGCGGCATCTGCCGCGACGATTCGAGCTCCCCGACGATCTCCTGCGCGGTGACCCTGCCGTCCTCGCCCCCGTCCCGGGCGGTCAGGAGGGTCACCAGTACCTCGTCCGGCAGCGGTCGGACCCGTCGGGGGAAGCCACGGGGGCCGTCGGCGAGCTGCCCACGGACGATCCCCGACGGGTCCGTGGCCAAAGGGGCGAGCCGCGCGGGGTCGACGTACTGGTTGCGGGCGAGCGCACAGCGGATACCCCGGTCCGGATGGCGCAGGGCAGCATCGACGACGGCGCCGGGCAGGTCACGCCCCGCGCACATCACCAGCCCGGCCTCACCGGCCCCACCACCCAACAGCCGCACCAGCACGTCGGCGGGCGCCGCCGGATTGAAGGCGATGCCACGCAGCCACGATTCCCCCGAAGAGCCGACCACCGCGCCATCCTGCCACCCCCGGCGACCCAGCCGCTCGACCCGGAGGTCACGCCCCCGGCGCGCGCAACCCTCCGATCTGACCTAACTTGTCCATTGATCGTCCGTCCTTTCGGAAAAGGAAGTGTTGGTCATGGCTGAAAAGGCCAAGGGCAAGATTGAGCAGGTCAAGGGCAAGGCGAAGGAGGTCGCGGGGAAGGCGACCGGAAATGAGCGGATGAAGGCCGAGGGCAGGGCCGACCAGGTCAAGGGCAAGGCGCGGGAAGTAGCGGGCAAGGCCGAGGAGCAGGCCCGCGGGGTCAAGGACTCCCTGCGCGACCGCCGCCAGCCCTGACCCCCGTTGGCTGCGCCTGCGGCAGGCCGCGGAGCTTCTCGCTCCGCGGCCTGCCGCACGCACAGCCGTCGGGGGCGGCGTCGCCGCCCGGCCAGGCCGGCCCGTCAAGCCGGCCTTGTACAAGCACCGGCCAGGCCGGACCCGGCAAACCACCGCGCAGCGGCGCGCGGTGGGGGTGGGCCGGATTCGAACCGGCGTCATCCCTCTGAGCAAGAGGGTGCGACGACCTCTGCGCTACCTCCCCACCGCGGCGCGGCCAGATTACGCGAGGCCTGCCGGGCAGCGGTCGAGGAGCGCGTGCACGCACGGAACGGGCGGAGCCGACCACCGCGCCGCCAGCCTGCCACCGACCACGACCTCGGGTTCAGGCTCGAGCCGGCCCGAGCAGCGGCCCTGCCCGGTCCAGGCACGCGGCTTCAGCGTTGCCAGTAGCGGTGGCTCCAGTAATCGCGGTCCGGCAGTTCGACCCACATGTCGGGAGGTCCGACGACTGCACGCGCGTCAGTCAGCCGCAGTCCCGTGAAGGCGCAACAGTAGGCCACCGGGTTGTAGTAGAGGTAGGAACGCAGCACCTCCTCCGAGGTGTCGTTCTCGTCAGGCGCGCCGCCCGGATGAAGATCCCAGCCCTCGATACGGCCGTTGCGGGCGAAGCCGCCCTGATTGCCGCTCTTGGCATTGGCGTAGAGGCCGTAACAGACGGTCTCCACGGACAGCCGGGTCAGTACACCAGGCATCTTCGGCGCGTACCCCCACGGCTGGGTCACCACGCACCCGCCTGGAACGGAGGTCACACCGAGCATCCGCAAGGAGTCGTCACCGTCGTACGCGTACCAATCCTCGAGAAGCTCATCAATGACCTCAGTGGGCGCGGGCGTCGCCTCCAGGCGTCGTACCGCTTCGTCCGCGTCGATCCCGGCCACGCAGGCCATCCCCATGCCTTCGTAGTGGAACTCGCCCAGAGCCGCGAGCAGCCGCACAGCCTCCTGTGCCGCCGCGCGCTCCCTGTCGGTCAGCCCTACCCCGGCCGGCACCGTGAAGAGGTCCGGCGTCGGCCCGGCCAGACTCAGCCGCCCCGGCGACCAGCCGCCGATCGATGGCAGCCACGGATCGGCCCCTGCCGCGACGAGCGCCCGGGCGTTGTCCGGCTTCCGGGAGACGACAGCCTCCCACAGCGCCGTCACCCCGTTCTCCAACGCGTCCACGTCCGTAACCCGCCGTGCCAGTTCCGCGACGACCTCAGGAGAACCGAACACCGCCGCGCGGTGCAGCGGCCGACCACCGCTCCACTTCTCCGGATCGGCTCCTTCGTCGAGGCGCCGGCGGATGTCGCGGTAGTCCTTCCAGTCCCAGCCCACGCCGGCCCAGTGGTCACCCTCTGCCGTCACTGTTCCCCCTCCGATACCGATGCGGACGACTTCGTCCCCTGCCACGCTCGCACGCGGATACGACAACGCCGACCGGCACCGCCGGGCGAGGCTGGACACGCGACGGCGCCCGTCGCCGGGGGGTCCGGTGACGGGCGCCGCGAGCGGGGGATGGGCGTCAGTTGATCTGGGTGTAGACGTTCCAGCCGGTGGCCAGCCACTGGCGGGCCGCGAAGGTCTTGGCGCCGGTGTAGCCCTGGGAGGGGTAGAGCCACATCGTGCCGGCGGAGTCGCGGGCGGCGAGGTCGGCGCGGCCGTCACCGGTGAGGTCACCGGCCACCGCCAGGGCGGTGTAGATGTTCCACCCGGATCCGACGAGCTGGCGCGCGCCGAACGGCGCCGCCGCGTTGCCGGTGCCGTGGTAGGCGTACAGCTTGCCGTCGTGGGCCGCGGCCACGATGTCGGCGTGGCCGTCACCGGAGATGTCACCGCCGCCGGCGATGGTCTTGTACGCGTTCCAGCCGGGGCCCACCTTCACCGGGGCGCCGAAGGTCGTCTCGGTGCCGTTGCCGGCGCGCAGCCAGAGGTTGCCCCACGTGTCGCGGGTCAGCAGGTCGCCCTTGCCGTCCCCGGTGAGGTCACCGGGGCCGACCAGCAGTTTCGTCTGGGTGAAGTCGCCGTCGACCTGCACGTCCGTCCCGAAGCGGGTCAGCTTGGTGCCGTCGAAGGCGAAGCGTGTGACCCAGCTGGCGTTCGTGAGGCCGGCCACGGTGACCTGCTGGGTGCCGGCGGGCCACGGCTTCTCGATGTAGTAGGGGTCGTCCGTGAAGCGGCCGTTGGTCTGGTTGACGTACTGGAAGACCGTGCCGGCCTTGTTGACGCCGCTGAGGCCGTGCTTGCCGTAGACCGGGGTGACGCCCGAGCCCACGATCAGCTCGGTGTTGGTCCAGCCCTCGCCGGTCTGCTGGCGGGCGGCGAACTTGCCGTTGCCCTGCGAGGCGTAGAAGTACAGCTTGCCCCACGGGGTGACGGCGTACAGGTCGGCCTTGCCGTCGCCGGTGCGGTCGTCCGCCGCGAACACCTTGTTGTAGGCGTTCCAGCCGCCGCCGACCCAGGTGCGGGCCTTGAACGGGGCGGAGGCCTGGCCGGTGCCCTTGTAGTAGTACAGGTTGCCGTCGGGGGTCCTGGTGAGCAGGTCACCGAAGCCGTCGGCGTCGACGTCGTTGGCGCCCACGATCTGGTCGAAGGCCTGCCAGCCGGGACCGATCTTCACGCGGGTCGCGAAGGGCTCGCCGGAGGCGGAACCGGTCGCCCGGTACAGGTACAGGTCGCCGGCCGGGGTGCGGGCCAGGAGGTCACCGCGCCCGTCGCCGGTCAGATCGCCGGCGGCGACGATCCTGTT
This sequence comes from Streptomyces sp. NPDC012888, assembly GCF_042900645.1. Lineage (NCBI taxonomy): Bacteria > Bacillati > Actinomycetota > Actinomycetes > Kitasatosporales > Streptomycetaceae > Streptomyces > Streptomyces sp. NPDC012888. The sequence goes on along the minus strand of NZ_JBIBBM010000017.1, from coordinate 11,675 downwards.
GTAGATGGACCAGCCACGGCCGGTCCAGGTGGCGGGCCGGGTGCCGTCCGTGTACGCCTCGTGCATCGACAGGCGGCCGTCGTAGGACCACTTGAGGACCTCGGCGCCCCAGCCGCCCCGGATGTTGCCCACGGCGACGATGTCGCGGACCGTCTCCGTCTGGTCTCCGAGCACCGCGTAGCCGGTGCTCGTGCCGTCGCCGGTGGTCAGGTTCGCCGAGGAGTTGCCGTAGTGGCTGCGCGACAGGATGTCGGTCCAGCCGTCGCCGTCCAGGTCCAGGCGCGGCTTGGCCGCCTTGAAGGCGAACGTGGAACGGGCCGCGCCGGAGCCGGTGCCGGCAGCCGGGACCGGGTCGTGCGACGTGGCCGTGGACACGACCGGCTCCGGCTTGCCGACCGGACCGGGCACGGGCGCGGCGGCGGCAGGAGCGGAGAGCAGGGTGCCCGCCGCGAGGGCGAGCGCGGTGCAGGCCGCGACACGGCCCGGGCGCCGGTAACGCGAAGAAGACAAAGGGGTTCCCCTGATAGAGCCGATGAACCGGGGCGGGAAACGCACGGCCAGGGCGCACGCGGGCACAGCGGCCGGCGGCGCGGGCGAAGCGGTCATCCTCCCGGAAAGTGATCGAAGGGTATCCACACCCCACGCGAAGTCCTAGCCGTTCCCCGTACAACCTTTCGAGGCCCGGTGCGTCCGGCCCCGGGCACTACACGCACACGAGTTGCGGGAGGCCGTTCTCAGCCACGAACCTGGCGAAGGTCGTCCGGGCGCACACGCCCCGCTGACCCCCGACCTGGGAACGACGGTGGCCCGCCGGAGCGCCTCGACGCTCCGGCGGGCCACTGCCTCGCTTCCTGGTGCTGCTACCGGGTGACCGCCCAGCCGAAGGGGCTTCCGCCGGGGTTGGTGCCGAACGTCCCCGCACTGAGCGACAGCCCGCCGGTCGTGCCGATTCCGGTGGCCGTGCCGCGCAGCACGTTGACGACGCCGTCGCCGTAGTAGGGCCACTCGACAGCGCTGTTGTTCTCGCCGTACGAGGACACCGTCAGCTCGGCCTTGCCGTCCTTGGTGAAGTCCACCAGCGACACGGCCGAACCGAACTGGTCCCGCGCCTCGGTGGCGCCGGGGACGCCCGTGGAGTTCTGGGTCAGCACCACACCTCCGGTCGCGGTGACGATCCCGGTCGCGCTGCCGCGCAGCACCGTGACCGAACCGCCGTCCACCACCGTGCCGTTGTCCTCGCGTCCGGCCCCGACGGCCAGGTCGAGGTGGCCGTCCCCGTTGAGGTCGCCCAGCGCGACGGAGGTACCGAACCCGTCGCCGTCCTCCGCCGCCCCGGGCACACCGGCGGTGGTCTGCGTGATGATCCGGTCGGGCTCGTCGGCGATGCCGCCGGTACGGCCCTTCCAGATCGTGACGTCACCGCCGGGCGCGTACCAGCTGGCATTCGGGCGACCGATGACGATCTCGGCCTTGCCGTCCTTGTCGAGGTCCCCCACGGCGGCGTTCGAGCCGCCCATACCCGAGGACGCGGGCCACCACGCCGAGCTGTCGGACAGCTTCCCGCCGTGGAAGACGCCCAGCATCGGCATGTTGCCCAGGCTGCCGAACTGAGCCACCACCTCGTCCCGTCCGTCGCCGTCCACGTCTCCGGCCGCCAGCCCGTACGCGCCGAAGGTCGTGTAGTCGGCGGTCCGCGTCAGCGTGGTTCCGCCCTTGGGGACGATGAAGCGCCGCAGACCGCCGTCCGGGTAGAGCCGGTACTCGCTGGCCACCACCTCCGGGCGGCCGTCGCCGTCCATGTCGGCCGCGACGACGTCAAGCCCCAGCTGCTTCGCCGCACCCATGACCCGTGCCGCCTTCACCAAGCCGGCGGGGCTGCCGAAGAGCACGGTCACCGAACCGGGGGCCTGGTTCACGGCCACCGTGGCCGTCCGGTCGTACGGCGTGCCCACGGCCAGGTCGGAGAACCCGTCGGCGTTGAAGTCGCCGGTCGCCAGCGAGTAGCCGAACCACTCCTCGGTCTCCGGATCGCCCGGTACGCCGACCGTCGCCTGGCTGAACACCTTGCGCTGGGCCGTGACCAGCCCGTTCGCGCCGCCCGGCACCACGGCCACGTACCCGGCCCCCGACTTGCCGCCGATCGTCGCCGCAGGCGCGCTCGTGACGAGGTCGTTGTAGCCGTCCCCGTTGAAATCGGCCTGGTGAACCCCCGACGCGCTGGCCGCCGCGGCGGGCCCCGCCACCACCACCGAACCGGCCACCGCCACCACCGTGACCGCCAGTGCCGCCCATTTACGGCGCATCCGCATGAACCCTCCCCTGAGCTGTACCCCCGCCCTCCATGGAGCGGGCCCAGGGACTTTAAGCCACTCCCGCCCCACCGGAACCACCGGGTCCGCTGAGCACCCAGGAGTCCGCACTCCCGAACACGGACATGTCCGGTACGGGCCACCCACCCGCCCACCGGTGCCGACTCGGGCACCGGCGCATGCGACTCGCCCCATCGGGAACCCGATGTCACGCGCAACGCAATGGGGCTGGACGAATCCCACTCACTCCCCAGGTGCCGGCTACTCGTCAACAGCCCCCGGGGCCAGGGCCGGCGCCGGGAACGCGAAGCGGGCCTCGGCGCCCGACCACCACACACCGATGGCGAAGACGGCAGTGGCCTCCAGCAGGGCAGCGCGGTCGAGCCCGCCGCAGGGCAGAGGCGTGCAGTGCATGGAGGTGATGATCTCCGCCACCCGCGTGGCGGCGTCCGGCTGGTCGGTGCAGAACGGGACCGCCAGCGGGGCCCCTTCGAAGGCCGGCCGGTGAAGGGTCCAGATGCTCTGGTGGCACACCCCGAACGCCTTCACCACATGGGCGCGGGGGGCGGCGTCCGCGATGAGCCGGGCGACGGAGATGGCGCCGCCCGTGGTCAGGGCCGGGCCGTCCTCGCCCGGCGCCATCGGGACGGTGCAGTCGATCACCGTCCGCCCGGCGAACAGGGGGGCCAGTTCCCGGGCCAGCTGTGGCGCGGCGCCCGCCGGCACGGCGAGGAGGACCACGTCCCCGTGGGCCGCGGCCTCGGCGAGGCTGCCGTGCCCGGAGGCGCCGGTGAGCAGGGCGGTGCGGGAGGCCGCTTGGGTGTCCCGACCGCCCACCCGAACGTCATGGCCGGCGCGTACCCAGGCCGCGCCGAGGGCCGTGGCCATCGCCCCTGTACCGAGAATGCCGATGCGCATGTGCTTGCTCCTGTCGTCCGGTGTCGCGAGACGTGCGAGGTGTGACGGACAGGACGCTAGGCGCGCCGATGCACACCACACGGTGTGCGTCGGGCCAGGCAGGATGATCGCGTGAGCGAAACGGGGGCACAGACAGACGGACAAGGCCCGGGCGAGGACCTGGGCGGCGGCGAGTACGCCGCGGACTGCCAGGCGCGGGTGGCCTTCGAAGTCCTGTCGAACCGCTGGGACAGCGTGATCGTGTACATCCTCGGCGAGAGCGGGCCCATGAGGCCGCGCGCGCTGATCACCCGCATCGGCGGCATCAGCCCCAAGGTCCTCAACGAAGCCCTGCGCCGCCTCGAGTACAACGGCCTGGTCGCACGCCAGGCATACGCCGAAGCCCCACCACGCGTCGACTACTCACTCACCGAGGCGGGCCACGCACTGCTGGACCCGATCCGCGCGATGGGCGCGTGGGCAGGACGCTACACCGAAGCCGTCCTGGCGGCCCAGGCCCGCTTCACACCCCGAGAAGACCGCCCCGACAGAAGCTAGCCACGCCCCGTGGCCGACGGACCGCCGCCCCACGACGGCCTTCAGCAGGCGGCCGGCACGACACAGGGCCGTCGGCCGGCTGGAAGCCCCATGCCCAGTGGCAACCGCTCTGTTTCGGCGGCTGACTAGTGGAAGCCGAGCATGCCGGGGGTGTCGATGCTGATGGCCAGGACGCCGGGCGGGTACCTGTGTTCGTCGTCTGTCAGGAGGATCGGCATGCCGCCGGTGCCAGTGCGGCGCAGGGTGGTGTAGAGGGCGTGGCAGTGGCCCACCGCGCTGAGTCGCCGATACCCGCCTGGTGGCCCTCTCCGGCGCCGAGAAGGGGCGGGGCCACCGCCTCGACCGTGATCGTCACTGCGTTTCCTCCTCCGCCTCTTCGAGGACGTCGCGGCCGGCGTGCTGGTGCGCCGTGGCGCAGAGCCGTCACCGAACAGGTACGGGCCGGTCCCGGTGAAGCGGGCGAGTTGCCAGGTCCGCTGCCCGAAGCCCTGCCACCTTCGCTCGGCAGAATGGCATCCGACCGGCCGGGCGCCGGAACCAGCTACGCGCTCGGGGTCAGCAGACCGGCGTCGATGACCTCAGCGATAAGGGAGGCGCCGCGGCTGTTCTGGTGGATGTGGTCGGTCGTGAGCACGAGGCCTCGCCGCCGCGAGATCGTGTCGAGGCTGCGGCGCAGCACGGCGTGCTGGACGAGGACGCCGACGGCCGCTGCGGGCGTCACCTCCCGGTATGCGATCGGCGGCGCGTCCGCCTGGCGCAGTTCCTCGATCTGGCGTTCGTGGAGCGGAAGGTAGGCCACCTCGTTGGTGGCGGCGACCTCGGCGATCATCCGGCTGTACGCCTGCGACGCCTGTGCCGCCGCTCCGTCGAGTTGTTGGCCGAGTACCGGCAGCGACAGCAGACCGATCGTCGCGTCGGTTTCCGCTCGCAGCCGTGCGACGACGGCTCCCAGGCACTGTTGGAACCAGCCGGCCGACGGGCGACCGGGAAGCCGTTTGCGCTTCATGACCTGCTCGACGGGGTAGCCGGCAAGGCTCGCTCTGGCGTCGTTGGTCCCGATCAACACGGTGATCGCATCGGGTGGGTTCGTGACGACGGCGTCGAGGCGCTGCAAGAGGTTGTAGGCGAAGTCGCCGTTGGCGCCGAAACGGGCGAGCTGCACGTCACCGGGAGGGTGGCGTCGTCCGAGGAGATCCAGGTAGTCGACGCTGAACTGCGCGCGGGTGAGGCTGTCGCCGAGGCACGCGACGCGTGTCGTCACGGCGCTTCCTCCGGGCTGGGCGTGCCGACCCGTTCGGCCGTGCGGGTGTCGGTCCGAAGACGGTGGTCGGTGCCGAGGGCCGCGGTGATGGACAGGATGGACGCCGGCCCCTCCATGTCGACCGCATGCCATACCCCGGCCGGGTTGATGGTGGCCTCGCCCGGTGCGAGGAGAACGCGGTCGAGCACCCCGTCCACGTCGCGGGTGACCGTCACGGACCCGCTGAGGCAAACGACCAGTTCGTCACCTGCGGGGTGGCTCTCCCAATGGTCCCCGGGCCCGTCGCCATCGAAGATCATCACCATCCGGCCCTCGGCTCCGTCTGCCGCGACCGCGGCGCTGTAGGCCTGGAGCACCTCCGGGTCCCAGGCGAAACCCCCGACGGGTTTCGCTCTCGATCCCAGTCCGAGGTGCACGGGGGTGGTCCGCAGGTCCACGGCATTGCGTTCGTCGTTGACGAGTCTCATGCCGACGATCGTCCACGACAGCGATCGGGCGGTCTTGAAGAAAAGGGAAGAGAAGCCGACGCGAAGGGCAGACGGTTGGCGACTACCCGGCTCCGAGGAGGACTTCGCCGCGACGCCAGGCCGTCGGCGATCGGCCCGTGAACTCGCGCCAGTCCCGTACGAGATGGGCCTGGTCGGCGTAGCCGGAGACGGTCGCCACATCGCCCCACGGGAGAGGGTCCCGCGCCGCCGCCAGCTCGTGCGCGTGCTCGAAGCGCAGGACTCGGGCGAAGGTCTTCGGCGACAGGCCCACCTCACCGCGAAACCGCTCGGTGAGGTACCGACGGCTCCAGCCGAGCTCCGCGGCGACCGCACCGACCTGGACGCAACCCCGCGCGGCGACGAGGCGGCGCCACGCCTCGGCCACCTCGGGGCGCACCCCGCGCACGTGGTCGCCGCAGGCACCACGGCCGACAGCTCGGAGGAGCAACGCGTCCAGCGCGGTGAACCGCGCCGCCCATGTTGTCGCCGACCGGAGCCGGTCGACCAGCTCGACGGCAAGCGCTCCGAGAAGCTCGTCAAGTGGGACCAGTCGGTGGGCGAGCTCGGCGGACGGCATGCCGTAGATGGCCCGGGCCCCGAGCGGTGTCAGCGATACCTGAACACCTTGCTGGCGTCCGTCGTGGTGGATCGCGACGGACCGGCACATCAGACCGCCGGCCACGCTGCCGAACCGGGTGACCGGTGACCCGTCGTCAACGCCCGCCGCCACCTCCAAAGGATCTGACAGGCTGATCACCGCAGTGAGCGCGCGGCTCGGCGGGCCACAGTGCACCCCCGTCGGGAGCCCGCGGAGGTCGAAGCCGACATACGAGTCGACGTACTCCCGCAAGGCGGGCGCCGGACGTGCACCGATCCCGGTGGCTGGGTGGTCCTCCATTTTCGTCAGTGTACGAGCCACATGGCCCAGGAAGATCACAGTCCAAGGACTGATCACCACCCTTTGCGGCTGGTGGCGCGGTTATCGACACGTTACGCAGCGTCACACGGCATCGGCCGCAGCCGTACGAGAACAGGGCCGAGCCGACAGCCCCGGCTGACTCGCCCCATCCGGCGTGTGGCTCCAATTGGAGCCACTTCGTTCGATCCGCCCGAACGGATCCAGAGGCGGCCGAGACCGCCCTCAAACGGTCTCGGCCGCCCCTCACTTACAACTGAGCAGTTGGATCAGTCAGGGCTCCAGGTCCCGTCCGGCTCGGGATACCCCTCGCCCTCAGGCCCACCCCTTCGCCGGGAGCCCGGTGGATGTCGGCATGCACGGTGCCCCGGGCGCCTTCCGCATGGACGGCACGCAGCCCGAAGGTGCTGGACAGCCACAGTTCCGAAATGCGCTCGGCAACGGCGTGGGGGAAACCGCTCCGTAGGGGTGGCTGGCGGGTGCACTCCGACGCCGCCCCCGCCCTCAGCGCTCCGCGCGGTCGCCGCCCCGGCCCCACCGGCCCGGGACGCGGCCGAACGGAGGCCGGCCCGACGCGGTGCGGGCGTACCCCACGGCGGCGACCGCCGACACACCTGCCGCGACGAGGGGAGCCGTCCACCACAGACCTGGCGCGACCGGCCGCAGCGCTAGGCCGACGAGGGCGAACGCGCAGGTGGCCAGGACGGTGACGAGCAAGTGCGGCCGGGCCTCGTCCTGCGCGCGGCCGAGGTCGGCGTCCACGCGGCGGGTGGCCCGGTACCGGGCACGGTCGCGCCGGGCCTGGAGGGCGAGGAGCTCCTCGGGCACCTGTGTTCGCCCCTCCCGCTCGGGGCGCTCTTCGTCCTCACCGCTGGTCGTGAAGGCCATCCGCCGTCACCTCCTCGTAGTCCCCTTGCCCTTCCCGCTGCGTCATGCCTGGTCACGGTTCCACGGATACGCGACAGGCGGCCAGGAAGTCCGCCAGGGCCGCGATCAGCCGCTGGTGTTCGGGAACGAACTGGCCCGCTTCCGGGGCATCCACCGCCAGCATGCCGAAGTGCCGGGAACCGTCGGTGACGGGGGCGGCGATCACCGCGGCGTAGGTGTTGGCCGAGGTCGGCCGGAGGTGGCTGACCCGGCTGGGGTCGCCGCCGTCCACCGCCCAGACCCGCCCAACGTCCAGGATCTCCGTCTTGATGTGCGCTCCGCCCGTGCTGTTGCCGGCGATCAGCGGGCGGGGCCGGTTGGCGGCGGAGGCCGGGAAGAACCCGCGGAGCAGGAAGTCCCCGCCGGGCGTGAGCTCGTAGTACGCGCTCCTGGCTTGCGGTGCCGTCAGTGGTTTGGCGGTCAGGTTCACGGCGGCCTCAAGTACCGTCCGAACGGTACCGTCGAACCTGGAGACGAGGTCGGCGTCCGGGGCCGAGGCCGACGCGGGCGGGTTGAGCCGCCGGTACCGGGAGGCCTGTGCCTTGACCGCGCTCCCGATGACGGGCAGGACGTCCGTGTAGAGGGTGTTCAGCTCGGTCTCGGCCTTGATGGCCCGCTCCCGGGCTTTGACGGTGGCGCGCTCGACCAGATGGTTCTCGATGAACGTCCCCAGCACCGCGACCACGGCCAGCGACACCCCGATCTGGTAGATCAGGCTCTTGTCGTCGTCCCGCTGGAACCCCTCACCGTAGGTGCCGACTGCGACGAGGCCTGCGGCGGAGGCCGCAGCCAGCGAGAAGAAGAAGACCACCTTGCGCCAGTAGCCCCACCCCACGCGCTGCTCCTCCCCCCGGTGGGCCGTGCCGGACGATCGTGTCACAGACCGTCCCCGCGCGTGGAGGGAACCGAGGACCGGCCGCGGCGGCACCCCGTTCCTGCCGCCTGACGAGCGTGCGCAGGGAGAGCGTCGACCGCATGTGCGCCGGTCAGGCGCACGGCTGGCCGCGGCGGCACCGACGTCCAGTTCACGCCCGCCCCGCTACCTGCTCGGCTGGCAACCGAGCAGAGACGGTTCCCCGGCTCCGCCTGGGCCTGGAAGCCGAGGTCCTGGTCGCGGGCAAGGATGCGGCCGCAGAGCGCGGCCTGGACTTCAACCAGCACGTGCAGCGCCTAAACACCGAAGACACCACCGGCGCCCGCGCGGCCGGCATGGCCGCCGCCCAGCGCCTCCTCGATGCCCACGGCACCTTCCTGCACGACCTCGAAGAGCAACTCGATGCCCAGCACACCCCCACCCCCGCACCGGCCGGGGCTACGCGAGCATGTCCCTGCACGTCCACCTGACCTGGATCGCCGAAGTCGCCGAACGCGCCGGCCACCGCGACCCAGCACCCGAAGACCTCGGCGTCCCTCTTACCGCGGTCGCCCGCCACCGCGTCGAACTCCTCGAGCACCCGTCTACGACGACCCCCACCCCCGCGCCGCCGCGCTGGTCCACACCCTCGGCCGGCTGCGGGCGGTCGGCCGCACGGTACCCCTGCGCCCGGACGTCGCCCGGAAGGTCGCCGAGCACCTGGCCGCGGCCCGTCCTGGGCACCCGTGGACGGGGTCACGTTCGCGTCGGCATGGGGGAGCCGGGAGGTCCTGGACGTCACGCTGGTCCGCCCGGAGCTGGTGGCGGAGGTGGGCGCGGACAGGGCGATTGACCAGGGTGTTTTCCGGCACCCGCTCCGGTTTCAGCGGATCCGTCTTGACGTGACGGCGGACGACGTCCCGCCCTTCGGCCAGGGGTTGGCCGCGGCGGCCGGCTGACCGCCCCGCCGCGCCCTGACCGACCGGCCCGGCCCCTCGGGGGCCGGCACCGATGGGTGGCGTCCCCCGCTTCGTGTCCTCCGCAGGGGTGAATCCGGGCCTCGCGTACGCGTAGGCGGCTTGTACGGTGTGCCGCCAACTCGCCCCGGAATCAGGGCTATGACAGCAAACGGGACCTTTCGGCATCTTTCCGGCGCGGCCGGTGGTCGGGTCCGTCGATGTGCGATCGGAGTGCGATTCATGGCGCGTTCGGTACGTGAGAACTACGACGAGAACCAGGCCGCCGGCCGGCTGGGCGGCCGTTGGCGGCGTGGCGGTGGGCGGTCGGCTCGGGCCTGGTCCCGCTGGCGGACGCCGGCCCGGGGGTGTGGTCGCGGGCGGTGGTGGAGGCCGCCAACCCGGAGCAGTGCGCGCGGCGCTGCGGGGGCCGATCGGTGCCGGGGTGGCGGTGGACCGGCTGACGCAGGCCCTGCGGATGCCGTTGCGGTGCCGGCCGCGGGTGACCGCGGCGGCGGTCGGCCACCTGGCCCGAGCCGGTCTGCTGGTCCGCCTTGGCGGGGACGCGGAGCTCCTCGACGTCCCCCCGGACCAGGTGGCCGTCCTGGCGTGCCGCCGGGACGTGCCGGTGCTGCTCGACCGGCACGTCCCTCTCGTCCCGGACCAGGCCGCCCGTCGGCTCGGCGTCCGCAGGACGGATTGGGATCAGGTGGTCAGGCTCGGTTGGGTCTCCCCGGTCGGCTCGGTGGAGATCGACTACAAGCGGCAGGGCGGCGTCACAAGCGGGCTCAAGGCCGGGGAGCGAAGCGGACCGGAGCAACCGGCCGCAGAGCGGCCTGGGTTGAGATGCGAAGCGGCTCAACCCCTGGGGCCGGAGCGAAGCGGAGGCCCCCGAGGCCAAGCCCGCGAAGCGGGCGCCGGCCTCGCCTCGCGCAACGCGCGAGGCTCACGCTTCGTCACCCCGGCCGCGAAGGCGCCGGCCTCTCTTCCCAGCGCGCAGCGCTGGGGGTCCCGTTTTCCCGGCGCGCCAGGGCCCTGTGAACTCGCCGCGCACCCGGACGAGACCCTCCGGCTCCTCAAGTGCGCAGCGTCGAACAGCACCGCGGCCGGTCCGCCAGAGTCGGCCGAGCAGCACTCGACACCGAGAGGGGCACCATCGTGGCCACCGCAACCATCGAGCTGCGCCGGTTCCTGACCATCACCGGCCAGCGTTTGAACAACGGCCAGCCCATGCCTGAGATTTTCTCCCCGGCCGTGGACGCTGCCTGGCGGGGTCGAACACCTCACGGCCCCGCATGCCGAGTGTGACATGTCCGACCTGGGCGGTGCCTGTGGGCGTGCGGGGCCACCACGGTTTCCGTGAGGTGGTGAGGGGCAAGCGGACGGGGGAGGTGGGCATGAACACTCGTACGCTTTCGTTCCCCTGGCGCGCCAGGGCGCGTGGTGCGGTGAACAGTTCGGCGGTCGGCATCGCGGCACGGTGGGGCTTCGCCGCCAGGGGCGTCCTGTATGTGCTCGTCGGGCTGATCGCCCTGCGGATCGCCTTCGGTGACTCGGGCGGGCAGGCCGACCGGGGCGGTGCGCTGGCCGTGCTGTCGGCTCAGCCGCTGGGGTCGGTTCTGCTTTGGGCCCTGGGGGTGGGGCTTGTCGGGATGGCCGTCTGGCGCCTGTCGGAGGCCCTGTTCGGTGCCGCCGGCGAGGGCGGGCACAAGGCGCGCAAGCGCCTGGCGTCGGCGGCGCGCTGCGTCTTCTACGCGTTCGTCGTGTACTCGGTGCTGATGTTCGCCGCCGGCGAGAGCGGCAGTGGCAGCGGCTCCGGCGATCAGCAGTCCAAGGACGTCACCGCACGGGCACTGGACCTGCCGGGCGGCCGGTGGCTAGTGGGCCTCGCCGGAGCCGGCATCGTCGTCGCCGGCGTGTGGATCGCCGGCCGGGCCGTGCTGCGCAAGTACCACAAGCACCTGAAGCTCGGCGCGATGTCCCGGAAGGAACGGCGGTTCACGGACGTCACGGGTGTCGTCGGGGGAGCGGCGCGCGGCGCCGTCTTCGCGGTCGTCGGCGTCTTCATCACGCGCGCCGCCCTGACCTACGAGCCGAACGAGGCCAAGGGCCTCGATGACGCCCTGCGCTCCTTCGCCGAGACGCCAACGGGCCCCTGGCTGCTGGCTCTCGTCGCCGCGGGCCTGGCGTGCTTCGGGCTCTTCTCCTTCGCGATGGCACGGTGGCGCCGGGTATGACCGGCTGCCGCCGTGGTGGGAAATCAGACAGAACCACAGGACCTCGGGCGGCCGCAGGATGTCAGGCGGTTGGACAGGGGCTCGGCGTAGGCGGTGAAGAACCGGTCGACGGTGAGCTTGTGGTGCGCGAGCCGTTCACGCACCGCGTGTTCGTCCGACCACCGGTCCGGCGCGGTGATGTGAGTGGGTGGGGTGGTGGTAGTTGTTGGGTGTGAGCGGGTGTGCGGGGGTTCGTCGTGTTGAGGACCTTGTGTGGCTCGGGGTTTCGTGGCA
>NZ_JBIBBM010000016.1:0-208672 GCF_042900645.1 Streptomyces sp. NPDC012888 | reverse complement strand
CGGAGGCCATCGCGCAGCGACGCGACGAAGGAGCGCCCTTGACGCCGACGCACGCCCCGGAAGGACGATGGGACGGACGGGCAACCACCCCGACGGATTCAACGCCACCGGTCCGGTGGGCCCAGCCGCTCCCACCCCCGCCCCGCATTCGCGCTCCGCCCCAGTGGGCCCAGCCGCCCCACCCCCGCCCGGGATCCAGGTCCCGCCCCAGCAGGCCCAGCCGCCCCCGCCCCCGCCCCGCCCCCACCCCGCTGACCCCGCCCGACGTCGGCGGGCCCGGGTCAGGGCGCCGGAGGGAGGGGGAGGGCGGCTATCTCGTCCAGGTCGGGGGCGGTCAGCATGACCTCGGCCGCGCGGGCGTTCTCCGCCGCCCAGTCCTCCCGCCGGGCCCCCGGCACCGGCACCACGTGCGGGCCCTGCGCCAGCACCCACGCCAGCGCCACCTGGGCCGCCGTGACGCGTGCCCCGTGCCGCCGGCCCACCCGCCGCAGCCCGGCCACCAGCACCTGGTTCGCCGCCATCGCCTCGGCGGTGAAACGGGGGTGCCTGGCCCGCACGTCATCCGCCTCGAAGCCCTGCCCGGGCTTCTGCGTCCCCGTCAGGAACCCGCTGCCCAGCGGCATCGCCGCCAGGAACCCCACCCCCCGCGCCGCGCACCACGGCAGCAGGTGCCAGGCCGCCTCGGGCGACCACACCGACAGCTCCGCCTGCACCGCGCTCACCGGGAACACCTGCTGCATCCGCTCCAGGCGGCGAATCGTCACGGCATACGAACGGTCCCCGCGCCGTCCCGCACCGGGCCCGGCGCCCGCCCCCACCGCGCAGAACCCGAGCGCCCGCACCTTCCCCGCGCCCACCAGCTCCGCCATCGCACCCCAGGTCTCCTCCACCGGGACCTCCGGGTCCACCCGGTGCAGCTGGTAGAGGTCGATCACGTCCGTCTGCAGGCGCCGCAGCGAGGCGTCGCACGCCCGCCGGACGTACTCCGGCCGGCCGTTGGCCACCACGTGCTGGTCGCCGGCCCGCAGCCCCACCTTGGTCGACACGAAGGCCTCCGCGCGCCGTTCCCGGAGCACCCGCCCGACCAGCAGCTCGTTGGTGAACGGCCCGTATACGTCGGCCGTGTCCAGCAGGTTCGCCCCCAGGTCCAGCGCGGCGTGCACCGCCCGCACCGACCGGGTGCCGTCCCGCCGGGAGGCGGCGTACGCCCAGCTCATCGGCATGCAGCCGAGCCCGATCGCGCCCACCACCAGCGCCGACGCCCCGATTGACCTGAGCTCCACCCGTGCGTCCCCCTCCTGCTCCGTACCCCAAACTAACGGCTTGATCGCGATGTCCTTGGCATAGCCTCGTGATCATGACCTCAACGACCGCAGATGTCTGGCTGCCGTTCCCCGCCGAGGGGATCGACGGGCTGCCCGAAGGGTTCCGTTACCGCCGGTGGGACGGGGAGGACGAGTTCCCCGCCGACCCGGCCGACTGCGTCTTCTACGTCACGCCGTACATGAAGTCCCCGGCCCTCACCGTCCGTCCGCTCGCCCGGATGCCCCGGCTGCGGGTCGTCCAGACCCTCACCGCCGGCATCGACCACGTCCTCGGCGGCCTCGGCGACCTCCGGCCCGGAGTACGGCTCTGCAACGCCCGCGGGGTCCACGAGGCGAGCACCGCCGAGCTCGCCCTCACCCTGGTCCTCGCCTCCCTGCGCGGCGTGCCCGCGATGGTCCGGGGCCAGGACGAGGAGCGGTGGCTGGGCGGCTTCTACCCGGCCCTCGCCGACAAGTCCGTGCTGATCGTCGGGTACGGGGCCATCGGGGCGGCCGTCGAGGACCGGCTGGTGCCCTTCGAGTGCGGGAGCGTCACCCGCGTCGCCCGGTCGGCCCGCGCCCACGCCCGCGGTCCCGTCCACGCCCTCGAAGACCTCCCCGGCCTGCTGGGCGCCGCGGACGTGGTCGTCCTGACCACCCCGCTGACCGAGCGGACCCGCGGCCTGGTCGACAAGGACTTCCTCGCCCGGATGAAGGACGGGGCCCTGCTCGTCAACGTGGCCCGCGGCCCGGTCGTCGACACCGCCGCCCTGCTCGCCGAGCTGGAGGCCGGCCGGCTGCGTGCCGCGCTCGACGTCACCGACCCCGAGCCGCTGCCGCCGGGCCACCCGCTGTGGCACGCACCCCATGTCCTGATCACGCCCCATGTGGGGGGCAGCAGCTCCGCGTTCGAGCCGCGCGCCAAGAGGCTGCTGGCCCGTCAGCTCACCCGTTTCGCCGCCGGGGACCCCGTTGAGAACACGGTACTGATCACGGAATGAGCCCGGTTGTGCACCGTACGTATCGATTCGGGTGCGCACCGTGTCCACAACTCCCTCCTCGGTGACGGAGCGTAGAGGAACCCTGTCCCTGAGTGACGAAAGTGGTGTATCGTCCGGAAGAAGGGGCTGCGCCGAGAACGTATGGCGCTGGGGAGTGTCGGACACTTTGGGGGGCGACGGGCGATGCACGGCCAATGGACGAAGGACCCGACGCGGCAGAGCCGCCGGCGGCGCCCCTCGGGCGCCCCGAATCCAGCCACCCCGGTCCGCCGCACCGCGCGAGCGGCCGCGGCCGCGGCCAAGCGGACCAGCGGAACGCGGCGGGCCGCCGTGAGGGACCGCCCGGCGGGCCCCGGCCGGCCTCCCCGGAAGGCACGCCAGGCCGGACCCCCCGGGCCGCCCGGCCCGCCCGCGCGGCCGGCGCCGCCCGTGCCCCCCGCGCCGTCCGCGCCGTCGGCCCGGGGGGTCCGGTGAGCGCCCCCGGAGCCCTGCTGGCCCAGTCGCCGGCCGAGGAGGCGGGCCGGGGTCTGGCGGCGCAGCTGCTCCTGGCGATGGTCAGCGGGGGGTACGCGGTGGGGGCCGCCGTCGGCTGGGGGTCCGAACAACTCGCCCTCTTCATGGGCGACTTCGGGCTGAGCGCCGCCGGCCTGCTGGCCGCCGTCTCCTGCTACCACTACGCCCGCACCAACGACAGCCGCGAACGCCCCGCCTGGCTGCTGTTCGCGTTCTCCTCCCTCATGGGCGCCTGCGGCAACGCGGTCTGGGGCTGGTACGAGGTCGTGCTCGGCCAGGACGTACCGAGCCCGTCCGCCGCCGACTTCGCCTTCCTCTGCTTCGCCCCGCCCGCCATCGTCGGACTGCTCGTCCTGGCCAAACGCCCGGTGACCCGGGCCGGCTGGGTCTGCCTGGCCCTCGACTCCTGGCTCATCGGCGGCTCCCTGCTCACCCTCTCCTGGAGCCTCGCCCTCGCGCACGCCGCCGAGACCGCCCAGTCCGGCGCCCCCGGCAGCGTCCCGCGCGCCGCCCTCTCCCTGGCCTACCCCCTGCTGGACATCGCCCTCGTCTCGATGGTCCTCGTCCTGCACTTCCGCCGGTCGGCGGGCAACCGCTCCGCGGTCAACACCGCCATCGCCGCCCTCGCCCTGACCGTGCTCAGCGACGCCCTGTTCACCTCGCCGCTGCTCCGCGAGAACTACCAGTCGGGCCAGCTCCTGGACGCCGGCTGGTTCGCCGGCTCGCTGCTCCTTGCCTACGCCCCGTGGGGCGCCCGCCGCACCGCCGCCGGGCATCCGCCCGGCGGCCACCCGTACGCCGCCCGCCCGGTCAGCCGCCCCATCACCGGTTCGCTGCCGGCGCTCACCCCGTACCTCGCCGCCGCCGTCTGCACCCTGGGCATCCTCTACAACGTGGTCGACGGCCGGAAGGTCGACCGCGTGGTCGTCTTCACCGGCTGCACCGTGGTGCTCGCCCTCGTCGTGCGGCAGGGCATCATGCTGCTCGACAACATCGCGCTCACCCAGGAACTGGCGCAGAAGGAGAACCACTTCCGCTCCCTGGTCCAGGGCTCCAGCGACGTGATCATGATCGCCGCGCCCACCGGGACACTGCGCTACGTCAGCCCCGCCGCGGCCGGCGTCTACGGCCGCGAGGCGGAGGAACTCGTCGGTACGCGCCTCTCCGAGCTCATCCACCCCGACGACCTCGGCCGGGTGGTCCACGAGGTCCGGCGCTTCCTCGCCACCCCTCCCGCCGAGGAACCCACCACGCGCATCGAGTGCCGGTTCATGTCCGGCGGCGGAGAGTGGCTCAACGTCGAGTCGACCGTCAACCGCCACCAGGGCGGCCTGATCCTCAACAGCCGCGACGTCACCGAACGGGTCCGGCTCCAGGCCCAGCTCCAGCACAGCGCCGAGCACGACCCCCTCACCGACCTGCCCAACCGGGCCCTGTTCACCCGCCGGGTCCGCCAGGCGCTGACCGGCCGCCGGGCCGGCGACCACAGCACCGCCGTGCTCTTCATCGACCTCGACGGCTTCAAGGCGGTCAACGACACCATCGGCCACCAGGCCGGCGACGAACTCCTGGTCGAGGCCGCCCGCAGGCTCCACGAATCGGTCCGCGCCGGGGACACCGCCGCCCGCCTCGGCGGCGACGAGTTCGCCGCCCTCATCCTGGGCGACGGCAGCCGCGACCACGGCGCCCGCGAGCAGCAGGTCCACGAGATCGCCGACCGGCTGCGCACCACCCTCTCCCAGCCCTACCGGATCGCCGGCACCGAGGTCCGGGTGGCCGCCAGCATCGGCGTGGCCTTCGCCGACCCCGGCATCACCCCTTCGGACCTGATGCGCAACGCCGACCTCGCCATGTACCGGGCGAAGGCCGGCGGCAAGGACCGGGTCGAGCTCTACGCCCCCCAGATGCAGGCCGAAGTCGTCCGCAAGGCCGAACTCGCCGGCCGGCTGCGCACCGCGCCGTACGAGGGCGAGTTCACCCTTCTGCACCAACCGGTGGTCTCGCTGGCCACCGGCGACATCACCGCGGTGTCGGCGCAGCCGCGCTGGCGCTCGCCCCAGGGGATCCTCTTCCCTCCGGCTGAGTTCCTCCAGGTGGCCGAAGCCCGGTCACCCGAAAGCGCCCCCGCGGCGGCCCGCACCGCCGGGCCCGGCCGCGGGCTGCTGGAGGAGGCGGTGGAACAGGCCGCCGAGCGGCACCGCGCGGGCCACGGCGTCCCGGTGTCCGTCCGGATGAGCGCCCGCCGCCTGCTGGACCCGGCCGTACACCCGGCGGCGGCCGGCCCAGGCGCCGCCACCGCCCCCGGTTCCGTGGAGGCCCTGCTCACCCGGTACGGCCTGCCCTCCGGCAGCCTGGTCCTGGAGCTGGCCCTGTCCGACCCCAGGGTCCCCTTCGACGAGCTGGAGCGCCGTCTGTCGGCCCTGCGCCGGCTGGGCGTACGGATCGCGCTGGACGGCTTCGGCAGCGGCTACGCGGCCATCAGCGCCCTCCGGCGGCTGCCGGTGGACCAGCTGAGGCTGGACCGGGGCCTGGTCGAGGGCGTGGTGGAATCACCCAGGCTGCACAAGATCACCGCAGGTTTGTTGCGCATTGCAAATGATTTGGGCATGGAATCCGTGGCCGACGGCGTGGACCTGCCCGAGCAGGTGTCCGCCCTGCGCGCCATGGGGTGCACGCACGGCCAGGGTGCGGCCTTTTCCGGACCTCTGGACGAATACCGGCTGCGCCGCGCGCTCGTCAGGAGTACGTTTCCAGTACCGGGCGGGGCAGCCCTGCCTGCCTTGGCCGGCGGCTCGCTGGGGGGCTCGTTGGTCGTCCAGAGGGGCTCACATAATGAGACGCCCGTCCCACCCACTTGACATCGACCTCCCGCCGGAGGGAGGGTCTGTGCCATGCGCACCCGAATTCTCGTACTTGGAAAGCGCGTCGGCTGAAGCCGGGACCTGCATGTCCCGGCAGCACGCTCCCGACGCGCTCCCCTCGCTTGCCTCCCGGCACGAGGGGTTTTTTGTTGCACTGGCACACGGCGCATAGACGTCGCACACGTCGAATACTCGTAAAACCCTCAGCTTCGAGAAGAGAATGCCGATGACCGAGCAGGCCACCGGGGCCCACCATCCGCAGCCGCGGGCCCGTTCCGGCGGACAGCAGCCCGCCACAGTTGAGCACGTCACGGGCGCGCAGTCCCTCATCCGATCTCTCGAAGAGGTGGGGTGCGACACCGTCTTCGGTATCCCGGGCGGCGCCATCCTCCCCGCGTACGACCCGATGATGGACTCCAAGAAGGTCCGTCACATCCTGGTCCGCCACGAGCAGGGGGCCGGCCACGCCGCCACCGGCTACGCGCAGGCCACCGGCAAGGTCGGCGTCTGCATGGCCACCTCCGGCCCGGGCGCCACCAACCTGGTCACCCCGATCGCCGACGCCCACATGGACTCCGTCCCGCTGGTCGCGATCACCGGCCAGGTCTCCTCCAAGGCGATCGGCACCGACGCCTTCCAGGAGGCGGACATCGTCGGCATCACCATGCCGATCACCAAGCACAACTTCCTGGTCACCAAGGCCGAGGACATCCCGAGGACGATCGCCGAGGCCTTCCACATCGCCTCCACCGGCCGCCCCGGCCCGGTCCTGGTCGACATCGCCAAGGACGCCCTCCAGTCCCAGACCACCTTCTCCTGGCCGCCCGGCCAGGACCTGCCCGGTTACCGGCCGGTCACCAAGCCGCACGCCAAGCAGATCCGCGAGGCGGCCAAGCTGATCGCCGCGGCCAAGCGCCCCGTCCTGTACGTCGGCGGCGGCGTCATGAAGGCCGGCGCCACGGCCGAGCTGAAGGTCCTCGCCGAGCTCACCGGCGTCCCGGTCACCACCACCCTGATGGCGCTCGGCTCCTTCCCGGACAGCCACCCGCTGCACGTCGGCATGCCCGGCATGCACGGTGCGGTCACCGCCGTCACCGCCCTGCAGAAGTCCGACCTGCTGATCGCGCTCGGCACCCGCTTCGACGACCGCGTCACCGGCAAGCTCGACAGCTTCGCCCCCTACGCCAAGGTCATCCACGCGGACATCGACCCCGCCGAGATCGGCAAGAACCGCGCCGTGGACGTCCCGATCGTCGGCGACGCCCGCGAGGTCATCGCCGACCTCATCCAGGCCGTCCAGGCCGAGAACAACGAGGGCAACACCGGCGACTACAGCGCCTGGTGGAGGGACCTCAACCGGTGGCGCGACACCTACCCGCTCGGCTACGACCTGCCCGAGGACGGCAGCCTCTCGCCGCAGCAGGTCATCCAGCGCATCGGCGAACTCGCCCCCCAGGGCACCATCTACGCGGCCGGCGTCGGCCAGCACCAGATGTGGGCCTCGCACTTCGTCAACTACGAGGAGCCCCGCACCTGGCTCAACTCCGGCGGCGCCGGAACCATGGGCTACGCGGTCCCCGCCGCGATGGGCGCCAAGGTCGGCATGCCCGAGCGCACGGTCTGGGCCATCGACGGCGACGGCTGCTTCCAGATGACCAATCAGGAACTGGTCACCTGCGCGCTGAACAACATCCCGATCAAGGTCGCGATCATCAACAACGGCGCCCTCGGCATGGTCCGCCAGTGGCAGACCCTGTTCTACAACCAGCGCTACTCCAACACCGTCCTGCACGCCGACGAGACCGGCCACGACACGGTCGGCTCCCAGCTCGGCGAGTCCGCCGCGCCCCGCCAGGGCACCCGCGTCCCGGACTTCGTCAAGCTCTCCGAGGCCATGGGCTGCGTCGCGCTGCGCTGCGAGGACCCCGCCGACCTGGACAAGGTCATCGCCGAGGCCAACGCGATCAACGACCGCACGGTGGTCATCGACTTCATCGTCCACGAGGACGCCATGGTCTGGCCGATGGTCGCCGCCGGCACCTCCAACGACGAGGTCATGGCAGCCCGGGGCGTCCGTCCCGACTTCGGCGACGGCGAAGACGACTGAGCCGCGAGAGCGAAAGAGAGAAAGACGCACATGTCCAAGCACACGCTCTCGGTCCTGGTCGAGAACACCCCCGGCATCCTCGCCCGGATCGCCGCCCTCTTCTCCCGCCGGGGCTTCAACATCGACTCCCTCGCGGTCGGCGTCACCGAGCACCCCGACATCTCGCGCATCACCATCGTGGTGAACGTCGAGGACCTGCCCCTGGAGCAGGTCACCAAGCAGCTCAACAAGCTGGTCAACGTCCTGAAGATCGTCGAGCTGGAGCCCTCCTCCGCGATCGAGCGCGAACTGGTCCTGGTCAAGGTCCGCGCCGACAACGAGACCCGCTCCCAGATCGTCGAGATCGTCCAGCTCTTCCGAGCCAAGACGGTCGACGTCTCCCCGGAGGCCGTCACCATCGAGGCCACCGGCGGCGCCGACAAGCTCGGCGCGATGCTCAAGATGCTGGAGCCGTTCGGCATCAAGGAACTCGTCCAGTCCGGCACGATCGCCATAGGGCGCGGCGGCCGGTCCATCACGGACCGCAGCCTGCGCGCGCTCGACCGCAGCGCCTGACCCCGTTCGCATCGCGAGACCGGGAAACTTTCATTCCGTCCCCCGCCGTACGGTGGGAGCAACACCAGCGCACCAAGGAGATATCCCAGTGGCCGAGCTGTTCTACGAGAACGACGCCGACCTGTCCATCATCCAGGGCCGCAAGGTCGCGGTCATCGGCTACGGCAGCCAGGGCCACGCCCACGCGCTGTCGCTGCGCGACTCCGGCGTCGACGTCCGCGTCGGCCTGCAGGAGGGCTCGAAGTCCAAGGCCAAGGCCGAGGAGCAGGGTCTGCGCGTCGTCTCCGTGGCCGAGGCCGCCGCCGAGGCCGACGTCATCATGATCCTGACGCCGGACCCGATCCAGGCCGATGTCTACGAGGAGTCCATCAAGGACAACCTCAAGGACGGGGACGCGCTGTTCTTCGGCCACGGCTTCAACGTCCGCTACGGCTTCATCAAGCCCCCGGCCAACGTGGACGTCGCCCTCGTCGCCCCGAAGGGCCCGGGCCACCTGGTGCGCCGTCAGTACGAGGAGGGCCGCGGCGTCCCGTGCATCGCCGCCGTCGAGCAGGACTACACCGGCAACGCCTTCGAGCTGGCCCTCTCCTACGCGGCCGGCATCGGCGGCACCCGCGCCGGCGTGATCAAGACGACCTTCACCGAGGAGACCGAGACCGACCTGTTCGGTGAGCAGGCCGTCCTCTGCGGTGGTGCGTCCGCTCTGGTCAAGGCCGGTTTCGAGGTCCTGACCGAGGCCGGCTACCAGCCGGAGATCGCCTACTTCGAGTGCCTGCACGAGCTGAAGCTCATCGTCGACCTGATGTACGAGGGCGGCCTGGAGAAGATGCGCTGGTCGGTCTCCGAGACCGCCGAGTGGGGCGACTACGTCACCGGCCCCCGCGTCATCACCGACGCCACCAAGGCCGAGATGAAGAAGGTCCTGGCCGAGATCCAGAGCGGTGAGTTCGCCAACACCTGGATGGCCGAGTACAAGGCCGGTCTGCCGAAGTACAACGAGTACAAGAAGGCCGACTCCGAGCACCTGCTGGAGACCACCGGCAAGAAGCTGCGCAAGCTGATGAGCTGGGTCTCCGACGAGGAGAAGTAAGACCCCGCGGCGGGGCCGTGACGGTACGTCGCGGCCTCGCCGCCCGGTCGGGGAGCCCGCCGGTTGTCCACCCTGGCCAACCACGGACGGGTGATCTCTCCGCACAGGCGGAAAACCGGTCCGGTTCCGCCACTACACTGCTCAACACATACGCGTCAGGCCCACAGTGTCGTGCGTCTTCCACGCGGCTACCCCCTCCACCGCCTGCGGCCGTCGGGACGGCCGTCCGCACTGGACTTGTGAGGACCCACGTGAGCTCGAAACCTGTCGTACTCATCGCCGAAGAGCTGTCGCCCGCCACCGTCGAGGCCCTCGGCCCCGACTTCGAGATCCGGCACTGCAACGGCGCCGACCGCGCGGAGCTGCTGCCCGCCATCGTGGACGTCGACGCGATCCTGGTCCGCTCCGCCACCAAGGTGGACGCCGAGGCCATCGCCGCCGCGCGGAAGCTGAAGGTCGTCGCCCGGGCCGGCGTGGGCCTGGACAACGTGGACGTGTCCGCCGCCACCAAGGCCGGCGTGATGGTCGTGAACGCCCCGACCTCCAACATCGTCACCGCCGCCGAGCTCGCCTGCGGCCTGCTCGTCGCCACCGCCCGCAACATCCCGCAGGCGAACACCGCCCTGAAGAACGGCGAGTGGAAGCGCAGCAAGTACACCGGCGTCGAGCTCAGCGAGAAGACGCTCGGCGTCGTCGGCCTCGGCCGCATCGGCGTCCTGGTCGCCCAGCGGATGTCCGCCTTCGGCATGAAGGTCGTCGCGTACGACCCGTACGTCCAGCCCGCGCGCGCCGCCCAGATGGGCGTCAAGATGCTGACCCTGGACGAGCTGCTCGAAGTCGCCGACTTCATCACCGTGCACCTCCCCAAGACGCCCGAGACCCTCGGCCTGATCGGCAACGAGGCGCTCCACAAGGTCAAGCCGAGCGTCCGCATCGTCAACGCCGCGCGCGGTGGCATCGTCGACGAGGCCGCGCTCTACTCGGCGATCAAGGAGGGCCGGGTCGCCGGCGCCGGCCTGGACGTCTACGCCAAGGAGCCCTGCACGGACTCCCCGCTGTTCGAGCTGGACCAGGTCGTCTGCACCCCGCACCTGGGCGCCTCCACCGACGAGGCCCAGGAGAAGGCCGGCATCGCCGTCGCGAAGTCGGTCCGTCTGGCCCTGGCCGGCGAGCTGGTCCCGGACGCGGTCAACGTCCAGGGCGGTGTCATCGCCGAGGACGTGCGGCCCGGCCTGCCGCTGGCCGAGAAGCTGGGCCGGATCTTCACCGCGCTCGCCGGCGAGGTCGCGGTCCGCCTGGACGTCGAGGTCTACGGCGAGATCACCCAGCACGACGTCAAGGTGCTGGAGCTCTCCGCCCTCAAGGGCGTCTTCGAGGACGTGGTCGACGAGACCGTCTCCTACGTCAACGCCCCGCTGTTCGCGCAGGAGCGCGGCGTCGAGGTGCGCCTGACCACCAGCTCGGAGTCCCCCGACCACCGCAACGTGGTGACCGTGCGCGGCACCCTGTCGGACGGCGAGGAGGTGTCGGTCTCCGGCACCCTCGCCGGCCCCAAGCACCTGCAGAAGATCGTGGGCGTCGGCGCCTACGACGTGGACCTGGCGCTCGCCGACCACATGGTCGTGCTGCGCTACCAGGACCGCCCGGGTGTCGTCGGCACCGTGGGCCGGATCCTCGGCGAGGGCGGCCTGAACATCGCCGGCATGCAGGTGGCCCGGGCGGAGGAGCACGGCGAGGCGCTCGCCGTCCTCACCGTGGACGACACCGTGCCGCAGAACGTGCTGACGGAGATCTCCGAGGAGATCGGCGCCACCTCGGCCCGCTCGGTCAACCTGGCCGGCTGAGGCACCGCACGCGCGTCAAGGGCCCCGGGGATTCCCCGGGGCCCTTTGCCGTCACGCCGGTCAGCGCGCCGCGCGGGCCGGTTCTGCCCCCGCCGCGGCGGGCGCGGAACCCCGCTCCGCCCGCAGCACCGCCGGTGCGGCCACGGCGGCGACCAGCAGCACGGCGGTACCGCCCCAGGCGGCGTACTGCATGCCGTGCACGAAGGCCTCGCGGGCGGCGGCCAGCAGCTCGGCGCCCTGCGCGCCGCCCAGCCGCCCGGCGGCGGCCGCGGCCCCGGCGAGGGTCTCCCGTGCGGCCGGCTCGGCGGCGGCGAGGTCGCCGCGGTAGACGGCGGTGGCCAGGCTGCCCAGCAGGGCCATGCCCAGGGCGCCGCCGAACTCCTGGCCGGTCTCCAGCAGGGAGGCGGCGGAACCGGCCTTCTCGGCGGGGGCGGCACCCAGCGCCATGTCGGAGACCAGGGACATCACGGTGACCATGCCGGAGGCGAGCACGGCCGCCCCGGCCAGCAGCAGCCACAGCGCGTCCGTGTCCACCAGGCCCATCAGGGCGAACCCGGCGCCGGCGACCGTGAACCCGCCGGCGATGACCGGGCCGCGGCCGAAGCGCTGTCCGAGCGCGGCGGCGGCCGGGGCGGCCGCGCCCACCGCGACCGACGGCGCGAGGCTCCACAGCGCGGCTTCCAGCGGGCCCATGCCGAGCACCGACTGGAGGTACTGGGTGCTGAAGTAGGCCGAACCCATCAGCGCGAACGCGGCCACGGTGTTGAACGCGACGGCCGCGCCGAAGCGGCGGTCCCGGAACAGCGACCGGCTGATCATCGCGTCGGGGCGGGTGCGCTGCCGGCGCACGAACACCCAGCCGAAGGCGAGGCCGGCGGCCAGGCACCCGGCGCGCACGGGGTCGGGGCCGTCGGCGGCGATCTCCTTCAGCCCGTACACCACGGGCAGCACGGCGGCCATGGACAGGGGCACGCCCAGCAGGTCGAAGCGGCCGGGGGAGGGGTCCTTGAACTCCGGGACCAGCAGCGGGACCAGGGCCAGCAGCAGCACCATCGCGGGCACGTTGACCAGGAACACCGAGCCCCACCAGAAGTGGTCGAGCATGAGCCCGCTCATCACCGAGCCCAGGGCGATCCCGCCGGCCATGGCACCGGACCAGATGGAGACGGCCTTCACCCGCTGCCGTTCGTCGCGGAAGAGGTTGCGGACCAGTCCGAGGGTGGAGGGCATCAGCGTGGCCCCGCCGATGCCGAGCAGGACGCGGGCGGCGATCAGCATCTCGGCGCTCTGGGCGTAGGCGGCGGCGACGGAGGCGGTGCCGAAGGCCGCGGCGCCGATCAGCAGCAGCCGGCGGCGGCCGATCCGGTCGCCGAGCGAGCCCATGGTGACGAGCAGTCCGGCCAGGGCGAAGGCGTAACTGTCGAAGATCCACAGCTGCTGCGTGGCGGTGGGGTCGAGCTCGCGGCTGATGGCCGGGATGGCGAAGTACAGGACGGAGACGTCCATGGAGACCAGGAGCAGGGGCAGCAGGAGGACGGTGAAGGCGGTCCATTCCCGACGGCCGGCGCGAGGCGCTGCGGAGTTCGTCATGACGGTGAATGTACAGCCGTCATAAACGCTTGTCTAGAACACTCGTATAGAACGTCCGTATAGAACGGTCGTCTGGGACGGCCGTCTTGGTAGGGTCGCGGTCATGGGACACAAGGAAGATCTGCTCCAGGGCGCCAAGAAGTGCCTGGTCGAGAAGGGGTTCGTGCGCACCACCGCGCGCGACATCGTGAACGCCTCCGGCGCCAACCTGGCCTCGATCGGCTACCACTACGGATCCAAGGACGCCCTGCTCACCCAGGCCTTCGTGGAGCTCGTGCAGGACTGGGGCGACACCTTCCCCGCCGACCCGCCCGGCGAGCCCGGCTCGCTGGAGCGCTTCCGCGGGGTCTGGGAGGGGGTGCTGGCCGGCCGCGAGGCCGCCCAGCCGATCTGGGGCGCCACCCTGGAGGTGATCCTCCAGCCCGACCGGGTGCCGGAGCTGCGGGCCATGCTCGCCGCCTCCCAGGGCGAGGGCCGGCGCGGCCTGGTCTCGATGCTCACCGGCACCCCGGAGGAGGACCTCTCCGAACGCGACGTCCGCACCCTCGGCGCCTTCTACCAGGCGCTCCTCAACGGGCTGATGATCCAGTGGATGTTCGACCCGGAGTCCGCCGCGACCGCCGAGGAGCTCACCGAGGGCATGCGCCGGGCCGCCGAAGCGGTGCTGCGGCCCACGGGGCAGGAGTTCACACGGTGAGGACCACCTTCGCCCGGGCGTGCTCCACTTCCAGGTAGCGGATGGCCGCCGCGGCCTCGGCCAGCGGGAAGGTCCGGTCCACGACGGGGGTGACCCGCCCGGACTCCAGGAGGGCGCCGAGCGCGGCCAGGTTCTCCCGGCCCGGCTCCGCCGTCAGGACGCGCACCCGCCGATCCGTGAACCGGGACACCAGCTGACCCCTGACCAGCAGCGCCATCGGCCCGACCACGCTGCCCCCCTCGGACGTGCCGCCGCCCGACAGCACCAGGGTCCCGGCAGGCGCCAGCACCCGCCGGAGGTCCGCCAGTGACCGGTTGCCGACCAGGTCGAGGACGAGGTCGTACGTCCGGCCGGCCCGGGTGAAGTCCTCCCGGGTGTAGTCGACGACGCGGTCCGCGCCGAGCGACCGGACCAGCCCGGCGTTGCGCGTGCTGCACACGCCGGTGACCTCGGCGCCGAGCGCCTTCGCGATCTGCACCGCGAACGTCCCCACGCCCCCGGACGCGCCGTTGACCAGCACCGACTGCCCCGCCTCCAGCCGCCCCAGGTCGCGCAGGCCCATCAGCGCGGTGTTCCCCGCCAGTGGCACGGCGGCCGCCTGCTCGAACGTCAGGCCGGCGGGCTTGGGGCCGATCGCCCCGGCCGGGGCGCGGACGTACTCGGCGAACGCCGCGTCGGCCTCGCCGTACACCTCGTCGCCCTGCCGGAGCCCGGTCACCCCCCGCCCCACCGCCTCCACCGTGCCCGCGAAGTCACGGCCGCGGATCCGGACCTTCGGCCGGCGCACCCCGAGGACCAGGCGCGCCACGTACGGGTCGCCGCGCATCAGGTGCCAGTCGGCCGCGTTGACCGCCGCCGCCCGGACCCGCACGAGCACCTCCCCGTCACCCGGTTCGGGCCGCTCGACCTCCCGGTACTCCAGAACGTCGGGGGGACCGTACCGGTCCTGCACCATCGCCTTCATCAAGGGCCTCCGTGACGTCGCCTGTCGTGCGCTGCTCGCGACGGTAGGGCCCCGGACGGGCGCGGACATCAGGGACCGGCCCCGGATCCGCCCCGGACGGCGGCGGCCCCCGCGTACGCCCGGAGTCGGATGATCACGTCAACTTTCGTTGAAGCGGGCCGCCTTGAGGGCCATGTGCAGCAGCAGCCGGTCCTCGCCCTCGTCCAGGTCCAGCCCGGTCAGCTGCTCCACCCGGGACAGCCGGTAGTACAGGGTCTGACGGTGGATGCCCAGGGCCGCCGCCGCCCGGCCCGCCTGCCCCGCGCAGTCCAGGAAGACCTCGGCCGTGCGGGCGAGTTCGGGATGCGCCGGACCGAGCAGCGCCCGCGCCGCCGGGTCCTGGGCCGGGTCGGCCGTCAGCGACGCCAGCATCCGGTACGCGCCGATCCCCGACCAGAGGGCCACCGGGCCCAGCCGCGGCTGGGCCAGCGCCGCCCGGGCGGCGGCCGTCGCCTGCTCCCAGGCCTCCGGCAGCCCCGCCAGGTCGCGCACCGCCTCGCCCACCCCGGCCGCCGACCGCGCCGGGCCGCCCGGCGCCCCGGCGTCCCGCGGCAGCAGGCGCGTCGCGGCGTTCACCGCCGGGGTCAGCGTGTCCGCCGCCCGCAGCCTGACCAGCACGGCCAGCGCCCGGCCGGGGCCCTCCAGCGGGGCCGTGGCCACCGCCGCCGCGCCCGGCACCGTGCCCGGCGCGTCCCCGGTCCACGGTGCCACGCACACCAGGGCGTGCGGCCCCTCCGCGCCCGGGCCCAGCGCCGTACGCAGCGCCCCCACCGCCATGTCCCGCTGCCAGCCCCGCCCGGGGGCCAGCGCCGCCAGGAACTCCCGGGACAGGTCGGCGCCCGCCTTGGCCTCCGCGGCCAGCAGCACCCCGATCCGCTCGGCCACCTCCATGGCGGCGGCCAGCTGCTCGGCGTCCGGGCCGGGACCGGGCTCCGGGTCGAGGAGCCACACGTAACCGTGCACGATCCCGCGGAACCGCACCGGGAGGCAGATCCGCCCGCGGAACACCCCGGCCTCCGGTGCCGCCGGGATCCGCACCGGGCCGGTGGCGCGGGCGATGCCGAACCCCTCGAACCAGGAGCGGACGGCGGCCGTGGACTGGCGGGTCAGGATCGACCGGGTCCGCACCGGGTCCACCGCCAGGTCGTCCTCGCTGTCGTGGGCCCCGAAGGCGATCAGACGGAAATCCCGGTTCTCCAGGGTCGCGGGGGCGCCCAGCAGCGCCGAGATCTCGTCGACCAGGTCCTGGTAATCGCCCTTCACGCGGCACATTCTCCCACCTGGACACTCCCGTCTCAGACATCTGTATGAGATCCGGGCCACGGATGCGTGACAGGTGTCGATGGCAGAGGATCGAACCGATCCTTAGGTTTCACGGTGGTTTCACTTGCTTTCTGCCACCCGTTGGAGGTGCCCCGTGCTGGGTCCCGTGATTCTGGCCGCCTCGCGCAGCGAGAAGATGCGCCGAATCGTCTCTGCCGCCCCGGTGACCAAGCCCGTGGTCAATCGCTTCATCCCCGGCGAGACGGTCGACCAGGTCATCCCGATCGTCACCGACCTGGCCGCCAAGGGGCTGGAGGTCACCCTCGACGTGGTGGGCGAGGACATCACCACGGTGGAGCAGTCCCACGCCGCCCGCGACGCGTACCTGGAGCTCGTCGAGCGCCTGGCCGAGCTGGGCCTGGGCACCCGGGCCGAGATGTCCGTCAAGCTCTCGATGTTCGGCCAGGCGCTGCCCGGCGGCCACGAGCTGGCCCTCGCCAACGTCCGCCCGGTCGTCGAGGCCGCCGCCGCCATCGGCACCACCGTCACCCTGGACGCCGAGGACCACACCACCCTCGACTCGATGTTCGCCATCCACGAGGAGCTGCGGAAGGACTTCCCGCAGACCGGCTGCGTCATCCAGGCCTACCTCTTCCGCACCGAGGCCGACGCCCGCCGCCTCGCCGCGAACGGCAGCCGCGTCCGCATCGTCAAGGGCGCCTACAAGGAGCCCGCCGAGGTCGCGTACCAGGACAAGGCGGAGATCGACAAGGCGTACGTCCGCATCCTGAAGATCCTGATGGAGGGCGAGGGCTACCCGATGATCGGGTCGCACGACCCGCGCCTGATCGCCATCACCCAGGAGCTGGCCCGCAAGGCCGGCCGCAAGCTGGACGAGTACGAGTTCCAGATGCTCTACGGCATCCGCGGCGAGGAGCACCTGCGGCTGGCCGCCGAAGGCCACCGCATGCGCGTCTACACCGCGTACGGGACCGACTGGTACGGCTACTTCATGCGCCGCCTGGCCGAGAAGCCGGCCAACCTGCTCTTCTTCGTCCGCTCGATGATCACCAAGAACTAGGAACCAGGGAGTCTGAAGACCCATGGACGCTGTAACCCAGGTCCCCGCGCCGGTCAACGAGCCGGTCCACTCGTACGCCCCCGGCAGCGCCGAGCGCTCCCGCCTGGAGGCCCAGCTCAAGCTCCTGGCCGAGAACCCCATCGACCTCCCGATGACCATCGGCGGCGAGAAGCGCATGGGCGGCGGCGACCGCTTCGACGTCGTCCAGCCGCACGACCACAAGAAGGTCCTCGGCACCTACGCCAACGCCACCGAGGACGACGCCCGCGACGCCGTCGAGGCCGCCCTGGCCGCCGCGCCGGCCTGGCGCGCCATGTCCTTCGACGACCGCGCCGCGATCATCCTGCGCGCCGCCGAGCTGCTGGCCGGCCCGTGGCGCGAGAAGATGGCCGCGTCCACCATGCTCGGCCAGTCCAAGACCGCCCAGCAGGCCGAGATCGACACCCCGTGCGAGCTCGTCGACTTCTGGCGCTTCAACGTGCACTTCGCCCGGCAGATCCTCGCCGAGCAGCCGGCCGCGAACTCCCCCGGCGTGTGGAACCGCAGCGACCACCGCCCCCTGGAGGGCTTCGTCTACGCGATCACGCCGTTCAACTTCACGGCCATCGCCGGCAACCTGCCGACCGCCCCGGCCCTGATGGGCAACGTGGTCGTGTGGAAGCCGTCCCCGACCCAGACCCACTCCGCGGTCCTGCTCATGGAGCTCCTGGAGGAGGCGGGCCTGCCCAAGGGCGTCATCAACCTGGTCACCGGCGACGGCATCGCCGTCTCCGAGGTCGCCCTGAACCACCCCGACCTCGCCGGCATCCACTTCACCGGCTCCACCAAGACCTTCCAGTACCTGTGGAAGACGGTCGGCAACAACATCGAGAAGTACAAGTCCTACCCGCGCCTGGTCGGCGAGACCGGCGGCAAGGACTTCGTCGTCGCCCACCCCTCCGCCGACCGCGCGATCCTCAAGACCGCCCTGACCCGCGGCTCCTTCGAGTTCCAGGGCCAGAAGTGCTCGGCCTCCTCCCGCGCCTACATCCCGGCCTCCATCTGGAACGACGGCTTCAAGGAGCAGTTCGCGGCCGAGGTCGACGGCATCTCCATGGGCCCGGTCACCGACCTGTCCAACTTCATCGGCGCCGTCATCGACGACCGCTCCTTCGCCAAGAACAAGGCCGCGATCGACCGCGCGAAGGCCGACCCGACCTGCACCATCGTCGCCGGCGGCAGCTACGACGACTCCGAGGGCTACTTCGTCCGCCCGACCGTCATCGAGTGCACCGACCCGGAGAACGAGGTCTTCACCACCGAGTACTTCGGCCCGATCCTCGCCGTCCACGTCTACGAGGACGAGAAGTACGACGAGATGCTCGCCCAGATGGAGTCCGTCTCGGCGTACGCCCTCACCGGCTCCGTCATCGCCGCCGACCGCTACGCGGTGGCCCACACGATGGACAAGCTCCGCTTCGCCGCGGGCAACTTCTACATCAACGACAAGTCCACCGGCGCCGTCGTCGGCCAGCAGCCCTTCGGCGGCGGCCGCGCCTCCGGCACCAACGACAAGGCCGGCGCCGCGCTGAACCTGCTCCGCTGGACCTCGACCCGCTCCATCAAGGAGACCCTGGTCCCGCCGACCGAGTACGGCTACCCCCACATGGGCTGACCCGGCCCCGCTGAACCCCGCCCCCGCTCCGGTACCCCCAAGTCCGGAGCGGGGGCGGTCCCCATTCCGGGGGGGGCTCAGACCTCCACCATGACCTGGTCCAGCGACTTGCGGACCAGGTCCGGCACCTCGCAGTCCTCCGCCGGATAGCCCACCGGGATCACCGCGAAGGCCTTCTCGTTCTCGGGCCGGCCGAGGACCTCGCCGAGGAAGCGCATCGGGCTCGGCGTGTGCACCAGGGCGGCCAGCCCCGACAGGTGCAGGGCCGACAGCAGCATGCCGACCGCGATGCCGACCGACTCGTCCACGTAGTAGTGCTTCCGCTTGGTGCCGTCCCCTCCGAGCCAGTACCGCTGCTGGAACACCACGACCAGCGCCGGGGCGTCCGTCAGGTGCGCCTTCACCGCGTCCGTGCCCAGCGGGCGCAGCGCCGCCAGCCACTCCTCGCCGAGCCGCCCGTCGTACGACAGGGTCTCCTCGCGCTCGGCGGCCTCCCGGATCCGGGCGCGCACCTCGGGATCCTTCACCAGGACGAAGGTCCACGGCTGCTGGTGCGCCCCCGACGGAGCGGTCGCGGCACAGGCGACGGCGTCCCGCACCACCTGCTCCGGGACCGGGTCGGTGGAGAACTGCCGTACGGTCCGCCGCTCGTCCATCCGCTGCCGCAGCCGGGCCGCCCGGGCCAGGGACTCGGCCCCCGGCATCCGGGCGGGACGGTAGGCGACGGGACGGTAGGGCTCGCCATGGGTGGGCGTCCACTGCTGGTTGCTGGTCGACATGCGCCGAGTCTGCCCAACTGGTCTGGACCTGACCAGATCCCTGCCGGCCGGAATCGGGCCGGGGGACACTGCTTCCATGACCGGTACGCGGACACACCTCGCCCACACCTCCCAGCTGGGCGACCACACCCTCAAGGAGGTGCGGGCGCTGCTGGACGAGGCCTTCGAGGGCGACTTCTCCGACGAGGACTTCGAACACGGACTCGGCGGCATGCACGCCCTCCTCTACGAGGGCGACCGGCTCCTCGCGCACGGCAGCGTCGTCCAGCGGCGCGTCCTGCACGCCGGGCACGCGCTGCGCACCGGCTACGTGGAGGCCGTGGCGGTACGCCCGGACCGCCGCCGCCGGGGACTGGGCACGGCGGTGATGGCGGAGCTGGAGCGGGTGGTCGAGCGGGCCTACGTGCTCGGCGCCCTGTCGGCCTCCGACGAGGGGGCCGGGCTGTACCGGAGCCTGGGCTGGACCGTGTGGGGCGGACGGATCGGCGCGCTCGGGCCGGACGGGCCGGTGCGGCTGCCGGAGGAGGAGGGCTCCACCTGGCTGTGGACGCCGCCCGGCACGGCCCTCCCCGAGCCGGACGGGACGCTGTGGTTCGACTGGCGCGACGGCGACGTGCTGTAGCCGCCGCCCGGCGGGCTCCTCCGTACGGCCCAGTCCCGCGCGCCGGGAGGGCGGGGCCCTTCCTAGCGTGGTCTCGTGGAAACCGCCCAGGAGAACCGGACGCCGCCCGCCGCCTACCTGAACCTGGCCGTGGTCACGGTCGGGTTCACCCTGACGTTCTGGGCCTGGGACCTGATCGCCCCGCTCGCCGGCGACTACGGGGACCGGCTCGGCCTGAGCTCGTTCCAGCAGTCGCTGCTGGTGGCGGTGCCGGTGCTCGTCGGCTCGCTGGGGCGGGTGCCGGTCGGCGCCCTCACCGACCGGTACGGCGCCCGGCTGATGTTCCCGCTGGTCTCCGCGCTCACCATCGTGCCGGTGCTGCTGCTGGTGCCGACCCGCGACTCGTACCCGGCGACCCTGGCCGTCGCCTTCCTGCTCGGCATCGGCGGCACGACCTTCGCCATCGGCGTGCCCCTGGTCAACTCCTGGTTCCCGCCCGAGCGCCGGGGCTTCGGCCTCGGCGTGTTCGGCATGGGCATGGGCGGGGTGGCGCTGTCCGGCTACTTCACCCCCCGGATCGCCCGGCACGGCGAGAACCTGCCGTTCCTCGTGGTCGCGGCGGCCCTCGCGGTGTACGCCCTGCTGGCCGCCGCGCTGGTGCGGGACCGGCCGGACCGGCCGATGCCCACCGCCCCGCTCGGCCGGCGGCTCGCCGGCGCCGGCCGGCTCCGGGTGACCTGGGAGCTGTCCGCCCTCTACGCCATCGGCTTCGGCGGGATCGTCGCCTTCGGGGTGTACCTGCCCACCTACCTGAAGACCTGGTACGGGCTGACGCCGACGGACGCGGGGACCAAGGCCGCCGGGTTCGCCCTGCTGACCGTGGTCTTCCGGCCGTTCGGCGGCTGGCTGGCCGACCGCGTCCACCCGGCCGTGGTCACCTCCGCCGCCCTCGGGTGCGTCGCCCTCCTCGCCGTCGTCCAGGCCTTCGACCCGGCGCTGGACCCCGTCGGGACGATCTGCCTGCTGTGCATCGCGGCCGGCCTGGGCACCGCCAGCGGCAGCGTGTTCGCCCTGGTCTCCCAGGTCACCCCGCAGCCGCAGGTCGGCAGCGTCACCGGCATCGTGGGGGCGGTCGGCGGCCTGGGCGGGTTCGTGCCGCCGCTCGTCATGGGTGCCGTGTACGCCGCCGAGGACTCGTACTCGATCGGTTTCATGCTGCTGTCGGACCTGGCCCTGGCCGGCTGCGTGTACGCCTACGGGAGGATGCGCACCGTGCGGCCGGCCGTGGCGGAGTCCGGGGCGGAGTCCGGGGCCGGGGCCGGGGCGGGGGCGGGGGCGGTCAGGACCCGGTGACGCTGGGCGCGCCGGTCTCGATGTGGCCCGTGTAGCGGCGCGACCAGGTGCCGTCGGCGTCGGCCAGGACCGTGAAGTCGTACCAGCCGCCCGCGTAGGCGACGGCGTTGAAGAAGTCCTCCCGGGAGGAGCCCGCCGGGACGGTGTAGGTCCACGGGCCGTCCGACCGGTAGGCGTTGGAGCGGATGGTGAAGGTGACCGGGGAGGCGGAGGCGTTGGTCATCCGGAACCAGACCGCCTGCTTGCCGGTGCCCGGCTCGACGGCGTAGCGGGCGGCCACCTCCAGCGCCTTGCCCGGCTTGGTGGCGTCGCCGGTGAAGCGGCGCAGGAAGCGGTTGGGCCCGTGCATGGAGATGTCGTACTTGCCCAGGCCGTGGCCGAGCCCGATGTGGAAGTGGTCGGTGGCCGTGGTGCCCGGGTCCACCGTGTACTGCCAGGCGGCGGTGTCCCGGTGCTGGTGGGGGTGGATCGAGAAGTGCGCCGCCCGCCTCGCCTGGGGCCCGGTGTTGGACATCGAGAACCAGGCGGTGATCCGGCCGGCCGCCCCGAACTCCAGCCGGTCCAGGTTGCCGTTCGGCTGGTAGGGCAGGGCGCGGGCCGGACGGTTGCCCGGCTCCTGGACCGGCAGCGCGTTGTCCTGCGGGACCGGGTTGGGCATCGGCGCGCAGGTGGACTGGCCGATCACCTCCGTGGTGGGCGGCAGGCCGGTGGGTACCCCGTACACGGGCCGGGCGAAGTCGAAGACGCCGGTCAGGTCCCCGGTCACCTTGCGTCGCCAGGCGCTGATGTTCGGGCAGAGCGCCGGCTTGCCGAGGGCAGTGGACCAGGTCTCCATGAACCGGATCACGGAGGTGTGGTCGAAGACCTCCGAGCTGACCCAGCCGCCGCGGGTCCATGGGGACATCACGAGCATGGGCACCCGGAAGCCGAGGCCGACGGGCACGCCGTCCAGGTACTCGCCGGGGGTGCCGGGCGGGGCGACGGGCGGCGGCACGTGGTCGAAGAACCCGTCGTTCTCGTCGTAGTCGAGGAACAGCACGGTCGAGTCGAAGACCTCCGGGTCGGCGGCCAGCGCCCGGTAGACCAGGTCGACGAAGTGGGCGCCGTCGCCGGGCGGTGCGTACGGGTGCTCCGAGAAGGCCTCGTTGGCGACGATCCACGAGACCTGGGGCAGGGTGCCCGCGAGGACGTCGGCGCGGATCGCGGCGGCGATGTCGGTGTGGGTGGCGCCGGTGGTGCGGGGCACCGAGGCCATGCCCTTGTCGTGCCAGGGCGTGCCGGGGGCCGCCTCCGCGAACTTCGTGAAGTAGGCCAGGCCGTTGTCCCCGTAGTTGTCCTGGGCGTTCTGGTAGACCCGCCAGGAGATGCCGGCCCGCTCCAGCGCCTCCGCGTACGTCTCCCAGGTCAGTCCCGACTCGTCGCCGCCGTCCTTGCTGGAGGCGTCGATCCGGCCGCTCCACAGGAACGTGCGGTTGGGGCCGGTGGCGCTCAGCGCGGAGCAGAAGTACGCGTCGCAGATGGTGTAGTGGTCGGCGAGGGCGTAGTGGAAGGGGATGTCCTCGCGGTCGAGGTACCCCAGGGTGCGGGTGCTGCCGACGCCCGTGACCCAGTTGTCCATCCGGCCCCGGTTCCAGGCCGCGTGCTGGGAGGTCCAGCTGTGCGGGAGGTCCCCGGTGCACTGGGCGAGGGTGTCGCCGTCCACGCCGCCGGCCGGCGGGGTGTCCGACAGCTTCCACGGGTAGTGCCGGCCGCCCCAGTTCGGCTGGTGGAACATGCCCCAGCCGCCGGGCAGGTTGCCGGCCGCCCGGTCGCCGAAGCCGCGGACGCCCCTGAGCCGGCCGAAGTAGTGGTCGAAGCTCCGGTTCTCCTGCATGAGGACCACCACGTGCCGCACGTCGGTGATGCCGCCGGTCGCGGCCCGTGCCGCCGCCGACCGGGCGGAGGGCGCGGCCGCCCGTGCCGCCGGCGCGCCGGGCAGCGCCGTCCCCGCGACCACCCCGGCCCCGACCCCGGCCCCGATCCCGACGAACCCCCTGCGGCTGATGGGTGTCATGCCCGCCCCTCGTGTGCCGCGCGCCCCTGCGGCACGTCGGGGCAAGGGTGGGGGAGCGCTGTCCAAAGGTCCAGGTGCGTGCGGTAACGCGTCGGTGAACTCCCGGGGTGAACTCCCGGGGTGAACTTCCGGGGCGCGCTTCAGCCGGTCACCTCCACCAGCATCTTGCCGGTGTTCTGCCCGTGCAGCATCCCGACGAACGCCTCCACCGTCCGGTCGAAGCCCTGGACGACCGTGGCGTCCACGCCGACCGAACCACTGCGCAGGTGCGGGACCAGGAAGTCCTCCAACTCCTCCTGCAGATCGGTGTGGTGGCTGACCAGTACGCCTTCCAGGCGCAGCGACTTGTGCACCACCTCGAAGAGGTTGCGGGGCGCGGCGGGTGCCCGGTCGGTGTTGTACATCGAGATCGCGCCGACCCAGGCGATCCGCCCGAACTCGCGCAGCGCCCCGATGGCGCCCTCCAGGTGGTCCCCGCCGACGTTGTCCACGTAGACGTCGATGCCGTCCGGCGCGGCCGCCGCCAACTGCTCGGCCACCGGCCCGTCGTGGTAGTCGAAGGCCGCGTCGAAGCCGAGGTCCCCGGTCAGCCGGCGCACCTTGGCGGCCGACCCCGCGCTGCCGATGATCCGGCGGGCGCCGAGCAGCCGTGCGATGTGCGCGGTGGCCACCCCGACCCCGCCCGCGGCGGCCGACACGAACAGGTCCTCGCCCTCGCGCAGCCGCGCGACGCGGGTGAGGGCGGCGTACGCGGTCAGGCCGGTGCCGCCGAGGACGCTCAGGTACGCCGAGAGCGGGACCCCGGCGTGGCCGCGCAGCTTCCGCGTGCCGTCCACGCCGGCGGTCACCAGGGCGTGGGTGCGCCAGCCCTGCCGGTGGAAGACCAGGTCGCCCTCGGCCAGGCCCGGGTCGAGGGAGGCGAGGACCCGGCCCACCGCACGGCCCTCCAGCGGTGCGTGGAGCGCGAACCCGCCCTCGCCGCCGTCCATCATGCCCCGGTGGTACGGGTCGACCGACAGTTGGAGGTTCTCGACCAGGGCGGTGCCGGGCACGGGGGCGGGGACGGGCTGCTCGACGTAGGCGAAGTCGGCGGCGGTGGGGAAGCCGGTGGGACGGGCGATCTGGTGGACGGCGTACGCGGTGCCGGCGGTGTGGTTCGTCATGCCGCAGACGCTAGGGAGGAATCCCGCGGCCGGGCAGCGGGTTGGGCTCATGGCGGCCGCACATCCATGAGCGGCGCTCATACACCGAGGTGGGGACCGATGGGACCGATGAGGCCGATGAGGCCGATGGAGCCGACGGAGCCGATGGCGGACCGTGAGACGACCGAACTCGCACCGCGGGAGCTGCGGGTCCTGGTGGCCGTAGCCGAGACCGGCGGCTTCTCCGCCGCCGCCGGACGCCTCGGCCTGACCCAGTCGGCCGTCTCGCACTCCGTGCGCGGCAGCGAGACCCGGCTCGGGGTGGTGCTCTTCGACCGCGGCCGCTCCGGCGCCCGCCCGACCCCGGCCGGGGAACGGGCCGTCGCCCATGCCCGCCGCATCCTGCGGATGTACGAGGCGCTGGCCGCCGAGGCCCGCGCCGCGGCGGCCGGCGGCCCGCCCGGCGGCGACGGCCCGGTCGCCGGCGTGCTCCGCATCGCCGCCTTCCGCAGCGCGGCGCTGCACCTGCTGCCGCCCGTCCTCACGCGGCTCACCGCCCGGCACCCCGGGCTCCGCCCCGAGGTGCGCGTGGTCCGCGAGCTGCGCGCCGGCACCGCCGGCGAGGTCGCCGAAGGCCGCGCGGACCTGGGCATCGCCACCCTGGGCGGCTCGGCGGAGGTGCCGGCCGGGCTGCTGAGCGGGGTGCTCGCCGAGGAGCCGTACGCCCTCGTGCACCCGGCAGGCCACCCCGACCCCAGGGCGCTGCCGCTGCTGGACTGGGACGAGAACTGCGGCTCGTACACCCGCGCCTGGTGGCGGGAGCAGGACTGGATCCCCACCGCCACGGTCAAGGCGGAGGACGACGGGATGGTCCTCACCATGGTGGAACGCGGGCTGGGCATGGCGATCATGCCGGCGCTGTCACTGGCCGTGGCCGGCGACCGGGTCGGCGTCACCGACCTCGGCCCCGGCCGGCCCACCCGTTCGGTGGGTTACGTCACCAGCCGCGAACAGGCCGCCCGTCCCGCCGTGAAGGCGCTGGTCCGCGAGCTGCGGGCGGAGCGGGACCGGCTGCGGGGGTGACCTGAGCGGGTGACCTGCCCGGGTGATCCCCGTCTCAGATACTAGGAAGTCCGAGTAATTGCGGAGACAGACAGCGCGGACTGTCCTAGCTTTGTAGGAGCCGAACGTCTCGCCGATCCGGCGAATGGCGGCCGTGAGCGCGCGCCCTGCGCAGGCAACCCCTGCGGCGATCCGCTCCCCGCCCCTTCCGGCGCCTTGAAGGAACCCCCTCATCCGTGGCCTCCCGCCACGCCGTGATCTCAAGGAGTCGATCACCATGCACACCACCGCCCCCGCAGCCCGGTCCGCCCGCCGCGTCCGCCACTCCGCCACCGCCGACGCCGACCGCCGCAACGCCGCCGCCGCCCTCCAGCGCGCCCTGGACCGCCGCGACAACGGCGGCTCCACCGGCCACTGACGCGCGTGACATGTTGCGTCCACATGGTGGACGCAACATGTCTGAAGGCTGGGACAAGGAGTACGGTGCCGACATGTCGACCAGCATCAATCTCGCAGTGATCCCCGGCGATGGCATCGGCCAGGAAGTCGTGGCGCAGGGCCTCAAGGTCCTCACCGCCGTCCTGCCCCAGGATGTGAAGCTGGAGACCAAGGAGTACGACCTCGGCGCCCAGCGCTGGCACCGCACCGGCGAGACCCTCCCGGACGCCGAGCTGGACGCCCTCAAGCACCACGACGCCATCCTGCTGGGCGCCATCGGCGACCCCTCGGTCCCCTCCGGCGTCCTGGAGCGCGGTCTGCTGCTGAAGCTCCGCTTCGCCTTCGACCACTTCATCAACCTGCGCCCGTCGAAGCTGTTCCCGAACACCGCGACCCCGCTGGCCGGCCGCCCCGAGATCGACTTCGTCGTCGTCCGAGAGGGCACCGAGGGCCCCTACACCGGCAACGGCGGCTCGCTGCGCACCGGCACCCCCGCCGAGGTCGCCACCGAGGTCAGCGTCAACACCGCCTACGGTGTGGAGCGCGTGGTCCGCGACGCCTACGAGCGCGCCAACGCCCGGCCCCGCAAGAAGCTGACGCTGGTCCACAAGAACAACGTCCTCGTGTACGCGGGCCACCTGTGGAAGAACATCTTCGACCGGGTCGGTCAGGAGTACCCCCAGGTCACCACCGACTACCTGCACGTCGACGCCGCGACGATCTTCTTCGTCACCCAGCCCGAGCGGTTCGACGTCATCGTCACGGACAACCTCTTCGGTGACATCCTCACCGACCTGGCCGCCGCCGTGACCGGCGGGATCGGCCTGGCCGCCTCCGGGAACATCAACCCGACCGGCGCCTTCCCGTCCATGTTCGAGCCCGTCCACGGCTCGGCCCCGGACATCGCGGGCACCGGCAAGGCCGACCCGACCGCGACGATCCTCTCCGTCGCCCTCCTGCTGCGCCACCTCGGCTACGAGGCCCAGGCCGCCCGCATCGAGGACGCCGTCTCCGCCGACCTGGCCGAGCGCGACGGGACCTTCCGGTCCACCGACCGGATCGGCGACGCGCTCGCCGCGCGAGTAGCCGGCTGACCCGGCGAGCACGGTTCCACCGGAGAACCAGCCGCCGGGTCGCGATCCCCGCACCCGGCGGCTTTCCCTGTGCGTCCCCGGGTGCCACCATCTCCCCTGGGCCCGCACTCAACGTTTCTCCGAAGACCGCTCCCGCGCGATAATCGAACGCGAGGCCGCGGAATCCGGGGAAGCTCGGACGTCCTAGTACGTCGTGAGCGCGGTCCGCCATACACACACGGTGAAGGACAAGCACTCATGACGACGCCCACGATCGAGCTCAAGCCCTCCTCGAACCCGCTGTCCGACGCGGAGCGCGAGGCGATCCTGGCCAGCCCCGGATTCGGCCGCCACTTCACCGACCACATGGTCACCATCAAGTGGACCGAGGGCCGCGGCTGGCACGACGCCGAGCTGGTCCCGTACGCGCCGCTGTCGATCGATCCGGCGAACATGACCCTGCACTACGCGCAGACGATCTTCGAGGGCCTGAAGGCCTACCGCCAGCCCGACGGCACCGTCGCCACCTTCCGCCCGCAGGCCAACGCCGAGCGCTTCCAGGCCTCGGCCCGCCGCATGGCCATGCCCGAGCTGCCCACCGAGCTGTTCATCGAGGCCTGCGACGCGCTCATCAAGCAGGACCGCGCCTGGGTCCCGGACTCCGGCGAAGCCTCCCTGTACCTGCGGCCGTTCATGTTCGCGACCGAGGTCGGCCTGGGCGTGCGGCCGGCCAACGAGTTCCTCTTCATGGTGATCGCCTCCCCGGCCGGCGCCTACTTCCCCGGTGGCGTCAAGCCGGTCTCCGTCTGGCTCTCCGAGGAGTACGTCCGCGCCGTCAAGGGCGGCACCGGCGCCGCCAAGACCGGCGGCAACTACGCGGCCTCCCTGGTCGCGCAGGCCGAAGCCGCCGGGCACGGCTGCGACCAGGTCGTCTGGCTCGACGCGGTGGAGCACCGCTGGGTCGAGGAGATGGGCGGCATGAACCTGTACTTCGTGTACGGCGACCGCATCGTCACCCCCGAGCTGACGGGCTCCCTCCTCCCCGGCATCACCCGCGACTCCCTGCTCACCATCGCGCGGGACCTCGGCTACACCGCCGAGGAGGGCCGGATCTCCACCGAGGACTGGAAGCGGGACACCGAGAACGGCACCCTCACCGAGGTGTTCGCCTGCGGCACCGCCGCCGTCATCACCCCCGTCGGCTCCGTCCGGTCCGAGCGCGCCAACTGGACCCAGGGCGACGGCACCCCCGGCGAGGTCACCATGCGGCTGCGCAAGGCGCTGCTGGCCCTCCAGACCGGCCACGCCACCGACACCCACGGCTGGATGCACCCGCTCGGCTGACGCGCCGGCGCACGACGGGGCCCCCGCCTTCGGGCGGGGGCCCCGTCCTGCGTCCGGGGCCGGGGGCGCGGCGGGAGCGCGCCGCCGGCAGCCGTACGCACCCGTCCGGGAGGGCGGCTCCGGGCGGGTGTACCCGGACGGGCGGCTCGGGATGCCGGACAGGTCGCCCCGTGCGAGTTTGGTGGCGGTGCCGGTCCGGCGCCGCTCGTGCGGCGCGGCCGGCGCCGTACGCCCCGACCGGGGTGAGATTCTCGTGCGCCGGCTCGGCGAGCCGGCGGGAAGGCGGATCCCCATGAAGCGCTTCGTTGCTTCCGGCCTGCTCTGCGCCGCAGTGGTACTCGGGGCCACCGCGTGCTCCAGCGACGACAGCACCCCGCAGGAAGAGGCCACCGAGGCCGCGGCCGAGCTGTGCACCAACCTCAACGAGCTCAAGGCCGACAGCGCCAAACTCAAGGCGCTGGACCCGTCGACGGCGACGAAGGACCAGCTAAAGGAGGCCCACGACGCCGTCCAGGAGGACTGGTCGAACGTCAAGGAGAACGCCGCCGCGATGAAGGAGGCCGAGCGCAACGCCGTCACCTCGGCCGCCGAGGACCTGAAGAAGGCCTACGAGGACCTGCCGGGCGACACCACGGGCCAGCAGGCCGTCACCCAGCTCCAGCCGCAGATCCAGACGCTCGACCAGTCGGTCCTGAGGGCGAGCACCTCCCTGCGCTGCTGAGCGCCGCGCCCACGTGGAAGGCCCCCGGAGCCGCTGCTCCGGGGGCCTTCCACGTGGGCGCGGGGGCCGGAGGGCCGGTCAGCGGCCCGTGTCGTCCGCGGAGCGGTCGCCCTCCTCGCGCTCGGTCCGCCGCCTGCGCTCGCCGCGGACCTCGGTCCGCGCGTCCACGACGGTGTCGCCGAACGCGTAGGCCAGCCCCGCGATCCCCCTGACGACCTTGCCCATGACGTACGCGAGCTCTTCCACAGCGCCTCCCCGTGTCCCGTGTCTTCCCGTGTCCCGTGCCGTCAGTCGACGGCCAGTGCGGCCTCCCGGACCGGCTCGGTCCGGGCGGTCAGCGCCGCGTACACCACGCCGCCGACCAGCCCCGACAGGACGAAGCTGAGGTCCACCCCGCCGGTGAGGGCCAGTAGCGGGCCCTCGTACAGCGGGGTCGACACGGCGGCCAGGCCCACCACCGCACCCGCCGCCCAGGAGGCGGTGGCACGGACGTTCCACCCGGCGCTGTACCAGTAGACGCCGCCACGGGCCCTGCGGTTGAACACCTGGAGCGCGTCCGCGTCGTACTCGCCGCCGCAGCGGGCGTAGCCGATCAGGGTGACCACCGCCCAGGGCGTTCCGAGCGCCGTGAGCAGCAGGACGAAGGAGGTCATCGCGGCCTGGGCGCTCCAGGCGAAGGAGCCGAGGAAGACGAAGCCGGTGGCCACGGCCGCGGCCACCAGCGTGGCCGTCGTGCGGGTGACCCGCGGCACGATCGCGTCGAGGTCCAGGCCCATGGAGTAGAGCATCAGGCCGGCGTTGCCCACCGAGCCGGCCGCGGCGGCCACGAACAGCGGCACCAGGTACCAGAAGGGCGCGGCGTCGACCAACGGCCCGGCGTAGTCCAGGCCGGCCCGCGCGGCGAGCGCGGTGTACGTGCCGAACAGCTGCGGGACCAGCAGACCGGTCAGCAGCCCCAGACAGGTGGCCCACAGGACCTTGCGGGAGCCGTGCCGGGCGGGGGAGACGTAGCGGGTGTAGTCGCCCAGCAGGGTGATGAAGGCGACGGGCCCGCTCAGCCCGGCCGCGACGGCGGCGAGCACCCAGGTCGGCCAGAAGGAGCCCAGCAGGTAGCCGCCGGTGTCCGGCGGGGCGGCGGTGGTGAAGTCGCCGGCGTACGCGAGGACGCCCAGGGCGAGCAGCGCCAGCATGGCGACGGACAGCAGCTTGCTCATGCGCAGCAGCAGCCGGTAGCCGAACACGGCCCCCACCACGGTGCAGGCGGCCAGCACGCCGTACATCAGCGCGCGGGAGGCGCCGCCGTCGGGCAGCCCGGTCAGCCGGGACAGTGCGCCGACCATGACGTCGCCGCCGATCCAGAGCGTGAGCGCGGTGTAGCCGAGGGAGAGCAGCAGCCCGACCACCGAGCCGACCAGCCGGCCGCGGACGCCGAACTGGGCGCCGCTGGAGGTGGACAGGTTGGTGCCGGTGCGCAGCGACACGAGCGCCAGCGGCGCGGTGAACGCGATGCCGACCACGGTGCCGGTCACGATGGCGGTCACCGACGGCCACAGGCCGAGCCCGAAGGACGGGGGCAGCCAGCCGAAGACGATCACACCGAGGCAGAGGTTGGACCCCAGGAGGATCGCGACCAGGTCGCGCGGGGAGCTGGTGCGCTCCTCCTCCGGGA
The DNA here is from genome assembly GCF_042900645.1 of Streptomyces sp. NPDC012888. NCBI lineage: Bacteria > Bacillati > Actinomycetota > Actinomycetes > Kitasatosporales > Streptomycetaceae > Streptomyces > Streptomyces sp. NPDC012888. The sequence continues at coordinate 177,874 of NZ_JBIBBM010000016.1, read as the reverse complement.
TGGTGTCGACTCCGCGCTTTTCTACGGGCATGGGGGGACTCCCTGGCGGGGCGGGGGCGGGGGGACCGTTGTTTTGAGTGACACTCAATGTGACGCACCCCCGCCGGTCAGGTCAATGGTTCCTGGATGGGCGACGAAGAGTTAGAGTGATGCTCTAAACCTTGACCTTGGAGGTGGACGTCGTGCGGCTGACCCCAACGGAGCGCGACCGGCTGCTGCTGTTCAGCGCGGCGGAACTGGCCCGCGCCCGTCGCGCGCGCGGCCTGCGGCTCAATGTCCCGGAGGCGACCGCGCTGATCGCGGACACGGTCTGCGAGGCCGCGCGCGACGGCAAGCGGCTGGCCGAGGCCATCGAGGCCGCCCGCAGCGTGCTCGGACCCGAGGACGTCCTGCCGGGCGTGGCCGACGTGGTCACCGAGATCCACGTGGAGGCCGTCTTCGACGACGGCTCCCGCCTCGCCGTGGTGTCCGCGCCCATCCGGGGCGCCGTCGGGCTGGGTGACGACGCGCCCGGCGCCGTGGTGCCCGGCCCCGAGACCCCGGCCCCCGAACCGGAGCTCCGGCTGACCGTCCGCAACACCGCGACCGTGCCGGTCAGCGTGACCTCGCACTTCCACTTCTTCGAGGCGAACCCCCGCCTCGACTTCGACCGGGCCGCCGCCTACGGCATGCGGCTCTGCGTGCCGGCCGGCTCCTCCGTCCGCTTCGACGCGGGGGGCGAGTTCGAGGTCGGACTGGTGCCCATCGGCGGCGACCGCGTCGCGATCGGCTTCGCCGGCCTGGTCGACGGCCCCCTCGACGCCCCCGGAGCGAAGGAAGAGGCCCTGCGCAAGGCCGCCGCCTGCGGCTACCTCGGCGCCCCGGCCCCGGAAGGAACGGACGCGTGAGCAAGAAGACCAAGCACAGCGACCACTGTGCGCCGGGCAGCCGGCACATCGACCCGCACGAGTACGCCTCCGTCTTCGGCCCCCGGGCCGGCGACCGCGTCCGGCTCGGCGACTCGGGCCTGACCGTACGGGTCGAGTCGGACGCGCAGAAGCCCGGCGACGAGTTCCTCGCCGGCTTCGGCAAGACCGCCCGCGACGGACTCCACCTGAAGGCCGCCGCCGTCCGCGAGACCTGCGACGTCGTCATCAGCAACGTGCTGGTCATCGACGCCGTCCTCGGCATCCGGAAGGTGTCCGTCGGCATCCGCGAGGGCCGCATCCACGCCATCGGCCGGGCCGGCAACCCCGACACCCTCGACGGCGTCGACGTGGTCGTCGGCACCGGCACCAGCATCGTCTCCGGCGAAGGCCTCATCGCCACCGCCGGCGCCGTCGACACCCACGTCCACCTGCTCTCCCCGCGGATCATGGAGGCCTCGCTGGCCGCCGGCGTCACCACCGTGATCGGCCAGGAGTTCGGCCCGGTCTGGGGCGTCGGAGTCAACTCCCCGTGGGCGCTCAAGCACGCCTTCAACGCCTTCGACGCCTGGCCCGTCAACATCGGCTTCCTCGCCCGCGGTTCGTCCTCCGACGCCGCCCCGTTGGTGGAGGCGCTGGCCGAGGGCGGAGCCAGCGGCTTCAAGGTCCACGAGGACATGGGCGCCCACACCCGCGCCCTGGACACGGCCCTCCGGGTGGCCGAGGAACACGACGTACAGGTGGCCCTGCACTCGGACGGCCTCAACGAGTGCCTCTCCGTCGAGGACACCCTGCGCGTGCTGGAAGGCCGCACCATCCACGCCTTCCACATCGAGGGCTGCGGCGGCGGGCACGTCCCCAACGTCCTGAAGATGGCCGGCGTGCCGAACGTCATCGGCTCCTCCACCAACCCCACCCTGCCCTTCGGCCGGGACGCCGTCGCCGAGCACTACGGCATGATCGTCTCCGTCCACGACCTCAAGCCCGACCTGCCCGGCGACGCCGCCATGGCCCGCGACCGCATCCGGGCCGGGACCATGGGGGCCGAGGACGTCCTGCACGACCTGGGCGCCATCGGCATCACCTCCTCCGACGCGCAGGGCATGGGCCGGGCCGGCGAGACCGTCCGCCGCACCTTCGCGATGGCCGCCAAGATGAAGGCCGAGCTCGGCCCGCTCGAGGGTGACGGCGAGGGCGACGACAACGCCCGCGTCCTGCGCTACATGGCCAAGCTGACCATCAACCCGGCCATCGCCCACGGCCTCGCCCACGAGATCGGCTCCATCGAGGTCGGCAAGCTCGCCGACATCGTGCTGTGGCGCCCGGCGTTCTTCGGCGCCAAGCCCCAGCTCGTCCTCAAGTCCGGATTCCCCGCCTACGGCGTCACCGGCGACCCCAACGCCGCCACCGACACCTGCGAACCCCTGGTGCTCGGCCCGCAGTTCGGCGCCCACGGCGCCACCGCGGCCGACATCTCCGTCGCCTTCGTCTCGGCCGCCGCCGCGGCCCTCGGCGGCGACGCCATGCCGACCCGCCGACGCCGCGTCGCCGTCCGCGGCACCCGCGGCATCGGACCCAAGGACATGCTCCTCAACTCCCGGGTGGGCGCGGTCGACGTCGACGCACGCAGCGGCCTCGTCTCCCTCGACGGGGAGCCGCTCCGCTCCGAAGCCGCCGACTCGGTCTCCCTCAACCGCCTGTACTTCCTGTAGCAGCAAGGACCCCCACCATGACCGCAACGCCCGAGAAGCCCGCCGACGCCGGATTCCGGATGCCCCCCGAGTGGGCCCCGCACGAGCGCACCTGGATGGCCTGGCCCAGCCCCAACCCCACCTTCACCAACGACGAGGAGCTCGCCGAGGCCCGCGACGCCTGGGGCTCGGTCGCCCGCGCCGTCAGCGGCTTCGAACCGGTCACCCTGGTCGTGTCGCCCGGCGACACCGAGGGCGCCCGCGCCGTCGTCGGCGCCGGCGACAAGCACCCCATCGAGATCGTCGAGCGCGAGCTCGACGACGCCTGGATGCGCGACATCGGCCCCACCTTCGTCACCAGCGCCCAGGGCGAGCTCGCCGCCGTCGACTGGACCTTCAACGGCTGGGGCGCCCAGGAATGGGCCCGCTGGGACAACGACTCCAAGATCGCCCGGCACGTCTCCGACCTCGCCGGCACCCGCACCTTCTCCACCCCCCTGGTCAACGAGGGCGGCGCCATCCACGTCGACGGCGAGGGCACCGTCCTGCTGACCGACACCGTCCAGCTCGGCGAGGGCCGCAACCCCGACTGGACCCGCGAGCAGGTGGAGCGGGAGATCCACGCCCACCTCGGCACCACCAAGGCGATCTGGCTGCCGTACGGCCTGGCCGGCGACTACGGCACCTACGGCACCCAGGGCCACGTGGACATCGTCGCCGCGTTCGCCCGCCCCGGCGTGGTCATGGTCCACACCCAGCCCGACCCCGCCCACCCCGACCACGAACGGTGCAAGTTCATCGCCGCCCTGCTGCGCGCCTCCACCGACGCCCGGGGCCGGCAGCTGGAGGTCGTCGAGATCCCCGCGCCCACCGTCCTGGAGGAGGACGGCGAGTGGGTCGACTACTCCTACATCAACCACTACCAGTGCAACGACGGCATCGTCCTGTGCGCCTTCGACGACCCGCGCGACGAGGAGGCCGCCGAGATCTTCCGCGGACTGTTCCCCGAGCGGACCGTGCAGCTCGTTGACGCACGTACGATTTTCGCCGGGGGTGGCGGTATCCACTGCATCACCCAGCAGCAGCCGAAGGTGTGAGGGAGTGGTCATGGCGGCGGGTGGAGCACGTGCGACGCGGCGGAACGCGCCGCCGCGCGAGGAGGTCCTCGCCGCCGCCATGGCCATGATCGCCGAACGCGGCCTGGACGGCCTCACCATGGCCGGCCTCGGCCGTGAGGTCGGCATGAGCAGCGGCCACCTCCTGTACTACTTCCGCAGCAAGGACGAGCTGCTGCTGCAGACCCTGGAGTGGAGCGAGGCCGCGCTCGGCAGCGAACGCAGGGCGCTGCTCTCCCGGCGCGGCCCGGTCCGTGAACGCCTGGAGGCGTACGTCGACCTGTACGTCCCCCGCTTCGCCCGCGACCCGCACTGGACGCTCTGGCTGGAGGTCTGGAACCGCTCGCAGGACGCGGGGCCCGAGGAGCGGGAACGGCAGGCGGCGATCGAGGGGGCCTGGCACCGCGACCTGGTCGCCCTCGTCGCGGAGGGCATCTCGCGCGGCGAGTTCCGCCCGGTGGACGCGGACCGCTTCGCGACGCGGGCGCGGGCGCTGCTGGACGGGTTCAGCCTCCAGCTGGCGGTGGGCCTGCCGACCCTCACCCGCGAAGAGATCCTCACCCACGTCCACGACCACTTCACAGCCTCCCTGGCCCCCTGACCCCCTGACGCCCGTCGCGGCCGCCGCCGGTGTGGGCGGCGCCCGGCACCCGGCGGCCCGGACCAACGCGGCGGCGAGCCGGCGGGCCGCACGGAGGCGGCGGGCCGCATCGCGCGGCGGGGGTGACCGCATCGTGAGACCGGCGGCGCGCCCCGCGAGACGTGTGGCAAACTGCGACCGTGCTTGCTCAGCCCATGATTATCGGCAGCAGCGCGCCGGTCCCCAGTGACCGCTGACCCGTGGACAACCTCCGCGGCCGCGGCCACCGTGCCCCAGACCCGCGCGCAGACCTCTCGCACCCGCGAGGGGTCTTTTCGTTTACCGGCGCCATTCCGGCCGGAAGCGGCCCGCGCGCGATGATGGGGGCAAGTGGATCCCGGGCATCCGGAGCCACTCACCCGACAGGAGCCAGATCAGCATGACGACCACAGAGGCGACAGGGACGAAGCCGGTCCTCGACGACGGTTTCCACGTCTTCGACACCACGCTCCGGGACGGCGCGCAGCGCGAGGGCATCAACCTCACGGTCGCCGACAAGCTGACCATCGCCCGGTACCTCGACGAGTTCGGCGTCGGCTTCATCGAGGGCGGCTGGCCCGGCGCCAACCCGCGCGACACCGAGTTCTTCGCCCGCGCCCGCGCCGAGATCGACTTCAGGAACGCCCAGCTGGTCGCCTTCGGCGCCACCCGCCGGGCCGGCGGCTCCGCCGCCGAGGACCCCCAGGTGCGGGCCCTCCTGGCGTCCGGCGCCCCCGTCATCACCCTGGTCGCCAAGTCCCACGACCGGCACGTCGAACTGGCCCTGCGCACCACCCTGGACGAGAACCTGGAGATGGTCCGCGACACCGTCTCCCACCTGGTCGCCCAGGGCCGCCGCGTGTTCGTCGACTGCGAGCACTTCTTCGACGGCTACCGCGCCAACCCCGAGTACGCGAAGTCCGTGGTCCGCACCGCCCACGAGGCCGGCGCCGACGTGGTCGTCCTCTGCGACACCAACGGCGGCATGCTCCCGGCGCAGGTCACCGCGGTCGTCTCCACCGTCCTCGCCGACACCGGCGCCCGCCTCGGCATCCACGCCCAGGACGACACCGGCTGCGCCGTCGCCAACACCCTGGCCGCCGTCGACGCCGGCGCCACCCACGTCCAGTGCACCGCCAACGGCTACGGCGAACGCGTCGGCAACGCCAACCTCTTCCCCGTGGTCGCCGCCCTGGAGATCAAGTACGGCCGCAAGGTCCTCCCCGACGGCGCGCTGGCCGAGATGACCCGGATCTCCCACGCCATCGCCGAGGTCGTCAACCTCACCCCCTCCACCCACCAGCCGTACGTCGGCGTCTCCGCCTTCGCCCACAAGGCCGGCCTGCACGCCTCCGCGATCAAGGTCGACCCCGACCTGTACCAGCACATCGACCCCGAACTGGTCGGCAACACCATGCGGATGCTGGTCTCCGACATGGCCGGCCGGGCCTCCATCGAGCTCAAGGGCAAGGAGCTCGGCGTGGACCTCGGCGGCGACCGCGCCCTGGTCGCGCGCGTGGTGGAGCGGGTCAAGGAGCGCGAGCTGGCCGGTTACACCTACGAGGCCGCCGACGCCTCCTTCGAGCTGCTGCTCCGCGCCGAGGCCGAGGGCCGGGCCCGCCGCTTCTTCCGCATCGAGTCCTGGCGGGCGATCGTCGAGGACCGCCCGGACGGCACGCACGCCAACGAGGCCACGGTGAAGCTGTGGGCCAAGGGCGAGCGCATCGTGGCCACCGCCGAGGGCAACGGCCCGGTGAACGCCCTGGACCGGGCCCTGCGCGTGGCCCTGGAGCGGTTCTACCCGCAGCTGGCCAAGTTCGAGCTGGTGGACTACAAGGTCCGCATCCTGGAGGGCGCCCACGGCACCTCGTCCACCACCCGCGTCCTCGTCACCACCACCGACGGCGAACGCGACTGGAACACGGTCGGCGTGGCCGCGAACGTCATCGCCGCCTCCTGGCAGGCCCTGGAGGACGCCTTCACCTACGGCCTCCTCCACGCCGGAGTCCAGCCCGCCGAGTAACCGTTCCGCGGCCGGCAGCAGGCCTCCGCGCGATGCTGCCGGAGCTCCTTCCGGGACATCGCCCGGCGACCGGCCGTTCCAAGTCACCGGCCGCCGGCACCCGACCCGTCCGCGTCGGCGTTTCTCTCGCCCTTCACGAGCTCCACCCCCTCCGCCGGAGCACAGGCGCGCGGGGCGGAAGATGTCGGTGGATTGCTTTATGCACCCTTAACGCCGGAATTAGCCCGTTCGGGTAGCGTCGTAGACATGAGGACCAGGCTGATATCCGCACTTTCCGGTCTGCTGTTGGCGCTTTCCGCGTCCGCCCTCGTCGTGGCGCCGCAGGCGGCGGCCGCCACCGGGACCGCGGCCGTGGCCGAGGCGCTGAAGGAGGGGCCGGTCTACGTCGATCCGCGGGCCGAGGGGCAGCTGTCCGAGGGGGAGGCCAAGGCGCTGGCCAAGAAGATCACGGACGCCGGGAAGCCGGTGTTCGTGGCCGTGCTGCCGAACTCGCCGGAGTTCCCGCCCGAGACCCTCCTGCGGACCCTGCGCACCGAGACCGGCATCACCGGCCTCTACGCCGTCCGGCTGGGCGAGGGCTTCGACGCCGGCGCGGACCGGTCCGTGATGCCCGTCAACGCGGTGCGCAACCTGAGCGACTCGGTCAAGGCGGGCGGCCCTGTGGACGCCGCCACGCAGCTGAACAACTTCGTCGACCAGGCCCTGCCCCAGGTCAAGGGCGGCGCCCCGGCCTCCTGGGGCACCACCGGCGCCGGGGACGGCGTCCCGGTCGGCGGCCTGGTCACCCTCGGCGCGCTGGCCGCGCTCGGCGGGGGCGGCGCGTACGCCCTCGTGCGGCGCAACCGCAAGAGGAGGGAAGAGGCCGAACGAGAGGCCATCGAGAAGCTCCGGGTGGTCGTCGACGAGGACATCACCGCGTTCGGCGAGGAGCTGGAGCGGCTGGACTTCCACCCCGGCGAGCCCGGCGCCGACGACGCCATGCGCGGGGACTACGAGCAGGCCCTGGACTCGTACGACAAAGCCAAGCAGATCATGGGGAACGTGCAGCACCCCCATGAGGTCCAGGGCGTCACCCAGGCCCTGGAGGACGGCCGCTTCTCGCTCGCCGTGCTGGCCGCCCGGCGGGAGGGCCGGCCGCTGCCCGAGCGGCGCTCGCCGTGCTTCTTCGACCCCCGTCACGGGCCCAGTACCGAGGACGCCGCGTGGGCTCCGGCCGGCGGGACCGCCCGTACCGTGCCGGTCTGCGCGGCGGACGCGGTCCGGCTGCGCGAGGGCCGGGAGCCGATGGTGCGTACGGTCGACACCGAGACCGGGCCCCGCCCGTACTACGACGCCGGCCCGGCGTACGGCCCGTGGGCCGGCGGGTACTTCGGCGGCGGCATCCTGCCCGGCCTGCTGATGGGCACCATGCTCGGCTCGATGATGTCCGGCCCGGCCTACGCCGCCGGCTACGGCGGCGACCTCGGCGGGTTCGAGGGCGGGGACTTCTCCGGCGCCGACTTCGACGCCTCCGGCTTCGGCGGCGGCGACTTCGGCGGGGGTGGCGGCTTCGACGGCGGGGGCGGCTTCTAGGCGAGCCCGAGCCCGAGCCCGAGTCAGGCCCCGAGCCCGAGTCAGGCCCCGAGTCCGGGTCACGGCCCGAGCCGTAGCCCGCCCCGCACCGCCCCGCCCTGCCGGCATCCGCTTCAGCCCTGCTTGACGGCCGAGATGTCGAAGGTGAGCTTCACCTTGTCGCTGACCATCACACCGCCGGCCTCCAGGGCCGCGTTCCAGGTCAGACCCCAGTCGGAGCGCAGGATGTCGGCGCTGCCCTCGAAGCCGACCCGCTCGCTGCCGTAGACGTCGGTGGCCGCGCCGTTGAACTCCAGGTCGATGGAGAGGGGGCGGGTGACGTCCTTGATGGTGAGGTCACCGGTGATGCGGTACGCGTCCCCGCCGAGCGCCTCGGCGCGGGTGGACCGGAAGGTCATCCGGGGGAACAGCTCGGCGTCGAAGAAGTCGCTGCCGAGCAGGTGGGCGTCACGGTCGGCGATGCCGGTGGAGACCGACGCGATGTCCACGTCGATGGAGGCGGTGGACCGCGACGGGTCGGCCCCGTCCAGACCCAGGGTGCCCTCGAAGCCGGCGAAGGAGCCGCGGACGTTGGTGACCATGGCGTGCCGGACGGTGAAGCCGATGCGGCTATGCGCCGGGTCGACGGTGTACTCGCCGGTGAGGGCGGCCAGGGCCGGGTCCACGGGGAGGGTGGCGGTGGCGGTGGTGGCGGCGGCCGGGGCGGCGGACTGGCTGCGGCGGTTGAAGAGGCCCATGACGTACTCCTGAGGGGTCGGGCTGGGAAGCCGTTGGTTGAAGGTTCAACGAGAATCACCTTAGGAGCATTCCGTTCAAATTTCAACAGTCTCGCCTCCTTTGTGGACACTCCACAAAGGACCACCCTCCCTCCTGGTGATGTCCTTGCCGGCCCGGCGACTTCTGTCCGGCCCGCACAGCGGATCGCCGCCGAGACTGTGTGGATTCAACGGAGGGTTTCCCTTGCGCGGGTTCGTAAGGTCGACACATGACCGTTGTGGACCAGACTCCGGGCGAGCCGACGGACGCGCGCGGCCGCGTCGCCGAGCTGCACTCCCTGCGCGAGCAGGCGCGGCGCGGCCCCAGTGACCGCGCCACCGAGGCCCAGCACGCCAAGGGCAAGCTGACCGCCCGCGAGCGGATCGCCCTCCTCCTCGACGAGGGCTCCTTCCAGGAGGTCGAGCAGCTCCGCCGGCACCGCGCGAGCGGTTTCGGTCTGGAGGCCCGCAAGCCCTACACCGACGGTGTGATCACCGGATGGGGAACCGTCGAAGGCCGGACGGTCTTCGTCTACGCCCACGACTTCCGGATCTTCGGCGGCGCCCTCGGCGAGGCCCACGCCACCAAGATCCACAAGATCATGGACATGGCCATCGCGGCCGGTGCCCCCCTGGTCTCCCTCAACGACGGCGCCGGCGCCCGTATCCAGGAGGGCGTCTCCGCGCTCGCCGGCTACGGCGGCATCTTCCAGCGCAACACCAGGGCCTCCGGCGTCATCCCGCAGATCTCGGTGATGCTCGGCCCGTGCGCCGGCGGCGCGGCCTACAGCCCGGCCCTCACCGACTTCGTCTTCATGGTCCGCGAGACCTCGCAGATGTTCATCACCGGCCCGGACGTCGTCCGCGCCGTGACCGGCGAGGAGATCACCCAGAACGGCCTCGGCGGCGCCGACGTGCACGCCGAGACCTCCGGCGTGGCCCACTTCGCGTACGACGACGAGGAGACCTGCATCGCCGAGGTCCGCTACCTCATCTCGATGCTGCCCTCCAACAACCGGGAGAACCCCCCGGTCCACACCTGCGACGACCCGGCCGACCGCCGCTCGGACGTCCTGCTGGACCTGGTCCCGGCCGACGGCAACCGCCCGTACGACATGCTCAAGGTCATCGAGGAGCTCGTCGACGACGGCGAGGTCCTGGAGATCCACGAGCGCTGGGCCCGCAACATCATCTGCGCACTGGCCCGCTTCGACGGCCAGGTCGTCGGCATCGTCGCCAACCAGCCGGGCCACCTGGCCGGCGTGCTGGACATCGAGGCCTCCGAGAAGGCCGCGCGCTTCGTCCAGATGTGCGACGCCTTCAACATCCCGATCGTCACCTTCCTGGACGTCCCCGGCTTCCTGCCGGGCGTCGACCAGGAGCACGGCGGCATCATCCGGCACGGCGCCAAGCTGCTGTACGCGTACTGCAACGCGACCGTGCCGCGCATCTCGCTGATCCTGCGCAAGGCCTACGGCGGCGCCTACATCGTCATGGACTCCCAGTCCATCGGTGCGGACCTCACCTACGCCTGGCCGACCAACGAGATCGCCGTCATGGGCGCCGAGGGCGCCGCCAACGTCATCTTCCGCAAGCAGATCGCCGATGCCGAGGACCCCGAGGCCATGCGCGCCCGGATGGTCAAGGAGTACAAGGCCGAGCTGATGCACCCGTACTACGCGGCCGAGCGCGGCCTCGTGGACGACGTCATCGACCCCGCCGAGACCCGCGAGGTGCTGATCAAGTCGCTCGCGATGCTCCGCAACAAGCACGCCGACCTGCCGTCCCGCAAGCACGGCAACCCGCCGCAGTAAGGAGACCCGCCACCGATGAGCACTCCCGCTGACGCCCTGCTCCGAGTCGAGAAGGGCAACGCCGAGCCCGAGGAGCTGGCGGCCATCACCGCCATCCTGCTGGCCCGCGCCGCCTCCACCCCCAGGATCCCGGCCGCCCGCCGCCGCTCCACCGCCGGCTGGCGCCGCCTGGAGCGCACCCCGGGCTTCCGCGCCCCGCACAGCTGGCAGGGCTGAGCGCCCCGGAGCCGCCGGAAGGCCCCGCACCCGACCCCAGGGTGCGGGGCCTTCCGCATGCCCGGAGCGCAACGCCGGAGCCCCACGCCCGAAGGCCGATGCCCGCCGCCCGCCACCCGCCCGCGTCGACCCGGGACGACGGAAACGCCGAACGCCGGTACCCCGAGACGGGTACCGGCGTTCCGGACGGGCGGCGCGAGCCGGGAGTACTACCGCAGGCGGGCCATCAGCGCGTGCTCCACCAGCGTGATGAGGGCGGATTTGGCGTCTGCGCGGTGGCGGGCGTCGGTGGTGATGATGGGTGCGTCGGGGCCGATCTGGAGTGCTTCGCGGACTTCTTCGGGGGTGTAGGGCTGGTGTCCGTCGAAGCCGTTGAGGGCGATGACGAAGGGGAGGCCGGAGTTCTCGAAGTAGTCGACGGCGGGGAAGCAGTCGGCGAGGCGGCGGGTGTCGACGAGGACGACGGCGCCGATGGCGCCGCGGACGAGGTCGTCCCACATGAACCAGAAGCGGTCCTGTCCGGGGGTGCCGAACAGGTAGAGGATGAGGTCCTGGTCGAGGGTGATGCGGCCGAAGTCCATGGCGACGGTGGTCGTCGTCTTGTCCCCGGTGTGGGTGAGGTCGTCGATGCCGGCGCTGGCGCTGGTCATGACGGCTTCGGTGCGCAGGGGGTTGATCTCGGAGACCGCGCCGACGAACGTGGTCTTGCCCACGCCGAAGCCGCCCGCCACCACGATCTTCGCGGAGGTGGTGGAGCGGGCCGCTCCACCGTTAGAGCTTGCGAAGTCCACTGAGCACCCTTTCGAGCAGTGTCACGTCTGGCTGGCCACCCGCGGACTCGTCGCCGCCGGGCTGGTGGATGGCGACAAGTCCCGCCTCCGCCAGGTCGGCGACGAGGATTCGGGCAACGCCGAGGGGGATGGAGAGGAGGGCCGAGATCTCGGCCACCGATTTGATCTCTTGGCAGAGCCGGCAGATGCGCTGGTGCTCGGGCAGCTGCCCTTGCAGGCGGGCCGGATCGGCCGTGGTACTGACCAGCGCCTCGATGGCGAGCTGGTAGCGCGGCCGGGTCCGGCCGCCGGTCATGGCATAGGGGCGCACGAGCGGGTTGTGCGCCTTGGGTGCGGACGGCGCGGCGGCCCTGGAGGGCTGCTGCGGCGCCGCGTAGGGCCGCTGGGGCGGCTGGGGCGGCTGCCCGTACGGGTTGTCGTACGGAGCCTGGTACTGGCCCTGGTCCGCTACGGGACGGCTGGGAGCGGAAGGGAAGTTGAAGCGGTTCTGGTCGTGCCCACCCTGCGGCTGTGCCGCGCCACCATAAGGATGTCCTCCTGCGGGTGTTGTCACGTTTCCTCCTCCGACTCCAAAACGCAGTACTCCCGTTGTAACCGCGCCACCGCACCCTAAGGGGCGGTGACGCGAAACGCACTGCCTGTCTGCTAGCTGAGAAGACTTCCCTGGAGCTCCGCGCGGAGATCGGGCGTCAGCACCGTGCCCGCGCGGTCCACCAGAAGGGCCATCTCGTAACCCACGAGGCCGATGTCGCACTCCGGGTGCGCCAGCACGGCCAGCGAGGAACCGTCGGAGATCGACATCAGGAACAGGAAGCCCCGGTCCATCTCGACCACGGTCTGGTTGACGGAGCCGCCCTCGAAGATGCGGGAGGCCCCTGCGGTCAGCGAAGTCAGTCCGGAGGCCACCGCCGCCAGCTGGTCGGCGCGGTCGCGCGGAAACCCTTCCGACATCGCCAGAAGAAGGCCGTCGGCGGAGACCACCACGGTGTGGGACACCCCGGGGGTGTTGTCCACGAAGTTGGTGATCAACCAGTTCAGGTTCTGCGCCGCCTGGCTCATCCCGCTCACACTAACGCTCCTGGTCATAGCTGTTACTTGACTGCTCCGAACCCGCGGTGCGTCCCTGCTGGACTCCACGTCGCAGGTTACTCAGCCTGCCACGGACGTCCTCCGGGGCGCGGGAGACCTGTGGGCCCCCCTGCGGGGTCGACTCCGCCGCACCCTCGACCAGGTTGGCCTTGGGCACCCGCCGGGGCAGGCCGGACGAGGTGACCCCGCCCGCCTTCGGCTGGCGGAGCTTGCCGGCCTGCTGCCAGCGCTCGTCGTTGGCCGAGCGCCAGTCGCTGCCCTGCTCCTCCTCCCGGGCCGCGGTCGGGGACCGCTGCTCGAAGAGCGACTTGGTGGGCTCCGCTTCCTGCTGCGCCGGCTGCCACTGCTGCTGGCTGCCGCGACGCGGCAGACCCGCGCCGGTCAGTCCGTGACCGGTGTCGGCAGCGGCGTCCGGACGGTCGAAGCCTACGCGTTCCGGGGCCGGTTCGGGAGCGGCCGGGGATTCCGATTCGGTCCCGTACTCCTGCTGGTAGGAGCCCGGATAAGTGTTCTGCTCCGGCCAGGCAGCCTGGTGGGGCTGCTCGGCGTAGCCGCCGTCGTAACCCTGTTCGGCCTGCGGGCCGTCCTGGTACGAGCCCTCCGGATACGCGTAGCCCTGCTGCGGGTAGGCCTCGTAGCCACCCTGCTCGGGCTGTTCGGCGTAGTCGCCGTCGTAACCCTGTTCGGGCTGCTGCTCGTAACCCTGGTACGGCTGGTACCCGTGCTCCGGCTGCGGTTCCGGAAACTCCTGGGGGAAGCCCTGCTCGGGCTGCTGCGGCTGGCCCTGGCCGACCTGGGCCTCCAGCGCCGCCCGGCGCTCCTCGCGGACCAGCGAGCGGCCCACCGGGTCGAGGTCGCGGACGTCGCCGCCGCCCTGGTTGTCGTACCGGGAGTCGTCGAAACCGAGTTCGGCGGCGGTACGCATCGGGGCGGAGTCGAACGCCTGCTGCTGCGGGATCATCGAGGAGACGGTGAAGTCGTCGTCCGGTATGCCCTCGCCACCGCCACCGTGCGTGATGGCGTCGGGCAGCATGACCAGCGAGGTGGTGCCGGCCTGCTCGCCCGACGGGCGCAGCTGGACGCGGATGCCGTGCCGGTCGGCGAGGCGGCCGACCACGAACAGGCCCATGCGCTGGGCGATCGCCACGTCCACGGTCGGCGGGTTGGCCAGCTTGTGGTTGATGTCCGCGAAGTCCTCGGCGGTCAGGCCGATTCCCTTGTCGTGGATCTCCACCATCACGCGGCCGTCCGGGAGACGGGTGGCGTTGACGCGGACCTTGGTCTGCGGGGAGGAGAACGTGGTGGCGTTCTCCAGCAGCTCGGCGAGCAGGTGCACGAGGTCGGTCACGGCCTGGCCGTGGATCTCGGCCTCGGAGACGCCGGAGAGCTCGATGCGCTCGTACTGCTCCACCTCGGAGGAGGCGGCGCGCAGCACGTCGACGAGGGGCACCGGCTGGTCCCAGCGGCGGCCCGGCTCCTCGCCCGCGAGGATGAGGAGGTTCTCGCCGTTGCGGCGCATACGCGTCGCCAGGTGGTCCAGCCGGAACAGGTTCTCCAGCTGGTCCGGGTCGGCCTCGTTGTTCTCCAGGTCGGTGATCAGGGTCAGCTGGCCCTCGATCAGCGACTGGTTGCGGCGCGACAGGTTGGTGAAGATCGCGTTGACGTTGCCCCGCAGGAGCGCCTGCTCCGCGGCGAGCCGGACCGCCTCGCGGTGGACCTGGTCGAAGGCGCGGGCGACCTCGCCGATCTCGTCCTGGGAGTCGATCGGGATGGGCACCACGCGGGTGTCGACCTTGCCCGGGTCGGTCCGGGAGAGCTGGTCGACGAGGGACGGCAGGCGCTGCTCGGCGACGTCGAAGGCGGCGGTGCGCAGCCGGCCCATGGAGCGGCCCATCTGGCGGGCGACCATACCGGCGACGATGAAGGCGGCGAGCAGGGCCACGACCACGATGGCGCCGTTGGTGATGGCGTCGGTGCGGGCGTCCGAGGAGACCGCCATGGCGTCGTTGACGGCCTTGTCGAGCAGTTCCTTCTCGATCTCCGAGTAGCCCTCGAACTTGGCGGTGGCGGCGTACTGCCAGGCGGTGGCGGTGGTGCCGCCCTGCGCCAGCTTCTCCTTGGACTCGCCGCTCGCGATCGCCTCGGTCATGCCGGTCAGCGCCGAGCCGCCCACCACGGGCGGGGCCTTGAAGGTCTTGCCGGCCTGAGCGGCCTGCTGCGCGGCCTCCTTGAGCTTCTCCGCGCCGGCGGCGGACTTGGCGCCCATGACCTCCTTGAGGCGCTCGGTGTCCGCCTCGGTGCCACCCGCGACGTACTCGCCGATGGCGATCTCTTCGAGGTAGGCGTACGAGGAGAAGGCGACGAGCTGGGCCTTGCGGACCGACTCGTTGGTGCTCGGGCGTATGAGCAGGTGCGTGCCGACCGAGCGCTGCAGCGAGTTGGCCGCCTTGGCGAGCTGGATCGCGTAGACCATGCGGCCGTAGCTGGTGACGTTGCCGGTGCCCAGACCCAGTTCGTTGGCGAACTGCATGAGGTAGTGCTGGACCAGCACGTACCCCTCTTCGGTCGGGATCGGCCCCGGCATGTTGTTGGTGAGGTCCTTCTTGGCCGTCTCCAGCTCGGCGGAGTAGGCCTTCTCGCGGACCGTCTGGAGCTTGGGCTCCTCCTGCTGGAAGAGCTGCAGGCGCCGTTCCAGGCCCTGCTCGGCCGGCATGTCCTTGACGGCCTCGGCGAACTTGTCCTTCGCGGCGTCGGTCGCGGAGCGGGCCTTGGCTATGGCCTCGTTGTCGCGGTCGTTGGCGAGCAGCGGGGCGGCGGTCAGGTCGCGCTCGTTGAGCAGCGCCTGTCCGTATTCCGCCGCCGCCTGGACGATGCGGGCGGTCTTCTCGGCGTCCTTGGCCTCGTTCCAGGTGTCGATGGAGCCCTTCACCTGGAAGGTGCCCATCACCAGTCCGACGAGGACGGGGAGCAGCAGGATGGCGTTCAGACGCGTGCGCACACGCCAGTTGCGGGGGGAGAACCGGCTGGTGCTGCCGTTGCTCACGGACTCCACGGGCGCGTCGACGACGGACGCGGCCGCGCGGGGCGGCGGGGTGAAGTTGCCGCGCGCGGGTTCTTCCGCGGGGCTGGAGTTGCTTCGCCTCACTCGACCAACAACCTCTCGGCGGTGCTACTAGCTAGTTCGTTGAATTCCAGCATGGGCAACGGCCGTGTTCCAAACAGTTGAAACCGGCCATTTCCAGAGACTTATGTCTCGCGTAAATCGGACATAAAGAGCGAGCCGCGTCAAAGTCCAGGGAGTTCATGCGCGCAGCGGCACCGGGCGTACGCGCCCTGTGTCCGTCCGCGGCCAATTCTCTGTCGAAACGTTATGAACGACACGGGCGGGCCGTGTCCCACGACACAGCCCGCCCGTAGACATGCGGAGGAATTGTGAACCCTTCTACTTCAAACGCGCCATGAGTGCGTGTTCGACGAGGGTGATGAGGGCGGATTTGGCGTCTGCGCGGTGGCGGGCGTCGGTGGTGATGATGGGTGCGTCGGGGCCGATCTGGAGTGCTTCGCGGACTTCTTCGGGGGTGTAGGGCTGGTGTCCGTCGAAGCCGTTGAGGGCGATGACGAAGGGGAGGCCGGAGTTCTCGAAGTAGTCGACGGCGGGGAAGCAGTCGGCGAGGCGGCGGGTGTCGACGAGGACGACGGCGCCGATGGCGCCGCGGACGAGGTCGTCCCACATGAACCAGAAGCGGTCCTGTCCGGGGGTGCCGAACAGGTAGAGGATGAGGTCCTGGTCGAGGGTGATGCGGCCGAAGTCCATGGCGACGGTGGTCGTCGTCTTGTCCCCGGTGTGGGTGAGGTCGTCGATGCCGGCGCTGGCGCTGGTCATGACGGCTTCGGTGCGCAGGGGGTTGATCTCGGAGACCGCGCCGACGAACGTGGTCTTGCCCACGCCGAAGCCGCCCGCCACCACGATCTTCGCGGAGGTGGTGGAGCGGGCCGCTCCACCGTTAGAGCTTGCGAAGTCCACTGAGCACCCTTTCGAGCAGCGTGACGTCCGGCGTGCCGCCGGCCTCTCCATTGCCCGGCTGGTGGATGGCCACCATCCCGGCCTCGGCCAGGTCGGCGACCAGGATCCGGGCAACGCCGAGCGGCATCGACAGCAGGGCCGACACCTCCGCGACCGACTTGACCTCCCGGCACAGCGTGCAGATGCGCTGGTGCTCGGGGAGCAGGCCGGACAGGTGCATCGGATCGGCGGTGGTGCTGACCAGCGCCTCGATGGCGAGCTGGTAGCGCGGCCGGGTCCGGCCGCCGGTCATGGCGTACGGGCGGACCAGCGGCTGGTCGCCTTCCCCGTACGACGAATCGCCGTACGAATCGGAATAGGCGGGGGGCGGGGTCATGAATCCTCCGGGCTCGACAGCAGTGGTCAGCGTGCCGTCTGACGGTGGCCGGTGGGGGGACGGGATGACGGCCGGACGGTGGTACTGGGTTCCGGGGCCACGGGCCCCGGTCCCCCGGACGGCAGTACCGGCCGGCCGGGGGAGTGGCGGTCAGATGAGCAGGCTGCCCTGGAGTTCGGCGCGCAGGTCGGGGGTGAGTACGTTGCCCGCGCGGTCCACCAGGAGGGCCATCTCGTAGCCCACGAGGCCGATGTCGCACTCGGGGTGCGCCAGCACGGCCAGGGAGGATCCGTCGGAGATGGACATCAGGAACAGGAAGCCCCGGTCCATCTCGACCACGGTCTGGTTGACGGAGCCGCCCTCGAAGATGCGGGAGGCCCCTGCGGTCAGCGAGGTCAGGCCGGAGGCCACGGCCGCCAGCTGGTCGGCGCGGTCCCGGGGGAAGCCCTCGGACATCGCCAGGAGAAGGCCGTCGGCGGAGACCACCACGGTGTGGGACACCCCGGGGGTGTTGTCCACGAAACTGGTGATCAACCAGTTCAGGTTCTGTGCCGCCTGGCTCATCGAACTCAACTAACGCTCCTGCTGGTAAGTGGGGTCGATGTGGTAACTGCCGGTTGCCGGACCGTTGTTCCCGGCCTGGCGGCCCTGCTGGATACCGCGGCGGAGGTTGGTCAGCCGGCCGCGCACGTCGTCCGGGGCGCGGGAGACCTGCGGCCCCGCCTGGGTGTCGGACTGCTGCTGCGCGGTGCCGGCCACCAGGTTCGCCCGGGGCACCCGCTTGGGTAGGCCCGAGGTGGTGACCCCGCCGGCGGCCGGCGTGCGCACGCGCTCGGCCTGCCGCATCAGCTCGTCGTTGGGGGAGGAGCGCCAGCTCACCTGCGGCGTGGCGACCGTGGCCGGACCGGAGTCCGCGGCCGCCCGCTCCTGACCGCGCTGCGGCAGCTGCTGCTGCGCCTGCGGCTGGGCCGGCTGCGGGGCCGGGAGGCCCTGCTGCGGCTGCCGGGGTACGGCCGGTCCCTGCACCGGGGCCTGCGGAGCGCCGCCGGGCTGCTGGGACCAGTTGGACTCCAGGCTGTCGAAGATCGGGCTGCGGGTGTCCGCGGCCCGGCCGGGAGCCGGCGGCAGTGCCTCCGGAGCCGCGGCCTGCGGCAGTCCCGGGGCCTCGGCGCGCGGAGCCGGCGGCATCGGCGTGTGGGGCGCCTGCTGCTGGTTTCCGTACGAGCCGACACCCGGGCCGCCTGCCCGCGAGGGCGGGAAGTCCGTAGGGGCGGACTGGCCGGTCGAGGCCGGGCCGCCGGGGACGGGACCGCGCACGTCGGGGCGCTCGAACTGGCCCGTGGTGCCGCTGTCCGGGGGGAACGGGGAGTCGAAGTCCGGCCGGGCGAACTCGGCCGTCGAGCCGGGGCCCGACAGCTCGTCGTGGCCGCGCGGAACCTCCGGACCGCCGTGGCGGGCCGGACCGGCACCCCAGCTGGTGGTCTGCGCCGGGCCGGCGGGGAGGCCGCCGTTGCCCGGGAGTTCCGGACGCGGGGCGCCGCCGCGCGGCGGCAGCTGCGGACGCGGGCCGCGGCCCGCACCCTGCGGCGCGGCCGGAGCCTGACCCGGAGCCTGCGACTGGGCCTGCGGCTGGGTGTGCGACTGGGCCTGCGGGTGAGCCTGCGCCTGGGCCGGGGCCTGGCGCTGCGGGGCCCCCGGCGCCTGCGGCTGCGGGCGCTCGAAGCCGTTGCCCTGCGGGAAGCCCGCCGAACCGGAGGACGGGGCGGTCGCCGCCGGGCCGCGACCGGGCAGCGGGGCGCCGCCGCCGAAGCCGCCCTGGCCCGCCGCGCCCGCGCCGGGCCCGCCGGACGGGCCGCCGGCGAAGCCGTCGAAGCCGCCGCCCTGGCCCTGCTGCGGCCGGCCCGCGCCGGCGCCGCCCTGCGGACGCCCGCCCTGCGGACCGCCCGCCGGGGGACGCTGCTGGCCGGCACCGTCCCGCCCGGGCAGGGCGGAACGCTGGCCGCCACCCGGAACCTGGCCGCGCTGCTGGCCGCCGCCCATGGCCGGACGGCCGCCGGGGCCGGAACCGGCACCCTGCGCGGCCGGGTTGCCCTGCGCGGCACCGGGGCCGCCGGGGCCCGCCTGGCCGGGAGCCGGCTTGCGGCCGCCCTGGGCGACGTCCACGGGCAGCATGACGAGGGCCGTCGTACCGCCGGAGTCGGAGGGGCGCAGCTGGATGCGGATGCCGTGTCGCAGGGACAGGCGGCCGACCACGAACAGACCCATGCGCCGGGACACCGAGACGTCCACGGTCGGCGGCGAGGCCAGCCGCTCGTTGATCGCGGCGAGGTCCTCGGGGGACAGGCCGATACCGGTGTCGTGGATCTCGACCAGCACCCGGCCGTCGGGCAGGGCGTGACCGGTGACCTTGACCTTGGTCTGCGGGGAGGAGAACGAGGTCGCGTTCTCCAGCAGCTCGGCGAGGAGGTGCACGAGGTCGTTGACCACGCGGCCGGCCACGTCGGTGGACGGCACCGAGGCCAGCTCGATGCGCTCGTACTGCTCCACCTCGGACGCGGCGGCACGCAGGACGTCGACCAGCGGGACCGGGCGCGTCCACCGGCGGCCCGGCTCCTCGCCCGCGAGGACGAGGAGGTTCTCGCCGTTACGGCGCATGCGGGTCGCGAGGTGGTCGAGCTTGAAGAGGGAGGACAGCTGGTCCGGGTCGGCCTCGCGGGACTCCAGCTCCGAGATCAGCGAGAGCTGGCGCTGGATGAGACCCTGCGAGCGGCGCGAGAGGTTGGTGAACATCGCGTTGACGTTGCCCCGGAGGAGGGCCTGCTCGGCGGCGAGGCGGACCGCCTCGCGGTGCACGTCGTCGAAGGCCGCGGCCACCTGGCCGATCTCGTCCCGCGAGTGCACGCCGACGGACTCCACGGAGGTGTCCACGTCCTGCGGGTCGGACTCCGACAGCTGCTTGACGAGCTCCGGCAGGCGGTCCTGGGCGACCCGGGTCGCCGTGTCCTGGAGGCGGCGCAGCGAACGGATCATGGAGCGGGCCATGACGAAGGCGCCGACCAGCGAGACACCGAGGACGAGGAGGATCAGGGCACCGTTGATCAGGGCGTCCTGCTGGGCCTCGTTCTTGAGCTCACGGGCCTTCTGCTCCATCTGGTCCAGCAGCTGGAGCTCGATGTTCTTCATCTGCTGGATCTTGGTGTCGTCCGACTCGTACCAGTCCAGCCAGGAACGCGGCTTCTCGCGGGCGAACTGGCCCTGGTTGCGGAGCACGCGCTCGGCGTAGAGGTCGGCGGACGCGATCTCGACGTTGCCGTCGCTCATCGGCTGGAGCAGTTCCTCGCTCTTGCCCTGGTAGACGAGCGCGAAGTTGGCCTTGGCCTGGCTGTAGTTCCGGAGCGCCGAGTAACCGTAGAGACGGTCGTTCTCCTCCAGCTTGCCCTGCTGGTTGGTGCTCTCCGGGAGCGAGGCGGCGATCATCGCGCGCTGGATGGAGGCGTACTCCTTCATGGAGGAGAACGCCGCCAGCGCACGCGTACGCTTGATCATCTCGGGGCTGGAGGTGGCCTGGGCCATCTCCTGGGAGAGCGAGAGCAGACCGACGATCAGCGAGTTGTACTCGGAGACCGTCTGCTGGGCACCGTTCTTGTACGCGGTGGCCCGGATCTCCTGGATGCTGCGGATCTGCCGGCCGATGCTGGTGACGTTGGAGCGGATGGCCTTGAGGGCCTCGTCCTTGTCGCCCGCGTCGTCGATGTTCGAGGTGGCGTCGAGGAAGGAGTCGGCGGCGCGGTCGGTGGCCTCGCGGAAGGAGGTGACCGTGCTGTCGACCTTCTTGTTCATCAGCGGACCGGCCGACCGGTCGCGCTCCTCCTGGAGCGCGGTGGCCAGGTTGGTGGCCTGCCGGGTCATCGTGGTCAGCAGCTGCATGTGCTCCAGCTGCTCGATGTCGTTGAGCGAGTCGTTGATACGGACGGCGCCCAGCGTGGTGGCCGCGACGACCGGGAGGGTCAGCAGCGACAGCAGTCGCGTGCTGATGCGCCAGTTCTGGAGCGCGAGGCGCGATCCGGGCCCACTGGGGGCCTTCGGTATCGCCCGGTCCAGCTCGATGGAGCCGTCCGCGCCGGAACCGGCGGCGGGGCCGCCCGCGACCGCCTTGCCGGCGGCCTTGCCCGGGCCCTTGGCACCGGCCCGGTCCTTGCGGCCCTTGCCCTTGCCCTTCGCCTTCACGGCGGCGGCAGGGGCGGTGCCGGCACCTTCGTCGCCCGGCCCGCGGTTCTGGGCGTGCTGGGGCGAGGAGCCGCGGTCGGTCCCGCCGCGCGGCTCCTGATCCGCCGCAGCGCTGCCATCCCTCTTGAAACGTCCCTGCACTAGCGTCGCAACCTCTGGACCAGGCGTCCTCCCGGGCGACCGGGCGGACGGTGTCGAGTCATGGGGCGCCAACGGCCCCTGGTGGTCGTCCTGACCGCGCGTCTCCCCTGAATCCCGCGGCGGTCCCGCGAATTCCAGCACAGTGCCGGATCTCCAACAAGGTGCGCGTGTCGCCCCTCGGACTCGGTGACGGCTTGTGACGGACGGGCTACCGGACGTGGAACCGGAATGAGGGCGAATCGGACTTTGGCTCCGTAAACGCCGAGGCCGGGCGGGTGTCCCAGTCGAGATGATCAGCAGCGGAATGAAGCATTCAGTGGCGCAATGTCCGTTTTCCGACTCGGATATGACTGGTCGTTATGTCCATAATGCCCGCTCGCTCGTGAGCAAACTCACATGCTCGTGGCCAATAGTCGATGGTTCTCCGAGGGAAGCGGATGTTTAGCCTGACTGTTTGCAGGCTTCACCCATCCGACCGCCGTCCTACGAGGAAGACCCACCACGATGATGTTCCGCAAGATAGCCAACCCCCGCCGCACCACCCTCGCGCACCTCAAGGACGCGGAGGACATGCAGCCGGTCGAGGCCCAGGAGCACGTGATGGACCTCCCGACCCAGACGGCCAACCCGCGGCGCACCACGCTCATGGACGCGCCCGTCGCCGCCGCGGGCTGACGAGCGCGGTCCGCCACCCCCGGTCGCGTTAGCCTGGACACGCAGACTCCAGCCAGCAGACCAGCAGAACAGAGGGGCAGGCGCGACCCTTGCGCATCGCCAGATTCTCGATCGACGGAAATGTCGCCTTCGGCGCCGTGGAGGGCGATGCCCCCGACGAGCTCGTCATCGACATCATCAAGGGCATCCCGTTCGCGGACTTCGAGCTCTCCGGCACGAAGGTCCCGCTGGACAAGGTCCGGCTGCTGCCGCCCGTGCTCCCGAACAAGGTCGTGGCCGTGGGCCGCAACTACGCGGAGCACGCGGCGGAGCTCGGCAACGAGGTCCCCGAAGCGCCGATCACCTTCTTCAAGCCCTCCACCTCCGTGGTGGGCCCGGGCGACCCGATCGCCTACCCCTCCTTCTCCCAGGAGGTCCACCACGAGGCGGAGCTGGCCGTGGTCATCGGCCGCATGTGCCGCGAGGTCCCCCGCGAGCGGGTCAAGGACGTCGTCCTCGGCTACACCTGCGCCAACGACGTCACCGCCCGCGACGTCCAGCAGCGCGAGAAGCAGTGGGCCCGGGCCAAGGGCTTCGACAGCTCCTGCCCCCTCGGCCCCTGGATCGAGACCGAGCTCGACCCGAGCGACCTCGCCATCCGGTGCACGGTCAACGGCGAACAGCGCCAGCTCGGCCGCACCAGCGAGATGGTCCGCTCCGTCGAGGACCTGATCGTGCACATCACCGAGGCGATGACCCTGCTCCCGGGCGACGTCGTCCTCACGGGGACCCCGGCCGGAGTCGGCCCCCTCAACGTCGGCGACGAGGTCGCCGTCACCATCGAAGGTATCGGCACTCTCGCCAACAAGGTGATCAAGCGTGGCTAACGCCAACGTCCGCGTACGTTTCTGTCCCTCGCCGACCGGCAACCCCCACGTGGGTCTGGTCCGCACCGCCCTCTTCAACTGGGCCTACGCCCGGCACCACGGCGGCACGTTCGTCTTCCGCATCGAGGACACCGACGCGGCCCGCGACTCCGAGGAGTCCTACGAGCAGCTGCTCGACTCGCTGAAGTGGCTCGGCTTCACCTGGGACGAGGGTCCCGAGGTCGGCGGCCCCCACGCCCCCTACCGCCAGTCCCAGCGCATGGACGTCTACGCCGACGTCGCGAAGAAGCTGATCGACGGCGGCTACGCCTACCACTGCTACTGCACCGCCGAGGAGCTCGACGAGCGCCGCGAGCTCGCCCGCCGCGAGGGCCGGCCCTCCGGGTACGACGGCATGTGCCGCGTGGTCACCGAGGAGCAGAAGGCCGCGTACGAGGCCGAGGGCCGCACGCCCATCGTCCGCTTCCGCATGCCCGACGAGCCGATCACCTTCACCGACCTCGTCCGCGGCGAGCTCACCTTCACCCCGGAGAACGTGCCGGACTACGGCATCCTCCGGGCCAACGGCGCCCCGCTGTACACCCTGGTCAACCCGGTCGACGACGCGCTGATGGAGATCACCCACGTCCTGCGCGGCGAGGACCTGCTCTCCTCCACCCCGCGCCAGATCGCCCTGTACAAGGCGCTGATCGAGCTCGGCGTCGCCAAGGAGATCCCGGCCTTCGGCCACCTGCCGTACGTCATGGGCGAGGGCAACAAGAAGCTCTCCAAGCGCGACCCGCAGTCCTCGCTGAACCTCTACCGCGAGCGCGGCTTCCTGCCCGAGGGCCTGCTGAACTACCTCTCCCTGCTCGGCTGGTCCTTCTCCGCCGACCAGGACCTCTTCACCATCGACGAGATGGTGGCGAAGTTCGACGTGGCCGACGTCAACGCCAACCCGGCCCGCTTCGACCTCAAGAAGTGCGAGTCGATCAACGCGGAGCACATCCGCCGGCTCGACCCGAAGGCCTTCGCCGAGGCCTGCACCCCCTGGCTGAAGGCCCCGCACGCCCCGTGGGCCCCGGAGGACTTCGACGAGGCGGCCTGGCAGGCCATCGCCCCGCACGCCCAGACCCGGCTGACCGTCCTCTCGGACATCACCGCCAACGTCGACTTCCTCTTCCTGCCGGAGCCGGTCTCCGACGAGGCCTCCTGGGAGAAGGCGATGAAGGGCGACCCGGCGGCGCTGCTGACCACCGCCCGCGCCAACCTGGAGTCGGCGGACTGGAGCGACCCCGAGTCCCTCAAGCAGGCCGTGCTCACCGCCGGCGAGGCCCACGGCCTCAAGCTCGGCAAGGCCCAGGCCCCGGTCCGGGTCGCCGTGACGGGCCGCACCATCGGCCTGCCGCTCTTCGAGTCCCTGGAGATCCTGGGCAAGGAGCGGACCCTGGCCCGCATCGACGCGGCCCTGGCCAAGCTCGCCGGCTGACCCGCCGAGACGTGCGGCACGTCCCAGGGGGCGGTCGTCCCGCAGTGTTTTCCGCACTGCCCGGACGGCCGCCCCCGCGGCGTTGTAGCGTCGGTCACATGCCGATCCGCGCGGTCCTGTGGGACATCGACGACACCCTCTTCGACTACACCGGTGCCGACACCGCGGGTCTGGCCGCATGGCTGGACGAGCAGGGCCTGGGCGCGCTGTACGGCTCGCCCGCCGAGGCCCTCGCGGCGTGGCGGGCGGCCACCGAACGGCACTGGGCCCGGTTCGCGGACGGCCTGGGCACCTTCGAGGGACAGCGCCGGGACCGGGTGCGCGACTTCCTGGAGCGGCCCGCGATGACCGACGAGGAGGCCGACACCTGGTTCGGCCGCTACCTGGCCCACTACGAGGCCGCCTGGGCGCTCTTCCCGGACGCCCTCCCCGCCCTGGAGGCCCTGGCCGGCACCCACCGGCACGGCCTGCTCTCCAACTCCAGCAGCGCCGTCCAGGAGCGCAAGATGCGCAGCCTCGGCCTGCGCGAACGGTTCGAGGTGCTGCTGTGCGCCGTCGAGCTGGGCACGAGCAAGCCCGAGGCGGGTGCCTTCCTGGCGGCCTGCGCCGCGATGGGGCTGGAGCCCGCCGAGGTGGCGTACGTGGGGGACCACCCGGAGATCGACGGCTGCGGGGCGCGCGACGCCGGGCTGGTCGCCGTATGGCTGGACCGGCGCGGCCGCACCGGGCCGGCGCCCGAGGGCGTGCACCGGATCGCGGGCCTCGCGGAGCTCCCGCACGTGCTGGCCGGGGATACCCGTTTTGGAGCACGGTCAGGCATCCGGTAATGTTCTTTCTGCGCCGCCGGGGCGGGCCAAAAGGCCGAAGACCACGGAGGCGCCACTCGAATGGAAACCCGGCAAAGGGTTGACTTTCAGTGGGGTATGGTGTAATTGGCAACACGGCTGATTCTGGTTCAGTTGTTCTAGGTTCGAGTCCTGGTACCCCAGCGCAGTGCGCATGCAGTGCTTGCCCCCGTTGTGTAGCGGCCTAGCACGCCGCCCTCTCAAGGCGGTAGCGCCGGTTCGAATCCGGTCGGGGGTACAGATCCTTCCCGCGAGGTCTCCTGGGTAGCTCCCGGACGCCTTGATGCAGGATCGCTAGGGCCCCCGTTGTGTAGCGGCCTAGCACGCCGCCCTCTCAAGGCGGTAGCGCCGGTTCGAATCCGGTCGGGGGTACCAACTGGTCTAAGCCACCAGTGGCCTATGGTGTAATTGGCAGCACGACTGATTCTGGTTCAGTTAGTCTTGGTTCGAGTCCAGGTAGGCCAGCGCAGTACAAAAGAAGATCTTGCCCCCGTTGTGTAGCGGCCTAGCACGCCGCCCTCTCAAGGCGGTAGCGCCGGTTCGAATCCGGTCGGGGGTACGCAAGGAAGGGGCCCTCCGCGATCATCGCGGAGGGCCCCTTCGCATGTCCGCGCACACCTGCGGCACGCGCCGGAACGGCGCCGGGACGTAGAAGGGCCCGGGAGCGCGCGTGTGGACGTGTGCGGCGTCGTGCGCGCCCCCGGGCCCGGGAGCTGCTGGGGGATAGGTGGGTCAGCCGGAGCGGCGCAGGGCCTCGGTGAGGCGCGCGGCCGCGTCGATGACCGCCTGGGCGTGCATCCGGCCCGGGTGGCGGGTCAGCCGCTCGATCGGCCCGGAGACCGACACGGCGGCCACCACCCGGTTCGACGGGCCCCGCACCGGCGCGGAGACGGAGGCCACGCCGGGCTCCCGCTCGCCGATGGACTGGGCCCAGCCGCGGCGCCGTACGCCCGACAGGGCGGTCGCCGTGAAGCGGGCGCCCTGCAGGCCCCGGTGCAGCCGCTCGGGCTCCTCCCAGGCCATCAGGATCTGCGCGGCAGACCCCGCCTTCATCGGGAGCGTGGAGCCCACGGGCACGGTGTCCCGGAGTCCGGACAGCCGCTCCGCGGCCGCCACGCAGATGCGCATGTCTCCCTGCCGGCGGTAGAGCTGCGCGCTCTCCCCGGTCACGTCCCTGAGGTGCGTGAGCACCGGTCCGGCCGTGGCCAGCAGGCGGTCCTCGCCGGCCGCGGCGGCGAGCTCCGCCAGCCGCGGACCGAGGATGAACCGGCCCTGCATGTCCCTCGCCACCATCCGGTGGTGTTCCAAAGCCACGGCGAGGCGATGTGCCGTGGGTCGTGCGAGCCCTGTCGCCGCGACCAGCCCGGCGAGGGTGGCCGGACCGGACTCCAGTGCGCTCAATACCAGAGCTGCCTTGTCGAGAACGCCGACGCCGCTAGAGTTGTCCATGCAACGATATTCACGTCTCACACTGTGAAACGCAAGTTCAATTTTTCCAAGAACCCGCCAGTCTGTATGTGCGGGCCCACGAACCACTGGGTTCGGGATCTCTAGGAGCGCCGGACCACACACGCCGGCCGGAGGGAAAGCGATGGGTAGGACACTCGCGGAGAAGGTCTGGGACGATCACGTCGTCCGGCGCGCCGAGGGCGAGCCCGACCTCCTCTTCATCGATCTGCACCTGCTGCACGAGGTGACCAGCCCGCAGGCCTTCGAAGGACTGCGCCAGGCCGGCCGCAAGGTCCGACGCCTCGACCTCACCATCGCGACCGAGGACCACAACACCCCCACGATCGACATCGACAAGCCGATCGCGGACCCCGTCTCCCGCACCCAGCTGGAGACCCTGCGCCGCAACTGCGCCGAGTTCGGCGTCCGGCTGCACTCGCTGGGCGACGTCGAGCAGGGCGTCGTCCACGTGGTGGGACCGCAGCTGGGACTGACCCAGCCGGGCACCACCGTGGTCTGCGGCGACTCCCACACCTCCACGCACGGGGCGTTCGGCGCGCTCGCCTTCGGCATCGGCACCAGCCAGGTCGAGCACGTGCTGGCGACCCAGACGCTGCCCATGGCGCGCCCCAAGACCATGGCGATCACCGTCACCGGTGAGCTGGCCGAGGGCGTCACCGCCAAGGACCTGATCCTCGCGATCATCGCGAAGATCGGCACCGGCGGCGGCCAGGGCTACGTCCTGGAGTACCGCGGCGAGGCCGTCGAGAAGCTCTCGATGGAGGCCCGGATGACCATCTGCAACATGTCGATCGAGGCCGGCGCCCGCGCGGGCATGATCGCCCCCGACCAGACCACATTCGACTACCTGGAAGGGCGCGACCACGCCCCCAAGGGCGAGGACTGGGACGCGGCGGTCGCCTACTGGAAGACCCTGCGCACCGACGAGGACGCGGTCTTCGACGCCGAGGTCGTCATCGACGGCTCCGCGCTGTCCCCGTTCGTCACCTGGGGCACCAACCCCGGCCAGGGCGCGCCGCTCTCCGCGAACGTCCCCGACCCGGCTTCGTACGAGGACGCTTCGGAGCGTCTGGCCGCCGAAAAGGCCCTGGAGTACATGGGGTTGGAGGCCGGACAGCCGCTGCGCGACATCAAGGTGGACACCGTCTTCGTAGGTTCCTGCACCAACGGCCGGATCGAGGACCTGCGCGCCGTCGCCAAGGTCATCGAGGGCCGCAAAGTCGCCGAGGGCGTACGGATGCTGGTCGTCCCCGGCTCCGCGCGGGTCGGTCTGCAGGCCGTCTCCGAGGGCCTGGACAAGGTCTTCAAGGAGGCCGGCGCCGAATGGCGGCACGCGGGCTGCTCGATGTGCCTGGGCATGAACCCCGACCAACTGGCGCCCGGCGAGCGCTCCGCGTCCACCTCGAACCGCAACTTCGAGGGCCGGCAGGGCAAGGGCGGCCGCACCCACCTGGTGTCCCCGCAGGTCGCCGCCGCCACCGCGGTGCTGGGCCACCTGGCCTCGCCCGCCGATCTGCCCGAGTCCTCTGCCGTCCCCACGCCTGCCGGAGTCCGATAACCATGGAAGCCTTCACCACGCACACCGGCCGGGCCGTCCCGCTGCGCCGCAGCAACGTCGACACCGACCAGATCATCCCGGCCCACTGGCTGAAGAAGATCACCCGTGACGGGTTCGAGGACGGGCTCTTCGAGGCCTGGCGCAAGGACCCGGAGTTCGTCACCAACCGTCCGGAGCGGCAGGGCGCGACCGTGCTGGTCGCCGGCCCCGACTTCGGCACCGGCTCCTCCCGCGAGCACGCCGTGTGGGCGCTGCAGAACTTCGGTTTCAAGGCCGTCATCTCCTCCCGGTTCGCCGACATCTTCCGCGGCAATTCGCTGAAGAACGGACTGCTGACGGTGGTGCTGCCGCAGGAGACGGTGGACCGTCTGTGGGAGCTGACCGAGGCCGACCCGACCGCCGAGATCACCGTCGACCTGGTCGCCCGGCAGGTCCGCGCCACCGGTATCGAGGCGGAGTTCGAGCTGGACGACAACGCGCGCTGGCGCCTGCTGGAGGGACTCGACGACATCTCCCTCACCCTCAAGAACGAAGCCGACATCGCGGCGTACGAAAGCGTCCGCCCCACCTTCAAGCCGAGCACGATTCGGGGCTGATTCCAGCCTGAGCAGGGCTTATTCGCCTTCGGTGGATCGCCGTTCCGTGACTGTGCCCCCCGCCTCCCGGCGGGGGGCACAGCCGTATGTTGAGGCCCCGTGAGGCGACAACTCGCCCCAGATGGCACAATCTGTGCATGGAACGCGACAGTCAACTCGAGCTCTACGAGCTCGTCGCGGACCGGTTGAAAGAAGCACACGCAAAGGTGCGCGCACTGCAAGTCCCGGAGGGCGTAAGGATGACGCTGACCCGGAAGCTGTTGGTCGTCACGGCCGCGGCGAAGCACGATCTCGCCGACGCGGCAAGGCGTCTGGACAGGTTGATGAAGGATCTCGACGAGGGTCGATTCCCTGAAGGCGACTGATGCGAAGGAACTCCGCAACGACGTTCGTCGTTGCGGCACTAGGGTGATTAGCCCGTTTCGTGTTTGATTTGCGGTATATATCCGCCTAACGTGCGAAATAGCTTGAACACATTCGTTCTGGCGATGTCTCCGAAGGGGAAGACGTGAACAAGGCGCAGCTCGTAGAAGCGATTGCCGACAAGCTCGGCGGCCGCCAGCAGGCCGCGGACGCCGTGGACGCGGTACTCGACGCGATGGTCCGCGCGGTGGTCGCGGGCGACCGGGTCTCGGTCACGGGCTTCGGCTCGTTCGAGAAGGTCGACCGGCCGGCCCGGTACGCCCGCAACCCGCAGACGGGTGAGCGCGTACGGGTCAAGAAGACCTCGGTGCCGCGCTTCCGCGCCGGTCAGGGCTTCAAGGACCTGGTCAGCGGCACGAAGAAGCTCCCCAAGGGCGAAGAGATCGCCGTCAAGAAGGCCCCCAAGGGCAGCCTGATGGCGGCCGCCGCCGCCGGCGGCAGCCGCAGCACGGTCAAGAAGGCCGCCGCCAAGAAGACCTCGGCGGCGAAGAAGACCACGGCGGCGGCCAAGAAGGCCACCCCGGCCAAGTCCACCGCGGCGAAGAAGACCACCACGGCCGCGGCGGCCAAGAAGACCTCGGCGGCCAAGTCCACCGCGGCCAAGAAGACCACCACGGCCGCGGCGGCCAAGAAGACCTCGGCGGCCAAGACCACCACGGCCAAGAAGACCACCGCCAAGAAGACCGCGCCCGCCAAGAAGACCGTCGCGAAGAAGGCGCCGGCCAAGAAGACCACGTCGCGCAAGACCGCCACCGCGAAGAAGACCACCGCCCGGAAGAAGTGAAGCGGGACGGAAGCAGTCACATGCCGGGCGGGCCTCCCTCAGCCAGGGAGACCCGCCCGCGGTGCGTCCGTGCGGCTCCCGGCCGCCGCCGTCACAGGGTCTGCAGGGTGATCAACGTGATCCGCAGCGCGCTGCCCTCGCCCTCGGTCTCGATCCGTACCCGCTGACCCGGACGCAGCAGCCGCAGGCCGCCCGCGTCGAAGGCCGGCGCCTCGAAGGGCACCGGGGTGCCGTCGTCCAGCAGCACACTGCCGCTGCGGGTCTGCTCGTCGTACGTGAACGCGGTTGCCTGCATACCGGCACTGTATCGGGAGGTGTGGGGGCCCAGACCGAGGGTCGCGGCGGCCCGCAGATCCGCCCCCGTGTCCACGTCCAGCCGTACGCTGTCGACCCCGGACAGGGCGATTTCCACCGCCCCCGAGCCGGAATGCCGGAGCCGGGACGCCCCTCCGAACGCAGGCGCCAATTCCGCGCCCGGAACAGCCGATAGCAGGGTGGTTCCGATTCCTGCCGCATCGGCCAGAAATGCGCGCGGAAAATCCCCCGCCCTTTCGAGCACGCGTAGCAATTCCGGCGGCCGCAGCGCCGGCAGGTCCGCGTTCATCGCGGCCACCGCCGCCCCCGGCCGGGCCGCCCGCACCGTACGCGCCCCGTGGGCCAGCGCCGGGTTGAGCCCCGCGCCCGGGGCGTCCGGCACGATCCGCGCCCCCAGCCGCGCCAGTTCCGCTCCGGCCCTGGGATCGTCCGTGACGACCGCCACATCCCGTACCGCGCCGCAGGCCAGCGCCGCCGCCACGGTGTCCTGGGCGAACGCCAGGGCGAGTCCCGCGCGCTCCGCTCCGGCCGCCGCGGCCAGCCGGCTCTTGGCCAGCGCGAGGGGCTTCAGCGGTATCACCAGGCTCCAGCCGGCGTTCCTGCGCCCCACTTCCCGCCCCGCCCTCCGCTCGGCCTCCGACGGCCATTGTCACCCCCCGCCCGGCAACCCGGGGGACCGCCGCCGTGACCGGGGCGTACGGTGTTCTCGACAGAGACCGGACCCGGGGCGACACTTGTCCGGCCCACCGCGCCCCGCCACCCGAACCGGTCCTAGAGGAAGGTGTTCAGAGTGCCCCGCCGCAGAATCGGCTTCTGGTACCGCCTGGCAGCGGTCATCGCCAAACCGCCGCTGCTCGTGCTGTTCAAGCGGGACTGGCGGGGAATGGAACACATTCCGGCCGACGGGGGATTCATCACCGCCGTCAACCACAACTCGTATCTGGACCCGCTGTCCTACGCGCACTACCAGTACAACACCGGCCGGGTCCCCCGCTTCCTCGCCAAGGCCGCCCTCTTCAGGACGCCGTTCGTCGGGACGATCCTCCACGGGACCGGACAGATCCCGGTCTACCGGGAGACCACCAACGCCCTGGACGCGTTCCGGGCCGCCGTCGACGCCATCGAGCGCGGGGAGTGCGTGGCGTTCTACCCCGAGGGCACCCTCACCCGCGACCCCGAGCAGTGGCCGATGCGGGGCAAGACCGGCGCCGCCCGCGTCGCCCTCATCACCAGGGCGCCCGTCATCCCGGTGGCCCAGTGGGGCGCCAACCTCGCCATGCCGCCGTACGCCAGGGAGAACAAGGTCCGGCTGTTCCCCCGCAAGAGGCTCCGGGTGCTCGCCGGGCCGCCCGTCGACCTCTCCCGGTTCTACGACCGGGAACCCACCCCGGAGGTCCTCAAGGAGGCCACCGAGGCCATCATGGCGGCCATCACCGCCCTGCTGGAGGAACTGCGCGGGGAGCAGGCCCCCGCGCAGCCGTACGACCACCGCAAGGCGCGGGCCGAGCAGCGGCGCAAGGCCGCGGGGGAGGGCACCAAGTGACACGTCCCGTGAAGGCGGCCGTCTTCTCCGCGGGCTCCTGGGGCACCGCCTTCGGCATGGTGCTGGCGGACGCCGGCTGCGAGGTGACCCTGTGGGCCCGCCGGCCGGAACTCGCCGACGCCATCAACACCGGCCGCACCAACCCGGACTACCTGCCCGGAATCGAACTGCCGCCCAGTCTGCGCGCCACCACCGACCCGGCCGAGGCCGCGGCCGGCGCCGACTTCACCGTGCTGTCGATCCCCTCGCAGACCCTGCGCGGCAACCTGGCCGAGTGGGCCCCGCTGCTGGCCCCCGACACCGTCCTCGTCTCCCTGATGAAGGGAATCGAACTCGGCACCGCCAAGCGGATGAGCGAGGTCATCGAGGAGGTGGCCAAGGTCCCCGCCGAGCGGGTGGCCGTGGTCACCGGCCCCAACCTGGCCCGGGAGATCGCGGCCCGGCAGCCCGCCGCCTCCGTGGTCGCCTGCGTGGACGAGGCCGTGGCCCGGCGCCTCCAGGCCGCCTGCCACACCCCGTACTTCCGCCCGTACACCAACACCGACGTGGTCGGCTGCGAGCTCGGCGGCGCCGTCAAGAACGTCATCGGCCTGGCCGTCGGCATCGCCGACGGCATGGGCCTGGGCGACAACACCAAGGGCTCCCTCATCACCCGCGGCCTCGCCGAGACGACCCGCCTCGGCCTGGCGATGGGCGCCGAACCGCTCACCTTCTCCGGGCTCGCCGGCCTCGGCGACCTGGTCGCCACCTGCTCCTCGCCGCTCTCCAGGAACCACACCTTCGGCACCAACCTGGGCCGCGGCATGACCCTGGAGGAGACCATCGCGGTCACCAAGCAGACCGCCGAGGGCGTCAAGTCCTGCCAGTCGGTGGCCGATCTGGCGCGCCGCCACGGCGTCGACATGCCCATCACCGACACCGTGGTCGACATCGTCCACCACGGCAAGCCGCCGCTGGTCGCGCTGAAGGACCTGATGGGACGCAGCGCCAAACCGGAACGCCGCTGACACCTTTCCGTACGTTCGAGCGGGTACCCTCGTGGCGATATGAGCAGCGAGAACCTCCCCCAGACCCCTGAGCAGCAGGGCCGCAAGCCCCGCGTGGCCGTCGTGTTCGGCGGCCGCAGCTCGGAACACGCCATCTCGGTCGTCACGGCGGGCGCCGTGCTCCGGTCCATCGACCGGTCCAAGTACGAAGTCCTGCCGATCGGCATCACGACCGACGGCCGCTGGGCGCTGACCGCCGACGAGCCGGCCCGGATGGCCATCGCCGACCGCGCCCTGCCGAGCGTGTCGGACCTGGCCGAGGCCGAGGACGGCGGGGTCGTCCTCCCGGTCGACCCGGCCTCCCGCGAGGTCGTCTACACCGAGCCCGGCAACGTGCCGAAGTCGCTGGGCGAGGTCGACGTCGTCTTCCCCGTGCTGCACGGCCCCTACGGCGAGGACGGCACCCTGCAGGGCATGCTGGAGCTCTCCGGCATCCCGTACGTCGGCTCGGGCGTCCTCGCCTCGGCCGTCGGGCAGGACAAGGAGTACATGAAGCGGGTGTTCACCTCGTTCGGGCTGCCGGTCGGGCCGTACCTGACCGTCCGCCCGCGCGAGTGGGCCGCGGACGCCTCCGCCGCCCGCCGGCGGATCGTCGACTTCGCCGGCGAGCACGGCTGGCCGCTGTTCGTGAAGCCCGCCCGGGCCGGCTCCTCCATCGGCATCACCAAGGTCGACGACGTCTCAGGCCTGGACGAGGCGATCCGCGAGGCCCAGCGGCACGACCCGAAGGTCATCGTGGAGGCGCTGCTGCGCGGCCGCGAGATCGAGGTCGGCGTCCTGGAGTTCGAGGACGGCCCGCGGGCCAGCGCCCCGGCCGAGATCCCGCCGGTGTCCAGCCACGAGTTCTACGACTTCGAGGCCAAGTACATCGACTCCGCCTCCGGCATCGTGCCCGCCCCGCTGACCGCGGAGCAGACCGCCGAGGTCCAGCGGCTCGCCGTGGAGGCCTTCGAGGCGGCCTCCTGCGAGGGCCTGGTGCGCGCCGACTTCTTCCTCACGGACGACGGCGACTTCGTCATCAACGAGATCAACACCATGCCCGGCTTCACGCCGATCTCCATGTACCCGCGGATGTGGCAGGAGTCGGGGATCGAGTACCCGGAACTGGTGGACCGCCTGATCGAGGCCGCGCTCCGCCGCTCCACGGGCCTGCGCTGACACCCGCCGCCGGCCGCCGTCACCCGGCGGCGGCCGGGCGGCCGGGTCGTGCCCGTACGGGCCCCCGCTAGTACGCGGCCACGCCTTCCGGAACCGTCCTCGCGACGGCGTCCGAGAGACCGACCAGCATGCCCGCGTCCTTGGCGTGGGCCTCGTCCACGTACACCTGGATGTAGGCCAGCCGCATGCCGGTGGTGAACCGGAACCCGCCGCCGGCGGAGTCGGGGAGCTCCTCCAGCAGCCAGGCGACCCCGTTGACGTGGACCCCCTCCTGCTTGGGATCCGCCATCGCGGCGGGCTTGGGGATCCCGCACCGCAGTACGATCGCCGGGCCGCCCCAGGCGGCGGTCAGCTCCGACCGGGGCTCGGTCCCGCTCCGGGCGAGACCGGCCACCCGGTCGGGCAGTTCCCCGTGCAGCGCCGCGCAGAGCTTCGCGACCTCGGCCGGCGGCGCGGGCGGCGGCTCCACCCGTACGTCCGCGTCGCCGGGTGCGCAGCCCGCGACCGCGAGCAGGGCCGCGAGGGCGGTCAGCGCGGGCACGGGGGCGGGCCGGAGGCGGCGGGACTTCACCGGCCTAGAGTAGACGGGGGCTACAGATGCACCACCGGGCAGGTCAGGGTACGGGTGATCCCCTCCACCTGCTGGACCTTGGCGACCACCATGCGGCCGAGGTCGTCCACCGTGTCCGCCTGGGCCCGGACGATGACGTCGTACGGACCCGTCACGTCCTCTGCCTGGATCACCCCCGAGATCTGGCCGATGGCCTCGGCGACCGACGACGCCTTGCCCACCTCGGTCTGAATCAGGATGTACGCCTGTACCACGGAACCTCCAGGGCGGCCGCGAGGATCATTTCCCCGACACCCCCTAATCTTCGGGTGGGACACCCCGGGGGAGAAGGGACGCCACGGTACCGCGTCGCCGAGTGTCACGGGGAGACCCGTGAGCCGGGCGCCGCGCCAAGCGGGGCGTCCGCAGAGCACAAGTTGACGTATCAGTTGACGGTACCCAGAGCTGTGACGGCTCGCGACCGCAAGCGGACTGGGCCAGAAGGAGCACAGCGATGAAGGGCACTGTGGGCGAGCTCGGCGAGTTCGGGCTCATCAGGGAGCTCACCTCCCGGCTCACCAGCACCCCGGCGGTCCGGCTCGGGCCCGGTGACGACGCCGCGGTGGTGTCGGCGCCCGACCGCCGGGTCGTGGCGAGCACGGACATCCTGCTGGAGGGCCGGCACTTCCGGCGGGACTGGTCCACCGCCTACGACGTGGGCCGCAAGGCGGCCGCGCAGAACCTCGCCGACATCGCGGCCATGGGCGCCGTGCCCACCGCGCTGCTGCTCGGCCTGGTGGTGCCCGCCGAGCTGCCGGTGACCTGGCCGACCGAGCTGATGGACGGCCTGCGGGACGAGTGCCAGGTCGCCGGCGCCGCCGTGGTGGGCGGGGACGTCGTCCGCGGCGACACCATCACCGTGGCCATCACCGCCCTCGGCGATCTCCGTAACCACGAGCCCGTCACCCGCTCCGGGGCCAAGCCCGGGGACGTCGTCGCGGTCACCGGCTGGCTCGGCTGGTCCGCGGCCGGCTTCGCGGTGCTCTCCCGCGGCTTCCGCTCCCCGCGCGCCTTCGTCGAGGCCCACCGGCGGCCGGAACCCCCGTACCACGCGGGCCCCGCGGCGGCCGGCCTCGGCGCGACCGCGATGACGGACGTGAGCGACGGCCTCGTCGCGGACCTCGGCCACATCGCGGAGGCCAGCAAGGTCCGCATCGACCTGCGGTCGGCCGCGATCGACATCCCCACCCAGATGTTCGACATCGGGCAGGCGGTCGGCGTGGACCCCCTGCAGTGGGTGCTCACCGGCGGCGAGGACCACGCCATCGTGGCCACCTTCCCGCCGGACGTGAAGCTGCCCGCCCGCTGGAAGGTCATCGGCGAGGTCCGCGGCCCCTCGGCGCAGCCGCAGGTGACGGTGGACGGCGCCCCCTGGACCAGCACGGGCGGCTGGGACCACTTCGGCGCGGACCCGGCCGAGGAGCCGCTGCGATGAGCGCGCCGGCCGTCGCGGCGCCCCGGCTCTGCCTGACCGTCGCGGGGTCGGACTCCGGCGGCGGCGCCGGCATCCAGGCCGACCTGAAGACCATGCAGGCCCTGGGCGTGCACGGGATGAGCGTGCTGACCGCCGTGACCGCCCAGAACTCGACGGGGGTGCACGGGGTCTGGGAGCTCCCCACCGAGGCCGTCACGGCCCAGTACCGGGCCGTGGTGGACGACATGGGCGTCCACGCGGTGAAGACGGGGATGCTGTCCTCCGCCGCGCTGGTGGAGACCGTGGCCGGGCTGCTGGCCGGTACGGACGCCCCCGCCGTCGTCGACCCCGTCGGCGTCTCCAAGCACGGTGACCCGCTGCTGGCCGCCTCGGCCCTGGACGCCGTACGCACGCTGCTGCTGCCGGCCGCCACGGTGGCCACCCCCAACCTGGACGAGGTCGCG
The DNA here is from genome assembly GCF_042900645.1 of Streptomyces sp. NPDC012888. Classification (NCBI taxonomy): domain Bacteria; kingdom Bacillati; phylum Actinomycetota; class Actinomycetes; order Kitasatosporales; family Streptomycetaceae; genus Streptomyces; species Streptomyces sp. NPDC012888. The sequence goes on along the minus strand of NZ_JBIBBM010000016.1, from coordinate 141,281 downwards.
CAGCTCACCGGAGTCCGGGTGGAATCCGAGGACGACATGCGGCGGGCCGCGGACGCCGTCCTCGGCTTCGGCCCGCGCTGGGCGCTGATCAAGGGCGGCCACCTCGACGCGGGCGGCGGCGAGGCGGTCGACCTCCTCACGGACGGCACCGAGGAGCACTGGCTGCGCGCCCCCCGCCACGACAACCGGCACACCCACGGCACCGGCTGCACCCTGGCCAGCGCCGTCGCGGCCGGCCTCGCCCGCGGCCTGACGGTCCCGGAGGCGGTCACGGCGGCCAAGGAGTACGTGACCCCGGCGATCGCGGCGGGCTTCCCGCTGGGCTCGGGCATCGGCCCGGTGGACCACGCCTGGCGCTGGCGGTCCTGAGCCGGCCCGCCGTCCGCCCGCGCCCGTACCCCCTGGCGCGGGCGCGCGGGTACGGGCGCGGCTCCGCCGGGCCGACGCCCCGCCTCAGGGAATGGCAAAAGGCCGGCTCACCAGAGGTGAACCGGCCTTCTCGGCAACCGGAAGGGCTGCGCTACGACGGGAGCGTCAGCGCGAGACCTTGCCGGCCTTGATGCACGAGGTGCAGGCGTTGAGGCGCTTCGGCGTCCCACTGACCACGGCACGCACGCGCTGGATGTTCGGGTTCCAGCGACGGGACGTACGGCGGTGCGAGTGCGAGATGTTGTTGCCGAAGCCCGGCCCCTTGCCGCAAACGTCGCAGTTGGCAGCCACAGGTCACTCCAAAGACTTCAGATGCACTTACAGAGAAATCCGGCGCACCGGATCAGGGATCTGAAGTGGTTTGCCGGGGGTATGACCCGACTGTCGTCGGGCAACCGGAGCAGCATACAACGACTGCTCCCGTCGAAGAAAACTACCATGAAGCCCACGGCCGCCGCCCCTCCCCCCGTTACCCTGCGGTGAACCCCAGCCCGCAGGAGGAGGAACCCCCGGTGCCGCACGAGCCGCACACCCTCGACGCCGAAGCGGTGCGCACCTGGAGCTCGCTGGCCTTGGCCTCGCTCGGCCGGGCCCGCGAGGACATCGACGCGATCAACGTCTATCCGGTCGCCGACGCCGACACCGGGACCAACCTCTACCTGACCGCCGAGTCCGCCGCCCGCGAGGTCGAGGCCGCCTGCGCCGCCCCGCCCGGCGACGGCACGCCCGTCTCCCTCGCCCGCGCCGTACGGGCGTACGCGCACGGAGCCCTGACCGGCGCACGCGGCAACTCCGGCACCATCCTGGCGCAGCTGCTCCGCGGCATGGCCGACGTACTCGGCACCGACGCCGAACACCCCGGCACCGCGGCCGACGGCCCCGGCACCCGCCTCGCGCACGCCCTGACCCGGGCCGCCGACTCGGCCTACGAGGCCGTCGCCCACCCCGTCGAGGGCACCATGCTGACCGTCGCCCGGGCCGCCGCCCGCGCCGCCGAAGCCGTGGCGGGACCTCCGGCGGCCGTCGCCCGGGCCGCCTACGACGGGGCCCGCGCCGCCCTGGAGCGGACCCCGGGCCAGCTGGCCGAGCTGGGCCGGGCCGGGGTCGTCGACGCCGGGGGCTGCGGGCTGGTCGCCGTACTCGGGGCGCTCTGGCAGGCGCTCTCCGGCCGCGCTCCCGAGGCGGAACCGGTGCCCGGGCGGCCGGCGGCCGTCCCGGTGCGGCCGGACGCCTGCGCCCAGGAGCACGGCGGGCCCGCCTTCGAGGTGATCTACCTCCTGGAGGCCGGGGACGCGGCCGTGGCGGCGCTGCGCGAGCGGCTGGACGCCCTGGGCGACTCCCTGGTGGTGGTCGGCGGCGACGGGCTGTGGAACGTCCACGTCCACGTCGACGACCCCGGCGCCGCGGTGGAGGCCGGCATCGAGGCCGGCCGGCCGTACCGGATCCGGATCACCCACTTCGGCGACCAGCGGCAGCGGGGGCGCGGCGAGCGCGCCCAGCGGGCCGTCGTGGCCGTGGTCCAGGGCGAGGGCCTGGCCGGACTGTGCGGGGAGGCGGGCGCCACCACCGTGCCGGCCCGGCCCGGACAGCCGCCGTCCGTGGAGGACCTCGTGGACGCCGTACGCCGGGCCCACGCCCGCGAGGTGGTGCTGCTGCCCAACGACGCCGAACTGCGCGCGGTCGCCGCGGCCGCCGCCGGCCAGGCCCGCGCCGAGGGCGTGCGGGCCGCGGTGATCCCCACCCGCTCTGCGGTCCAGGGGCTGGCCGCGCTCGCCGTCCACGACCCCGAGGGCAGCTTCGACGAGGACGTGGTCGCCATGACCTCGGCGGCCGGCGCCACCCGCTACGGCGAACTCGCGGTCGCCGAGAGCCGCTCGTTCACCTCGGCCGGCATCTGCCAGGCCGGCGACGTCCTCGGCCTGATCGACGGGGACGTGGCCGTGATCGGCGCCGACCTCGCCGCGACCGCGCAGGCGGTGCTCCAGCGGATGCTGGGCTCCGGCGGCGAACTGGTCACCCTGGTGCTCGGACCGGAGGTCCCCGACGCCCTTGCGCACCGCCTGGAGGCCTACGTACGGGACGGCCACCTGGCCGTGGACACGGTCACCTACCGCGGTGGCCGCCACTCCGCCCCGCTCCTGATCGGCGTCGAATAGCCGCGGGCGGCGGGAGCCCGGCGGCGCCGCGCTGTCGGCGGCATGGTGTGGAATGGAACACGTGCCCGCGCTCGACGAACCACTGAAGAAGACCCTCGGCCCCGCCACCGCCAAGGTGCTGGCCGAGCAGCTCGGCCTGCACACGGTCGGCGACCTGCTGCACCACTACCCCCGCCGGTACGCCGAGCGCGGCGAGCTGACCTCGCTCGCCGAGCTCTCGGACCAGCTCGACGAACACGTCACGGTGGTCGCGCAGGTCGCCGACGCCCGCGTCCACACCTTCAACGGGGGCCGCGGCAGACGCCTCGAAGTCACCATCACGGACGGCGCCGGCCGCCTCCAGCTGGTCTTCTTCGGCTCGGGGGTGCACAAGCCGCACAAGGAGCTCCTCCCCGGCACCCGCGCGATGTTCGCCGGCAAGGTCGGCGTGTTCAACCGCAGGCTCCAGCTGTCCCACCCCGCGTACGAGCTGCTCGGCGGCGAGGGTTCGGACCGCGAGGCGGTGGACGCCTTCGCCGGCCGGCTCATCCCCATCTACCCGGCCTGCGCCAAGCTGGAGACCTGGAAGATCTCCAAGGCGGTGGACGCCGTGCTGCCCGCCGCCGAAGCGGCCGTCGACCCGCTGCCGCCCGCGCTCCGCGAGGGCCGGGGCATGGTCACCCTCCCCGAGGCCCTGCGGAAGATCCACCGCCCGCGGGCCAAGGCCGACGTCGCCGTCGCCCGGGAACGCCTCAAGTGGGACGAGGCCTTCGTCCTCCAGGTCGCCCTGGCCCGCCGCCGCCACGCCGACACCCAGCTGCCCGCCGTCGCCCGCCGCCCCGTCCCGGGCGGACTCCTCGACGCGCTCGACGCCAGGCTGCCCTTCACCCTCACCGAGGGCCAGCAGAAGGTCTCCCGGGAGATCTTCGACGACCTCGCCACCGAACACCCCATGCACCGGCTGCTCCAGGGCGAGGTCGGCTCCGGCAAGACCCTGGTCGCGCTGCGGGCCATGCTCGCCGTCGTGGACTCCGGCGGCCAGGCCGCCATGCTCGCGCCCACCGAGGTGCTCGCCCAGCAGCACCACCGGTCCGTCACCGAGATGATGGGCGAGCTCGCCGAGGGCGGCATGCTCGGCGGCGCCGAACAGGCCACCAAGGTGGTGCTCCTCACCGGGTCGATGGGCACGGCCGCCCGCAGGCAGGCGCTGCTCGACCTCGCCACCGGCGAGGCCGGCGTCGTCATCGGCACGCACGCCCTGATCGAGGACAAGGTCCTGTTCCACGACCTCGGCCTGGTCGTGGTCGACGAGCAGCACCGGTTCGGCGTGGAACAGCGCGACGCCCTCCGCTCCAAGGGCAAACAGCCGCCGCACCTGCTGGTGATGACCGCCACTCCGATCCCGCGGACCGTCGCCATGACCGTCTTCGGAGACCTGGAGACCTCCGTCCTGGACCAGCTGCCGGCCGGCCGCTCGCCCATCGCCACCCACGTCGTCCCCGCCCGGGACAAGCCGCACTTCCTCACCCGGGCCTGGGAACGGGTCCGCGAGGAGGTCGGGAAGGGCCACCAGGCCTACGTGGTGTGCCCCCGCATCGGCGACGGCGAGGACGACAACGGCAAGGGCGGCAAGGGTTCCAAGGGCTCCAAGAGCGCCAAGAGCGCCAAGGGCATGGAGGGCGCGGACGGTGCGGAGGACGCCGACGAGCGACGGCCCCCGCTGGCCGTCCTCGACGTCGCCGAACAGCTGCGCACCGGCCCGCTCGCCGGGCTCACCGTGGAGGTCCTGCACGGCCGCATGGACCCCGCCGACAAGGACGAGGTGATGCGCCGCTTCGCGGCCGGCGAGACACAGGTCCTGGTCGCCACCACCGTCATCGAGGTCGGCGTCAACGTGCCCAACTCCACCGCGATGGTGATCATGGACGCCGACCGGTTCGGGGTCTCCCAGCTGCACCAGCTCCGCGGCCGGGTCGGCCGCGGCTCCGCCCCCGGCCTCTGCCTCCTCGTCAGCGACATGCCCGAGGCCAGCCCGGCCCGCGCCCGGCTGGCCGCCGTCGCCGCCACCCTCGACGGCTTCGAGCTCTCCCGCATCGACCTCGAACAGCGCCGCGAGGGCGACGTCCTCGGTCAGGCCCAGTCCGGGGTCCGCTCCTCGCTGCGGATGCTGGCCGTCATCGAGGACGAGGAGGTCATCGCCCAGGCCCGCGAGGAAGCCACCCGGGTGGTCACCGCCGACCCCGGCCTGGAGGCCCTGCCGGGGCTGCGCACCGCCCTGGACGCGCTCCTCGACACCGAACGGGAGCAGTACCTGGAGAAGGGCTGACAATGGTGGTGGCCGCCCCGGCGGCGGCCACCACCACCCGCAGACCCGAAGGAACCCAGATGACCCGCGTGATCGCCGGCACCGCCGGCGGGCGCCGGCTGGCCGTGCCGCCCGGCACCGGCACCCGGCCGACCTCCGACCGCGCACGCGAAGGCCTGTTCTCCACCTGGGAGTCCCTGCACGGCCTGGCGGGCGCGCGGGTCCTCGACCTGTACGGCGGCTCGGGGGCCGTCGGCCTGGAGGCGCTCTCCCGCGGCGCGGCCCACGCCCTGCTCGTCGAGGCCGACGCCCGGGCCGCGCGGGCCATCCGGGACAACATCGGCGCGCTGGGCCTGCCCGGCGCGGAGTTCCGGGCCGGCAAGGCCGAGCAGGTCGTCGCCGTCCCGGCGCCGGGAGACCCGTACGACATCGTCTTCCTGGACCCGCCCTACGCCGTCACCCACAGCGATCTTGGCGAGATCCTGCTCACACTCCGCGCCAATGGCTGGCTCACCGACGACGCGCTCGTCACCGTGGAGCGAAGCACTCGCAGCGGCGCCTTCCCCTGGCCCGACGGGTTCGAGCCGCTCCGCTCCCGGCGGTACGGCGAAGGCACCCTCTGGTACGGTCGCGCCGCTCTCACCAGCGAAGACTCATGAACGAGGGAGTTCAGTTGCGCCGCGCCGTCTGCCCGGGATCGTTCGATCCCATCACCAACGGACACCTCGACATCATCGGACGCGCCTCCAAGCTGTACGACGTCGTCCACGTCGCCGTGATGATCAACCAGTCCAAGAAGGGACTGTTCACGGTCGAGGAGCGGATCGAGCTGATCCGCGAGGCGACCGCCGACTACGGCAACGTCCAGGTGGAGGCCTTCCACGGTCTGCTCGTCGACTTCTGCAAGCAGCGCGACATCCCCGCCATCGTCAAGGGGCTGCGCGCCGTCAGCGACTTCGACTACGAACTCCAGATGGCCCAGATGAACAACGGCCTGACCGGCGTGGAGACGCTCTTCGTCCCCACCAACCCCACCTACAGCTTCCTCTCCTCCTCCCTGGTCAAGGAGGTCGCCGCGTGGGGCGGTGACGTCTCCCACCTGCTGCCCCCGCACGTGCACGCCGCACTGATGGAACGTCTCGGCAACCGCTGACCCTCCTGACGTCCCGTCACTCCGCCCCCGGGCCTCCGGCCGTGGCCTTACAGTCGTCCCGTCCGTCTCGGGAACCACCCGGGGCCGAGAGAGTGCGAGCCCGTATGGACGTGCAGAAGAAGCTCGACGAGATCGTCGCGGCGGTCGGCGGCGCCCGGTCCATGCCCATGTCGGCCTCCTGCGTGGTCAACCGGGCCGAGCTGCTCGGCATGCTCCAGGAGGTGCGGGAGGCCCTGCCGGGCTCCCTCGCACAGGCCCGGGAACTGATCGGCGGACGGGAGCAGCTGGTCGAGGAGGCCCGCCTGGAGGCCGAGCGGATCATCGAGTCGGCGCACGCCCAGCGGGGTTCGCTAATCTCCGACACCGAGGTCGCCCGGCGCTCCCGGGACGAGGCGGACCGCATCCTCGCCGAGGCCCGCCGGGAGGCCGCCGAGATCCGCGCCGAGGCCGACGACTACGTGGACAGCAAGCTCGCCAACTTCGAGGTCGTGCTCACCAAGACCATCGGCTCGGTGGACCGGGGTCGCGAGAAACTGCTGGCCGGCGAGGCCACCGACGAGGGCCACGGGTCCGCGGAGGAGTACATCTCCGCCAAGCTCGCCACCTTCGAGGCGGTGCTGGCCAAGACCCTGGAGGCGGTCGGCCGCGGCCGGCAGAAGCTCCAGGGCCGTGTGCCCACCGACGACCTGGGCGCCCACATCGCCGCACGGGACGCCGCCGGTGCGCCGCAGTCGCGCACGGCAGCCGACGCCGACTTCCTGGCCGCGCTGGCGGAGCCGGACCCGGAGCCGGCGCCCGCCCCCGTCGCGCCGGTGCCGCAGCAGCCGGTCTACGACGCGTACGGCTACCAGCAGCACCAGTCGCAGCCGGTACCCGACGGTTACGCCTACCAGGACCCCTACCCCGGCTACCAGCACCCGCAGGCCGACCCCTACGGCGGCTACCCGCAGCCCGGCCAGGCCGACCCGTACGCGGCCTACCAGCAGGACCCGCAGCACCAGGCCCAGCACCACCACCCGCAGCAGCACCAGCAGCACCCGCAGGCGGCGCTCGACGAGACCAGCTTCTTCGACACGAGCATGATCAACCTGGACCAGCTGCGCCAGTACGAACAGGGCCGCTAGCGACGGATCCGGTCCGGATTGGGCTCAGAGCGGAGCGCCGGGTATCCTGGCTCTTCGGTCGCGCGTATGCGCCGCCCTCTCGCGTGCCCAAAAGCACGCGGACACGATCTTCTCGAAAGCAGGAACGGCCCTGAACACCCGCCTCGACCACCGCAACCCCCTCGTGTTCGACACGCACGAGCTGGGTCGGCGTCCTGGTGCCATGCAGCGGCTGTCCCGCGAGATCCCGGCTCCGGCGGACTTCGGTCTCGACGGGGTCATCGGAGTGCCGGAAGGCGCTCCCATCGAGCTCGACCTCCGCCTGGAGTCGGTCATGGAAGGGGTGCTTGTCACAGGCACCGCCCGTGGAACCGTCCAGGGGGAGTGCGTAAGGTGTCTGGAGTCCGTGGAGCGCGAGCTCGACGCGGATTTCCAGGAGATGTTCTCGTACCCTGACGCCGACGACCGGGGCCGCCCCAAGGCGGACGCCGGCGACGACGCCGAGGATGACGAGGGCATGCTCTTCCTCGAGGACGGCTTGTTCGACCTCGAACCCGTGCTGCGGGACGCGGTGGTGCTCGCACTGCCGCTGCAGCCGGTGTGCCGGGAGGACTGTCTCGGTCTGTGCCCCGACTGCGGGGCCAGCCTGAATGACGACCCGGACCACCACCACGACGCCGTCGACATCCGTTGGGCGGCACTGCAGGGACTCGTCGTGACCGATCAGGACGACGAGAAGGACAACATGAGCGGCGCCGCATCCGGCGTCGACGAGAAGCAGGAGAAGTAGCCGTGGCTGTTCCGAAGCGGAAGATGTCGCGCAGCAACACGCGCCACCGCCGGTCGCAGTGGAAGGCTGCGGTCACCCCCCTGGTTTCGTGCGAGCGTTGCCAGGAGCCGAAGCAGCAGCACATCGCGTGCCCGAGCTGCGGCACCTACAACAAGCGCCAGGTCCTCGAGGTCTGAGCGGCTGGTGAGAGGCGCAATGTCTGAGCTTGCCGGCGACAAAAAGCAGGCGGACAGCAACAACGCGGCCTCGTCCCACACGCTTCTGGAAGGGCGGCTCGGCTATCAGCTCGAGTCCGCCCTTCTGGTGCGTGCGCTGACCCACCGCTCGTACGCGTACGAGAACGGCGGTCTGCCCACCAACGAGCGGCTGGAGTTCCTCGGGGACTCGGTGCTCGGCCTGGTGGTCACGGACACGCTGTACCGGACCCACCCGGACCTGCCCGAAGGCCAGCTGGCCAAGCTGCGGGCCGCGGTGGTCAACTCGCGTGCACTGGCGGAGGTCGGACGCGGCCTGGAACTCGGCTCCTTCATCCGGCTCGGCCGGGGCGAAGAGGGCACGGGCGGCCGGGACAAGGCCTCCATCCTCGCCGACACCCTCGAAGCGGTGATCGGCGCGGTCTACCTCGACCAGGGCCTCGACGCGGCCTCTGAGCTGGTCCACCGGCTCTTCGACCCGTTGATCGAGAAGTCCTCGAACCTCGGTGCCGGCCTGGACTGGAAGACCAGCCTCCAGGAGCTGACGGCGGCCGAGGGCCTCGGTGTACCCGAGTACCTCGTCACCGAGACCGGCCCGGACCACGAGAAGACCTTCACCGCTGCCGCCCGCGTCGGTGGTGTCTCGTACGGCACCGGCACCGGCCGCAGCAAGAAGGAAGCGGAACAGCAGGCAGCCGAGTCCGCCTGGCGCGCGATCCGCGCGGCTGCGGACGAGCGGGCCAAGACCGAGGCGGCGGCCGCCGCCTCGGTCGCGACCGCGGACGGCGGCGTCCCGACGCCCGCCGATCCGGCACAGCCGGCCTGACGCCTTCCTTCGCGTTTCCTTCGACGGACCGCCCGCCCCCCGCTCCAGGGGAGGCGGGCGGTTCCGTACGCTCACCCGTACGAGCCCCGTCCGCCCACCCCGTCCGCCACCGGTACGGACGCCAGTCCCGAGGAGCCACCCGTGCCCGAACTGCCCGAGGTCGAGGTCGTCCGGCGCGGGCTGGAGCGCTGGGTGGCCGGGCGGACCGTGGCCGAGGTCGAGGTGCTGCACCCCCGCGCCGTACGCCGGCACACGGCAGGCGGGGAGGACTTCGCGGTCAGGCTGACCGGGCGGACCCTCGGCGTGCCGCAGCGGCGCGGCAAGTACCTGTGGCTGCCGCTGGAGGGGCAGGAGCAGTCGGTCCTGGGCCACCTGGGCATGAGCGGGCAGCTGCTCGTCCAGCCGTCCGGGGCCCCCGACGAGAAGCACCTGCGCATCCGCGTGCGGTTCGCGGACGCCGCCGGGACCGAGCTGAGGTTCGTGGACCAGCGGACCTTCGGCGGGCTCTCCCTGCACGACACCGTCCCCGGAAGCCCCGAGGCACTGCCCGACGTCATCGCGCACATCGCCCGCGACCCCCTGGACCCGCTGTTCGACGAGACCGCCTACCACCTGGCGCTGCGCGCCAAGCGGACCACCCTCAAGCGCGCCCTGCTCGACCAGTCGCTGATCAGCGGTGTCGGCAACATCTACGCCGACGAGGCGCTGTGGCGCTCCAGGCTCCACTACGAGCGCCCCACCGCCACCCTCACCCGCCCCCGGAGCGCCGAGCTCCTCGGCCACGTCCGGGACGTCATGAACGCCGCCCTGGCGGTGGGCGGCACCAGCTTCGACAGCCTGTACGTCAACGTCAACGGCGAGTCGGGCTACTTCGACCGTTCGCTCGACGCCTACGGGCGCGAGGACGAGCCCTGCCGCCGCTGCGGCACGCCCATGCGCCGCCGTCCCTGGATGAACCGCTCCAGCTACTTCTGCCCGCGCTGTCAGCGGCCGCCGCGCACCGCGTCGTAACGCTCCCGGGCCTCCAGCACGCCCGGCGTGCTGCTCTCCAGGAACCGGATCAGGGACAGCAGCCGCTCCGCGACCTCCCGGCCCATCGGGGTCAGCTCGTAATCCACCCGGGGCGGGTTGGTGGGCTGGGCCTCGCGGTGCACGATGCCGTCGCGCTCCAGCGCGTGCAGGGTCTGGGAGAGCATCTTCTCGCTCACCCCGTCCACCCGCCGGCGCAGCTCGTTGAACCGGCACGCCCCGTCGTACAGGGCGCTCACCGTCAGGCTGCCCCAGCGCCCCGTCACGTGCTCCAGCGTCTCGCGGGACGGGCAGGCGCGCGCGAAGACGTCGTAGGCGAGGTCGTCGCTGTCGGTCCCGGTGCGTGTCGTGGCGTCCATACCTCCAGCGTACTCCCGGGCAGCGCCCTCCGACAGGAAGTGCTATCCGAGGGTGAGCGCAATGCGAACGCTTGCGCTTTCAAAAAGTTAGTGCTTTCCTTTCCTCATCGCACTAACCACCCCTGATGGGAGAACGGCCTTGTCCGCGAACACCCCTGTCGTCTCGATCGCCTACCACTCCGGCTACGGCCACACCGCCGTCATCGCCGAGGCCGTGCGCAACGGGGCCGCCGAGGCCGGCGCCACCGTGCACCTGATCAAGGTCGACGAGATCGACGACGCGCAGTGGGAGCTCCTCGACGCGTCCGACGCGATCGTCTTCGGCTCCCCGACCTACATGGGCACCGCCTCCGGTGCCTTCCACGTCTTCGCCGAGGCCACCTCGAAGCGCTGGTTCGCCGACGCCTGGCAGGACAAGCTGGCGGCCGGGTTCACCAACTCCGGCTCCAAGAGCGGCGACAAGCTGCACACCCTGCAGTTCTTCCAGACCCTCGCCGCGCAGCACGGCATGAGCTGGGTCAACCTGGGCCTCAAGCCGGGCTGGAACTCCTCCACCGGCTCCGAGAACGACCTGAACCGGCTCGGCTTCTTCTCCGGCGCGGCCGCCCAGAGCAACTCCGACGAGGGCCCCGAGGCCGTCCACAAGGCCGACGTGGCGACCGCCGAACACCTCGGCCGCCGCGTCGCCGAGACGGCCCGCGTCTTCGCCGCCGGCCGCGCGGCCCTCGCCTCCGCCTGACCACGTCACCGGGGGCGGAAGCAGCAAGAGGAAGGGGCCGGGTCCCAGACCCGGCCCCTTCCCCTGTCACTGCTGCGTGGCAGTGTGCCGGCTTCGACCACGTCGTCGAAGCCGGCCTCGACGTCTCGCGGGGGCGGCTGACGGTCCCGGGGTGCACGGACCACGCGCCGGCCGCGGCGACCTTCCATGTCCTCCCGGGCTGGAACCGCATCCGCGTGTCCCGGAGCAACCTGGCGCGGGCCACCGAGGCGGAAGTCGAACTCCGACAAGAGCCCCGAGACCACCGAGAAGGTCCGCATCCAGGTCTGGCCGGCCCCCGAGGTGCCCCCGCAGGTCATCCAGCGGTGGACGTGAGGCGTCGCCGGTGGCTGGTCCCTGACCCGCGCCACCGGGGGCTGGACTCAGAAGCCGAAGTTCTGGGTCCACCAGGGGCCGCCCTGGGCGTCGTACATGCCGACGCCCAGGGTGCGGAACTCGCAGTTGAGGATGTTCGCCCGGTGGCCGGGGCTGTTCATCCAGGACTTCATCACCGAGGCGGCGTCGCCCTGGCCGCGGGCGATGTTCTCGCCGCCCAGGCCGGAGATGCCGGCCTGGGCCGCGCGGGCCCACGGGGTGTCCCCGTCCGGGTCGGTGTGGTCGAAGAAGCTCCGCTGGGCCATGTCCTTGCTGAACGCCCCGGCCAGCGCGGCCAGCGGGGGGTTGGCCCGGACGGCCGGGCAGCCGGCCGCCGCGCGCTCCTGGTTGACCAGGGCGAGTACGGCGGCCTCCTCGGCGGAGTGGCCGGTGGGCACGGGCGGGGCCGCGACCACGGGCTTCGACGGGGCGACCGACGGGGCGACCGGCGGCGCGACCGGCGGGGTCGGCTTCGCCTTCGGCTTCTCCGGGGCCTTCGTGGAGGGCGCCGGAGCCGGCTTCGCCGGAGCGGAGGCGGAGGCCGGGGCCGAGGGTGAGGGCGACGGGGCCGAGGGGGTCGGGGAGGCCGGAGCCGGGGACGGCGCGGAGGCGGACGGCGAAGCCGGCGCCGAAGGCTTGGGGGAGGCGGCCGCACGGGTGCCGCTCGCCGACTCGGGCGAAGGGGAACGGCCCGAGAGGTTCGCCAGACCGCCCTGCGGGGTCAGGGCGCCGCCGCCCGGGGAGGGCTTGGGCCCGGCCTCGGCGGGACGCTCCTCGTCCGCGCTCCCGGTGCCCACGTACGGGAAGGCGCTGCCGACCGGGACGACGCCCGTGGTCACCGCGGCCGTGCCCAGTACCACCGCCGCGCCCGCACCGAGCAGGCCGTTGCGCACAGCGGTGCCGCCGCGCCGGGTGCGGCGCGTCGCGGGGAGTCGGTGGCGTCCCATGGGGCCGTACCCTCCAAGATCGACCTTTACTCACCCAAACGGGTGAGTTCATTGGTCGGCGACTGTACGCCATGAGGGCCGGGCCCGATGCGACCCGCGGACGAACGCGCGGATAGCGTTCGGGCATGAACGAGGATGTCCGAATGACCGCGTGGGTACGCGGCCGCGTACAGGGAGTGGGCTTCCGCTGGTTCACCAGGGAGAACGCCCTGGAGATCGGCGGACTGACCGGATTCGCCCTGAATCTGGACGACGGCCGGGTACAGGTCGTGGCCGAAGGTCAACGTGAGAATTGCCACCGTCTGCTGGAATGGCTTCGATCTTCCGACACGCCCGGCCGGGTCGACGGAGTGACTGAGATCTGGGGCACTCCGCGCGGTGGATATGACGGATTCGCCATTCGCTGACCTCATCGAATGATCATGTGCTGATCTGCGTATACGTTGCCGCGATCAGGCTTTCGTGGAAGGCTCGTGGCCGAGGGTGATCGCCGAACCCCTCCACCGGCCCGGGATGCCCGCCGATACGGGGCGTGATCGTGTTGACCGTCAAACTTTTTGGTGAGACGCTGGAAGTCCCCGCGCACCTGAGCTGTTTGGCAGTGTCGAGAGTAGTAGCGCAGTGACTGACGGGCACTGCCGGGCACCGCGGGTGCGAACCCTCACGACCCACACCGCTTCGGTCGGTCACTCAGTGTGGAGGACCATCCATCATGGCAAAGGCGCTTCTCGGTTACGTCGGCGGTTCCGACCCGCGACTCCTCGCCGAGATGCGACGGCTTCAGCAGCGCGTCCAGGACCTCGAGTCCGAGCTCGTACGGATTCAGTCCGAGAACGACGCGCTGACGGCCGCCGCTCAGCACGGAGACTCGCTGCTGGACAGCATCGACATCGACGTACCCAAGGCGGAGCCTGCGCTCACCTGATCCGCGCTCTCGTCGTTCGACTCCAGCCCCGAACACAGCACGATCTGCAAGGGACGCCTCGGCGTCCCTTCTTTCTTTTCCCGCTCCCGGCGCCCCGCACGGCGCCGCGCCGCGCCGCCCGCCCGTCCGAGTGATCTCCATTAACGTCGAATGTGCCCTGCACCTTCATGGGTGAAACCGAACGTGAAAGGTAGAGTCCGGCGGCGTGCACCTCAAGGCCCTGACCCTGCGCGGATTCAAATCCTTCGCCTCCGCCACCACCCTGCGCTTCGAGCCCGGCATCACCTGTGTCGTCGGCCCCAACGGCTCCGGCAAGTCCAACGTGGTGGACGCGCTCTCCTGGGTCATGGGTGAGCAGGGGGCGAAGTCGCTGCGCGGCGGCAAGATGGAGGACGTCATCTTCGCCGGCACCACCGGCCGCCCTCCGCTCGGCCGCGCCGAGGTGTCCCTGACCATCGACAACTCCGACGGCGCCCTGCCGATCGAGTACGCCGAGGTCACCATCACCCGCACGATGTTCCGCAACGGCGGCAGCGAGTACCAGATCAACGGGGACACCTGCCGGCTGCTGGACATCCAGGAACTCCTCTCCGACTCCGGCATCGGCCGGGAGATGCACGTCATCGTCGGCCAGGGCCAGCTCGACTCCGTCCTGCACGCCGACCCGATGGGCCGCCGCGCCTTCATCGAGGAGGCGGCCGGCGTCCTCAAACACCGCAAGCGCAAGGAGAAGGCCCTCCGCAAACTGGACGCCATGCAGGCCAACCTGGCCCGCGTCCAGGACCTCACCGAGGAACTGCGCCGGCAGCTCAAACCGCTCGGCAGGCAGGCCGCGGTGGCCCGCCGGGCCGCGGTCATCCAGGCCGACCTGCGCGACGCCCGGCTGCGGCTGCTCGCCGACGACCTCGTCACCCTGCGCTCCGCGCTGGCGGCGGAGGTCGCCGACGAGGCCGCCCTCAAGGAGCGCAAGGAGGCCGCGGAGGCCGAACTGGAGCTCGCGCTGCGCCGCGAGGCCGAACTGGAGTCCGCCGTACGGGAGCTCAGCCCGCGCGTCCAGCGGGCCCAGCAGACCTGGTACGAGCTGTCCCAGCTGGCCGAACGGGTCCGCGGCACCGAGTCGCTGGCCCAGGCCCGGGTCCGCAGCGCCACCGCCGCGCCGGGCGAGGACGAGCGGCGCGGCCGCGACCCGGAGGACCTGGAGCGGGAGGCCGCCCGTGTCCGGGAGCAGGAAGCGGAACTGACGGCCGCTCTGGAAGCGGCCAGCCGCGCCCTGGAGGACACCGTCGAGCACCGGGCCGAGCTGGAGCGGGCGCTGGCGGAGGAGGAGCGCCGGCTGCGGGACGCGGCCCGCGCCATCGCCGACCGCCGCGAGGGCCTGGCCCGGCTCACCGGCAGGCTGGGCGCGGCCCGCTCCCGGGCCGGCGCCGCCCAGGCGGAGATCGACCGGCTGGTGGCGGCCCGCGACGAGGCGGAGGCCCGGGCGGTCGCGGCGGCCGAGGAGTACGAGGCCCTGGCCGCGGAAGTGGAGCCGGACGGCCCGGAGGCGGCCCTGACCGAGGAGTACGAGGCGGCCCGCGCGGCCCTCGCGGAGGCCGAGGCGGCGGTGGCCACCGCCCGGGACGAGGTGACCGCCGCCGAGCGCAGCAGGGCCGCGGTGTCCGCCCGGCACGACGCGCTCGCGCCGGGGCTGCGCCGCAAGGACGGCACCGGCGCGCTTCTCGCGGCCCGGGACCGGCTCACCGGGCTGCTCGGCCCCGCCGCGGAGCGCCTCACCGTGACGCCCGGCTACGAGATCGCCGTGGCGGCCGCCCTCGGCGCGGCGGCGGACGCCCTGGCGGTGGCCACCCCGCAGGCGGCGGCCCTGGCCATCCGGCACCTGCGGGAGACCGACGGGGGCCGTGCCGCCTTCCTGATCGCCTCCGCTCCGGCCGCCGGGGCGCAGCTGCCGGGCCCCGCCCGGCCGCCCGGCACCGCGGCCGAGTCCCCGGCCGGCACCGCGGCCCAGCCCCCGGCCGACTTCGCGGCCCACGCCCCGGCCGACTCCGCCGCCGCAGCCGCCGCCGTCTCGGAGGGCGCCGCCCGGCTGCCCGCCCCGACAGCCGCGGCCACCGGCTCCCCCGCCTCGGTCCCGGGCCTGACCGTCGCGGCCGCCCCGGCCCCGGAGGGCGCCGCGCGGCTGACCGGCCAGGTCGCCGTCGCAGCCGCCGCACCGGCGCCGGCCCCGCCCACCCGTACCGCCACCGCGGAACTGGTCCAGGGCGACCCCGGCTTGCTGCGGACCCTCGCTGAGGTGCTCCGCGACTGCGTGGTCGTCGCCGGCCTCGACGAGGCGGAGGCCCTGGTCCGGGACCATCCCGGGCTCACCGCCGTCACCGCCGACGGCGACGTCCTCGGGGCGCACCTCGCGCACGGCGGCTCCGCCGGGGCGCCGAGCCTCATCGAGGTGCAGGCCGAGGTGGACGCGGCCGCCCGCGAGCTGGCCGGGCTCGACGTACGGTGCGGCGAACTGGCCGGCGTGCTGCGCCAGGCGCAGGAACGGCGCGCCGCGTGCGCCGAGCGCGTGGAGGAGCTGGCCGAGCGCCGCCGGGCCGTGGAGGGAGCCCGGGCGCAGGCGGCCCAGCAGCTCGGCCGGCTGGCCGGTCAGGCCAAGGGCGCGGCCGGTGAGGCGGAGCGCGGCGCCGCCGCCGCGGCGAAGGCGCGGGAGGCCCTGGAGGCGGCGCTGCTGGAGGTCGAGGAGTGCGCGGAGCGGCTCGCCGCGGCGGAGGAGACGCCGGTACCGGACGAGCCCGACACGGCCGCCCGGGACCGGCTGGCCGCCGACGGCGCCAACGCCCGGCAGACCGAGATGGAGGCCCGGCTCCAGCTGCGCACCCACGAGGAACGCGTCAAGGGGCTGGCCGGCCGGGCCGACGCGCTGGACCGGGCCGCCCGCGCAGAACGGGAGGCCCGTGCGCGGGCCGAGCGGCGCCGGGCCCGGCTGCGGCACGAGGCCGAGGTGGCCGCCGCCGTGGCGGACGGCGCCCGCCAGCTGCTCGCGCACATCGAGGTCTCGCTGCGCCGCGCCGAGCAGGAGAAGACGGACGCCGAACACGCGCGGGAGCTGCGGGAGCGCGAGCTCGCCGCCGCCCGCGACCGGGGCCGCGAGCTCAAGGGCGAGCTCGACAAGCTGACCGACTCCGTGCACCGGGGCGAGGTGCTGGGCGCCGAGAAGCGGCTGCGCGTCGAGCAGCTGGAGACCCGGGCGCTGGAGGAGCTCGGCGTGGAGCCGGCCGCACTGGTCGCGGAGTACGGGCCCGACCAGCCGGTGCCGCCCGCACCGCCGGCCGAGGGGGAGGTGCTGCCGGAGGACCCGGGGCACCCGCGCAACCGGCCGGAGGCCTTCGTACGGGACCGGCAGGAGAAGCGGCTCAGGGCCGCCGAGCGGGCGTACCAGCAGCTGGGGAAGGTCAACCCGCTGGCGCTGGAGGAGTTCGCGGCGCTGGAGGACCGGCACAAGTTCCTGAGCGAGCAGCTCGACGACCTGCGGAAGACCAGGGCCGACCTCCTTCAGGTCGTGAAGGAGGTGGACCAGCGGGTGGAGCAGGTGTTCACCGAGGCGTACCGGGACACGGCCCGGGAGTTCGAGGGGGTCTTCTCCAGGCTGTTCCCCGGCGGCGAGGGCCGGCTGGTGCTGACCGATCCCGGTGACATGCTGGCCACCGGGGTGGACGTGGAGGCCCGCCCGCCCGGCAAGAAGGTCAAGCGGCTGTCGCTGCTGTCCGGTGGCGAGCGCTCGCTGACGGCCGTCGCCCTCCTGGTGTCCATCTTCAAGGCGCGGCCCAGCCCCTTCTACGTGATGGACGAGGTCGAGGCGGCCCTCGACGACACCAACCTCCAGCGGCTGATCCGGATCATGGAGGAGCTCCAGGAGAGCTCCCAGCTGATCGTGATCACCCACCAGAAGCGGACCATGGAGGTCGCCGACGCGCTCTACGGCGTGTCCATGCAGGGCGACGGGGTGTCGAAGGTCATCAGCCAGCGCCTTCGCTGAAGCTCTCTTCAAGACTTGAATGATGTCAACGTCAGGGGAACTTGGCTCGCGGTCTTGACTTCAGAAAATGAACACATAAGCTCGCTGCGCTGCCTCCCGGCTCCGAGTGGTGCCCGATCTTGAACTGTGCGCCACTAGGAGAACGGACAAGAACCCCACGGAGCACACCTTGACCAGCACAGCGAAGGCGCCGGCGCCCGGCGGCGGGGGTCCCCACCCCGACCACCTCGGCCACGTCATCTTCATCACCGCGGCCGCCGCCATGGGCGGATTCCTCTTCGGCTACGACAGCTCCGTCATCAACGGCGCCGTCGAAGCCATCCGGGAGCGCTTCGACGTCGGCTCGGAAGCCCTCGCCCAGGTGATCGCCGCGGCCCTGATCGGCTGCGCCATCGGCGCCGCCACCGCCGGCCGGATCGCCGACCGCATCGGCCGCATCCGCTGCATGCAGATCGCCTCGCTGCTCTTCACCGCCAGCGCGCTCGGCTCCGCCCTCCCGTTCGCCCTGTGGGACCTCGCCGCGTGGCGGGTCGTCGGCGGCTTCGCCATCGGCATGGCGTCCGTCATCGGCCCCGCCTACATCGCCGAGGTCTCACCGGCCGCCTACCGCGGTCGGCTCGCCTCCTTCCAGCAGGCGGCCATCGTGATCGGCATCGCCGTCTCCCAGCTCGTCAACTGGGGCATCCTCAACCTCGCGGACGGCGACCAGCGCGGCGAGGTCGGCGGCCTGGAGGCCTGGCAGTGGATGCTGGGCGTCATGGTCATCCCGGCCGCCCTCTACGGCCTGCTCTCCTTCGTGATCCCCGAGTCGCCGCGCTTCCTGGTCTCGGCGGGCCGCACCGAACAGGCCAAGAAGGTGCTGGCCGAGGTCGAGGGCTCCAAGGTCGACCTGGACGCCCGCGTCCACGAGATCGAGCTCGCCATGCGCTCCGAGCACAAGTCCACCTTCAGGGACCTGCTCGGCGGCCGCTTCGGCCTGCTGCCCATCGTCTGGGTCGGCATCGGCCTGTCCGTCTTCCAGCAGCTCGTCGGCATCAACGTGATCTTCTACTACAGCTCCTCGCTGTGGCAGTCCGTGGGCATCGACCCGACCAGCTCGTTCTTCTACTCCTTCACCACGTCGATCATCAACATCATCGGCACGGTGATCGCGATGATCTTCGTGGACCGGATCGGCCGCAAGCCGCTCGCGCTGATCGGCTCGGTCGGCATGGCGTTCTCCCTCGGCCTCGCCGCCTGGGCCTTCTCGTACAAGACCGGAACCGGCGACGACATCTCCATGCCCGACCTCCAGGGCACCGTCGCCCTGCTCGCCGCCCACGCCTTCGTGCTCTTCTTCGCCCTCTCCTGGGGCGTGGTCGTCTGGGTGCTGCTGGGCGAGATGTTCCCCAACCGGATCAGGGCCGCCGCCCTGGGCGTGGCCGCCTCGGCCCAGTGGATCGCCAACTGGGTGATCACCGTGACCTTCCCGTCGCTCTCCGACTGGAACCTGTCCGGCGCCTACGTGATCTACACGATCTTCGCCGTGCTCTCGATCCCCTTCATCCTCAGGTGGGTGCCGGAGACCAAGGGCAAGGCGTTGGAGGAGATGGGGTAACCACTCCCCGCCCATACGCCCCACTCCTCTGCACGAGGGCGCTGCCCCGGCGCGGACCTAGCCGTCCGCGAGCCGGGGCAGCACCTGTTCGCACAGCAGGTGCAGGCTCCGCCAGCCCTCGTCCACCGGCATCCCGCCGCACAGCGGGTGCAGCACCAGGTTCCCCGCCTCGCCGGCCTCCTGCGCGAAGGCCACCGCCTCCTCGGGCGCCAGGATCCGGTAGACCCCCTCCGCGCGCAGTTCCCCGACCGTCCGCGCGGTGGAACGCACCGCCGAGCGGATGTCCTTGGACTGCCAGGAGGCGTACGTGGCCGCCTCGTGCAGGAAGTGCTCCCCGTACTCGGCCCAGGCCCGGTCCGGGTCCTCCGCCACGTGCAGCAGCGGGGTCCGCGCCGCCGGCATCATGCAGAAGCCCTCCGTGCCGTACTCCGCCAGCCGCTCCTGGTAGTACGCCTCCAGCTCCGGCAGGTGCGCGCTGGGGAAGAACGGCAGGCCCAGCCGCGCCGCCCGCCGGGCCGCCGCCTTCGAGCTGCCGCCGACCAGCAGCAGCGGGTGCGGCCGGGTGAACGGGCGCGGGGTGACCCGGACCGTACGGCCGCGGAACTCGAACGGTTCCCCGGTCCACGCCTTCAGCAGGGTCTCCAGCAGCTCGTCCTGGAGCCGGCCCCGCCGGCCCCACTCCACCCCGTGCTGCTCGTACTCCTCCGGCCGGTAGCCGATCCCGGCCACCGTCACCAGCCGCCCGGCGCCGATCAGGTCCAGTACCGCGACGTCCTCGGCCACCTTCAGCGGGTCGTGCAGCGGCCCGATGATCGCGGAGACGGTGACCGCGATGCGGCGGGTCGCGCCGAGGACCGCCCCCGCGAAGGCGAAGGGGGAGGGCAGCCAGTTGTTGTCCGTGCCGTGGTGCTCCTCCGTCTGCACCGTGTCGACCCCGCGGTCGTCCGCGTACCGCGCCATCTCCAGGGCCGCCCGGTAGCGGGCCGACAGGGTCTCGGGGGTGCCGTTCGGGTCGACGAGATTGAACCGGGCCACGGTGATGGGCATGGGAAGGTCCCCCTCCGCCGGGTGTGGGTGGCGGAAGGGGACGTTAGCTGACGTGGCGTCAGTTGGACAGGGCCCCGGCGGGCTCCCGCTCCGCCCGCTCCCCGGCCCCGCCGGCCGGCGCGTCCCCGCCCGCCGCCGCCCGCGGCAGTACGGCGTACAGCGCGCCGGAGGTGAGGATCCCGGCCGCCCAGCCCAGGCCGTTCTCGCCGATCCAGGTGCCGGCCAGCGGCCCCGCGAACCAGTCGACCTTCGTGAACAGCAGCCCCACCGCCAGCGCGGCGGCCCAGGCGGCCATGGCCTGCCAGGCGAACCCGCCCCGGTACCAGTACGCGCCGGCCGGGGTGGTGTCCATCAGCGCCGCGCCGTCGTACGAGCGGCGGCGCAGCATGTCCACGCCGAACACGCCGATCCAGGCGGAGAACGCCACCGCCAGCAGGGTCAGGAAGGAGATGAAGGAACCGAAGAAGCTGGTGGCCACCACCATCAGCAGGAACCCGAAGACCAGGCTGATCAGCGCGTTCACACTCACCGCCCAGGTCCGCGGCACCCGGATCCCCAGCGTCTGCGCGGTGAACCCGGCCGAGTACATGGACATCGAGTTGATCAGCAGCATGCCCACCAGGGCGATCAGCAGGTACGGGACCGCGATCCACGTCGGCAGCAGCTCGCCGATGAAGGACACCGGGTCCTGCGCCGAGGCCAGGTCCGGGGTGCCCACCGCCATCACCGCGCCCATCAGGACCATCGGGACGACCACGACGGCCGCACCGCCGACGGTGGCGCCGACCACGCCCCGGGAGGAGGCGGTGCGCGGCAGGTAGCGGGTGAAGTCCGGGCCGGACGGGACCCAGCTGATGCCGCCCGCCGCGATGGTCCCGATGCCCGCGATCATCATCGCCGTGGAGCCGGCCGGCTTGCCGAACACGGCGCCCCAGTCGGTGTCGACGACCAGGAAGCCCAGGACCAGCACGCTGAACCCGCCGAACAGCCAGGTCGACCACCTCGAGCACACCCGCAGCGCGTTGATGCCCAGCCCGGACACCAGGAAGGTGCAGCCCACGAACAGCAGCAGGGTGACCACGATCAGCGCGGTGCCGCTCTTCACGCCGAACAGCAGGTCCAGGACGGTCAGCAGGGCGTAGGCGCCGCTGACCGCGTTGATGGTCTCCCAGCCCCAGCGCGCGACCCAGATCAGCGACCCGGGGAAGAGGTTGCCGCGCTGCCCGAAGACGGCCCGTGACAGCGCCATGCCCGGCGCGCCGCCGCGCTTGCCCGCGATCGAGATCAGCCCCACGAGCCCGTACGACAGGACCGGCGCGGCGACCGCGACCACCAGCACCTGCCAGAAGTTCAGCCCGTTGAAGATGACCAGGCCGGCCCCCATGGTCAGCAGCAGCACGCTGATGTTGGCGGCCACCCAGGTCGGGACGAGCTCGCGGACGCGGCCGGAGCGTTCCCCGTCGGGGACGGGCTCCAGGCCGCGGGTTTCTATCGCGCCGTCGGCGGCACCGGTGGACGACTCGGCAGGCATGCGTGCTCCGATGGGGGGATCCGGGAGGAGTGACCCATCATCATGGATTTGCCGGGATGAACACAAACAGACGCTTACGACCCTGTGAAATCCCACATGTCCGGATCGCCGGTCCACGGCGGGGCCCGGCCGGGGAAACGGAGGGGCGCCGCCGCGTTCGCGCATACTGAATCCGTTATGGACATCCTCATCCTTGCCGTAGTCATCGCCCTGGTCGCGGTCGGCGCGATCAGCGGGCTCGTGATCGGCAGCCGCAAGAAGAAGCAGCTGCCCCCGTCCGCCCCGACGAGCACGCCGACCATCACTGCCCCGCCCGCCGAACCGCAGGTGGGGGAGGACGCCGCCCCGACGGTGGAAGAGCCCCGCCGGACCGTCGAGGAGGTCGTGCTCCCCGAGGCGGAGGCCGCGGCTCCCGAGGCCCCGGCCGAGGCCGTGCCCGAGGTCGTGGAGGAGCCCGCCGCTCCCGCGATCGAGGTGCCCGAGCCCACCGCCGGCCGCCTGGTCCGCCTCCGCGCCCGGCTCGCCCGGTCGCAGAACTCCCTCGGGAAGGGCCTCCTCACGCTCCTGTCCCGCGAGCACCTCGACGAGGACACCTGGGAGGAGATCGAGGAGATCCTGCTCACCGCCGACGTCGGCGTGGTCCCCACCCAGGAGCTGGTCGACCGGCTCCGCGAGCGGGTCAGGGTGCTCGGCACCCGCACCCCGGAGGAGCTGCGCGGCCTGCTGCGCGAGGAGCTCATCGCCCTCATCGGTCCCGACATGGACCGCGAGGTGAAGACCGAGAGCGGCACGGACACCCCGGGCGTGGTCATGGTCGTCGGCGTCAACGGCACCGGCAAGACCACCACCACGGGCAAGCTGGCCCGCGTCCTGGTCGCCGACGGCCGCAGCGTGGTCCTCGGCGCGGCGGACACCTTCCGCGCCGCGGCCGCCGACCAGCTGCAGACCTGGGGCGAGCGGGTGGGCGCGCGCACCGTGCGCGGCCCCGAGGGCGGCGACCCCGCCTCCATCGCCTTCGACGCGGTCAAGGAGGGCATCGCCGAGGGCGCGGACGTCGTCCTGATCGACACCGCCGGCCGGCTGCACACCAAGACCGGCCTGATGGACGAGCTCGGCAAGGTCAAGCGCGTCGTGGAGAAGCACGGCCCGCTCGACGAGATCCTGCTGGTCCTGGACGCCACCACCGGCCAGAACGGCCTGATGCAGGCCCGCGTCTTCGCCGAGGTCGTGGACATCACCGGCATCGTGCTCACCAAGCTCGACGGCACCGCCAAGGGCGGCATCGTGGTGGCGGTCCAGCGCGAGCTGGGCGTCCCCGTCAAGCTGGTCGGCCTGGGCGAGGGCCCGGACGACCTCGCCCCCTTCGAGCCCGCGGCGTTCGTGGACGCGCTCATCGGCGACTGACCCGCCGTCCCGCCACGCAGTCCAGGGCCCCCGCCGCTCCCGTCAGGGAAGCGGCGGGGGCCCTCGCGTACCCGCCGGGCGCGCTACCGCTGGAAGCGGTGGCAGATGTAGGCCAGCGTGCCCAGCAGCAGCCGGGCCTGCGGCGGGCGCCCCGCGGTGTCCAGGGTCGGCGGGCGCAGCCAGGACACCGGGCCCAGGCCCGCGTGGTCCGAGGGCGGGGCGGTCACGTACGAGCCGGCGCCCCGCGCGCACAGGTCCAGGCCGGCGTCGTCCCAGCCCATCCGGTACAGCAGCTGCGGCAGCTCCTGGGCCGCGCCGGGGGCCACGAAGAACTGGGCCCGGCCGTCCGGGGTCGCGGTCACCGGACCGAGCGGCAGACCCATGCGCTCCAGCCGGACCAGCGCCCGGCGGCCCGCCTCCTCCGCCACCTCGATCACGTCGAAGGACCGCCCGGCGGGCAGCAGCACCGCCGCGCCGGGGAAGTCCGCCCAGGCCTCGGTCGCCTCGTCGAGCGTCGCGCCCGCCGCGAGCTCCGGCGCGAAGGCCAGCGGGTGCGCCCCCGGCGCACTGCACGCGCCGTCACCGCAGGAACAGCCCCGGCGGGGGCCCGCGGCCCGCGCTCCGGGCACCGCGTCCCAGCCCCACAGCCCGGTGTACTCCGCCACCGCGGTGCACTCCGACATCCGTCCGCGCCGCCGGGCGCCGGTCCGGAACTCCTTGGTCACCCGGCTGCCGCCGATCGTGAAGCCCATGCCCATGCCCCCTCCAACGGGTCCGCCCGGCCGGTGGTTACGCGGGCCGCTCCGCGTCTCGCACTGCCCTGCCATGCCAGCCGCGGCGGCCTGACGTCCAGTGAATCGCGCCCGGCGGGTGGCGAGTTCATTCGAAGGGGTGGCGAATGGTGGCGATTCCGCGATCGGCCTCGCCGGAGGGGTGATCGTAGGATTACTTTCGGTGCACGAACCCGCCGGACGGCCCCGATCGTGGGTATGCCGGAGGCAAACGGTGAAGGACCTGTGAAGGTCCGTGGCGGCCCGCGCGGGCCCCGTCAGGGTTTTCGTGTGTGGAGGCAGAGCGGATGGGGGCGTTCCAGTGAGCGGCAACGACGCAAGCGGAACGAACGCGACCGCAGAGCCGTCGGCCCGCAACGAGCAGCTCACGTCCTGGTTCGTGCGAAGCGGCTGGTCCAAGGGCGAACTCGCCCGCCAGGTGAACCGGCGCGCCCGTCAGATGGGCGCCCACCACATCAGCACCGACACGTCCCGGGTGCGCCGCTGGCTCGATGGTGAACAACCCCGCGAGCCCGTCCCGCGCATCCTCTCCGAGCTGTTCTCCGAACGCTTCGGCGCCGTGGTCGCGATCGAGGACCTCGGCCTGCGCACCGCCCACCAGACCCCCTCCGTCTCCGGGGTCGACCTGCCCTGGGCCGGCCCGCAGACCGTCGCCCTGCTCGGCGAGTTCTCCCGCAGCGACCTCATGCTCGCCCGCCGCGGCTTCCTCGGGACCTCGCTCGCCCTCTCCGCCGGCCCCGCCCTCATCGAGCCCATGCAGCGCTGGCTCGTCCCGGTCCCGGCCGCCGACCCCGGACCGCGCGAGCAAGGGCCGGCGGCCTTCGCCGGACACCGCCCGCCGCGGCTCTCCGGACCGGAGCTCGACCTCCTCGAATGCACCACCGTGATGTTCCGCAAGTGGGACGCGCAGTGCGGCGGCGGACTCCGCCGCAAGGCCGTGGTGGGCCAGCTCCACGAGGTCACCGACCTGCTCCAGGAGAACCACCCCGCGCCGGTCGCCAAGCGCCTGTTCAAGGTCGCCGCGGAACTCGCCGAGCTCGCCGGCTGGATGAGCTACGACATCGGCCTGCACCCCACCGCGCAGAAGTACTTCGTCCTCGCCCTGCACGCCGCGAAGGAGGCCGGGGACAAGCCGCTCGGCTCCTACATCCTGTCCAGCATGAGCCGGCAGATGATCCACCTGGGCCGCCCCGAGGACGCCCTCGAACTCATCCACCTCGCCCAGTACGGCAGCCGGGACTGCGCCGGCCCCCGCACCCAGGCCATGCTGTATGCGATGGAGGCCCGCGCCTACGCCAACATGGGCCAGCCCAGCCGCTGCAAGCGGGCCGTCCGGATGGCCGAGGACACCTTCGGGGACGTCGGCTTCGGCGGCGAGACCGAACCCGAACCCGACTGGATCCGGTTCTTCTCCGAGGCCGAGCTCAACGGCGAGAACGCCCACTCCTACCGCGACCTCGCCTACGTCGCCGGCCGCAGCCCCATGTACGCCTCCCTCGCCGAACCCGTCATGGAGCGGGCCGTCGAACTCTTCGCCAAGGACCAGGAGCACCAGCGCTCCTACGCCCTCAACCTGATCGGCATGGCCACCGTCCACCTGCTCCAGCGCGAACCCGAGCAGGCCACCGTCCTCGTCGACCAGGCCCTGGACGTGGCCGGAAAAGTGCGGTCCGAACGGGTGAACACCCGGCTCCGCAAGACCGTCGACACCGCCGCCCGCGAATACGGGCACCTCGCCGAGGTGGTCCGGCTCACCGACCACCTCGCCGCCCGCCTCCCCGAATCGGCGGAGGCCGTCTAGAGACCCCGGCCACGGCGCGGACCCCGTGAAGCCCGATCAGGCTCCCCCATCGCCAGATCATCCAGGGCCCCGCCGCGGCCGGCCCCCCGTGCGCCGCCCGCCGCCGCGCACCCGGCCGCACCCGTTCATGACCCCGTAACAAAGCCGACCTCCTCGTCACCGTCGCGAAACACCGGGCGGCACCGCCGGAAACCGGCCTGCGCGAATCTCATGGCCCATAACCGGCCAGTCCCGCAGTCCGGCCGGAACCGCCGCCGCTCAGGTCCACACGCTCGCCCGCACGCGACGCACCGACGACGAGGAGACGCCGATGGCTCCAGCCATCACGACCCTTGCCGCAGACACCCCGACGCTGTCTGCCGCGAACACCGGGTTCATGCTCATCTGCTCCGCCCTGGTCATGCTGATGACCCCGGGACTCGCCTTCTTCTACGGAGGCATGGTCCGCGTCAAGAGCAGCCTCAACATGCTGATGATGAGCTTCATCAGCCTCGGGATCGTCACGATCCTCTGGGTGCTCTACGGCTTCAGCCTCGCCTTCGGCACCGACCACGGCTCCCTCATCGGCTGGTCCTCCGACTACGTCGGCCTCAGCGGCATCGGCCTCACCCAGCTCTGGGACGGCTACACCATCCCGGTCTACGTCTTCGCCGTCTTCCAGCTGATGTTCGCCGTCATCACCCCCGCCCTGATCAGCGGCGCCCTCGCGGACCGCGTCAAGTTCACCGCCTGGGCCCTGTTCACCGTCCTGTGGGCCACCGTCGTCTACTTCCCCGTCGCCCACTGGGTCTGGGGCGCCGGCGGCTGGCTCTTCGAGATGGGCGTCATCGACTTCGCCGGCGGCACGGCCGTCCACATCAACGCCGGCGCCGCCGCCCTCGGCGTCATCCTCGTCATCGGCAAGCGCGTCGGCTTCAGGAAGGACCCGATGCGCCCCCACAGCCTCCCGCTGGTCATGCTCGGCGCCGGCCTGCTCTGGTTCGGCTGGTTCGGCTTCAACGCCGGCTCCTGGCTCGGCAACGACGACGGCATCGGCGCCGTCATGTTCGTCAACACCCAGGTCGCCACCGCCGCCGCCATGCTCGCCTGGCTCGGCTACGAGAAGCTCCGCCACGGCTCCTGCACCACCCTCGGCGCCGCCTCCGGCGCGGTCGCCGGCCTCGTCGCCATCACCCCCGCCGGCGGCTCCTGCTCCCCGCTCGGCGCCATCGCCATCGGCGCGATCGCCGGCCTGGTCTGCGCCATGGCCGTCGGCCTCAAGTACAAGTTCGGCTACGACGACTCCCTCGACGTGGTCGGCGTCCACCTCGTCGGCGGCATCCTCGGCTCCCTCCTCGTCGGCCTCTTCGCCACCGGCGGCGTCCAGTCCGAGGCCAAGGGCCTGTTCTACGGCGGCGGCCTGGAACAGCTCGGCAAGCAGGCCGTCGGGGTCTTCGCGGTCCTCGCCTACTCTCTCGTCGTGTCCGCGGTGCTCGCCTTCCTCCTCGACCGGACCATCGGGATGCGGGTCAGCGAGGACGACGAGGTCTCCGGCATCGACCAGGTCGAACACGCCGAGACCGCCTACGACTTCAGCGGCGCCGGCGGCGGCGCCTCCTCGCGGAGCACCGCCGTCCCCGTCCCCGCCGTCCAGCACTCGAAGAAGGTCGACGCATGAAGCTGATCACCGCGATCGTCAAGCCCCACAAGCTCGACGAGATCAAGGACGCCCTGCAGGCCTTCGGCGTCCAGGGGCTGACGGTCTCCGAGGCCAGCGGATACGGACGCCAGCGCGGCCACACCGAGGTCTACCGGGGCGCCGAGTACACCGTCGACCTCGTCCCCAAGATCCGCATCGAGGTGCTCGTCGAGGACGACGCGGCCGAGGACGTCATGGGCGTCGTCGTGGCCGCCGCCCAGACCGGCAAGATCGGCGACGGGAAGGTGTGGAGCGTGCCCGTCGACTCCGTGGTCCGGGTCCGCACCGGCGAACGCGGCGCGGACGCCCTCTAGACCCCGGGAGCCGTTGGGTGACGAGCACCGAGAACACGACGAAGGGCCCGGACGGGCCCGACCCCTCGGGACCCAGCGGATACGCCGCGGCCCGGCTGCGACTCCTCCACGAGGAGTCGCGGTCCGGGCCTTCCCGGCGTGCCGCCCTGGCCCGGCTGACCGACGACTGGCTGACCGGCCTCTTCACCGCCGCCGCCCGCGAGACCGGGGTCCGCGGCGCCGCCCTGGTCGCCGTCGGCGGCTACGGCCGCGCCGAACTCTCCCCGCGCAGCGACCTCGACCTGCTGCTGCTCCACGACGGCACGGCCCCGGCCGCCGCGCTCGCCGCGCTCGCGGACCGGATCTGGTACCCCGTCTGGGACCAGGGACTCGCCCTGGACCACTCCGTGCGCACCCCCGCCGAGGCCCGCCGGACCGCCGGGGAGGACCTCAAGGTCCACCTCGGCCTGCTGGACTCCCGCCCCGTCGCCGGGGACCTCGGCCTGCTCACCGGGCTGCGCACCGCCGTCCTCGCCGACTGGCGCAACCAGGCCCCCCGCAGGCTGCCCCAGCTGCACTCCCTGTGCCGCGAACGGGCCGAACGTTCCGGGGACCTCCGCTTCCTGCTCGAACCCGACCTCAAGGAGGCCAGGGGCGGGCTCCGCGACCTCACCGCGCTGCGGGCCGTCGCCGCGTCCTGGCTCGCCGACGCCCCCCGCGAGGGCCTCGCCGAGGCCCGGCGCCGGCTGCTCGACACCCGCGACGCACTGCACCTCGTCACCGGCCGGGCCGCCGACCGGCTCAGCCTCCAGGAGCAGGACCAGGTCGCCGCCCGGCTGGGCCTGCTCGACGCGGACGCCCTGCTCCGCGAGGTGTACGAGGCCGCCGGGGTGGTCGCGTACGCCGCCGACGTCACCTGGCGGGAGGTCGGCCGGGTGCTGCGGGCCCGCGCCGCCCGGCCCCGGCTGCGGGGACTGCTCGGCTCCCGGGGCGCCGCCGCCCCGGAACGGGCGCCGCTCGCCGACGGCGTGGTCGAGCAGGACGGCGAGGCGGGCCTGGCACTGGCCGCCCGGCCGGACCGCGACCCCGTCCTGCCGCTGCGGCTCGGCGCGGCCGCCGCCCAGGCCGGCCTGCCGGTCTCCCGGCACGCCGTACGGCGGCTCGCCGCGCAGGCCGCCCCGCTGCCGGTGCCGTGGCCCGCGGAGGCCCGTGAACAGCTGCTCACGCTGCTGGGCGCGGGCGAGCCGACCGTCCCCGTATGGGAGGCCCTGGAAGCGGAGGGGATCGTCTCCCGCCTCCTGCCCGACTGGGAGCGGGTCCGGTGCCGGCCGCAGCGCAACCCCGTGCACACCTGGACCGTGGACCGGCACCTGGTGGAGACCGCGGTCCGCGCCTCGTCCATGACCCGCCGGGTCGGCCGTCCGGACCTGCTGCTGATGGCCGCGCTGCTGCACGACATCGGCAAGGGCTGGCCGGGCGACCACTCGGTGGCCGGCGAGACCATCGCCCGCGACGTCGCCGTCCGGCTGGGGTTCGGCCCCGCCGACGCCGCGGTCCTCGCCACGCTGGTACGCCACCACCTGCTCCTGGTCGAGACGGCCACCCGGCGCGACCTGGACGACCCGGCGACGGTACGGGCGGTCGCCGGCGCCGTCGGCTCCCGCGGCACGCTGGAGCTGCTGCACGCCCTGACCGAGGCGGACGCCCTCGCCACCGGCCCGGCCGCGTGGTCGGCCTGGCGGGGCTCGCTCGTCGCCGACCTGGTACGGCGGGTGGCGGCCGTGCTGGACGGCGCCGCACCGGCGGCCGATCCGCCCGCGCCGGGCGCCGACGAGGAACGGCTCGCGGTGGAGGCCCTGCGGACCGGCGAGGCCGTCCTCACGCTGCACGCGCGGCAGGAGGAGGACGCGGTCGGGGTGGAGCTGGTGGTCGCCGTCCCCGACCAGGACGGCGTCCTCCCGGCCGTCGCCGGGGTCCTGGCGCTGCACCGCCTGACGGTCCGCGCGGCCGACCTGCGGCTGATGGAACTCCCCGGCCTGCCGGGAGAGGTGCTCGTGCTGAACTGGCGGGTGGCGGCGGAGTACGGCTCGCTGCCCGAGGCCGCGCGGCTGCGGGCGGACGTCGTCCGGGCGCTGGACGGCTCGCTGGACGTCCCGGGCCGGCTCGCGGCCCGCGAGGCGGCCTACCCGCGCCGGCGGGGGGTCGTGCCGCCGCCCCCGAGGGTCGCGGTCGTGCCCGACGTCTCCTCCCTCGCCACGGTCCTGGAGGTCCGCGCCCCGGACGCGCTGGGCCTGCTGCACCGGATCGGGCGGGCGCTGGGGGAGGCGGGGGCGCGGGTGCGGAGCGCGCGGGTGTCGACGCTGGGCGCGAACGCCGTGGACACGGTGTACGTGGTCGACCCGGACGGCAAACCCCTCGCTCCCGCGGCCGCCGCCGCGCTGGCCACGAAGCTCGAGTCCGCCCTGACCTGACCCCCGACCGGCCGCCGCCCGGCCCCGCCCCCGGGCCCGCTCGACCCCGCCCGGCGCCCGACCGGACCGGGCGGAAGCCCCCGGGCACCGGGCTGCGCGGCCGTCAAGCCCGAGCGGCGTTTGAGCGGGCCCGGCCGAGGCCCCGGGGCATGGGCCGGGCGGGCTTCGCCGTGCCCTGCGGGGCTCCGCCCCGCACCCCCGCGCCTCAATCGCCGGCGAGGCTGGATGTGCCGACCGGCGCCGGCCCGTTGCCCCGGGCCCGTTCCAGCCCGAGCGGCGTTTGAGCGGGCCGGGCGGAAGCCCCCGGGCACCGGGCTGCGCGGCCGTCAAGCCCGAGCGGCGTTTGAGCGGGCCCGGCCGAGGCCCCGGGGCATGGGCCGGGCGGGCTTCGCCGTGCCCCGCGGGGCTCCGCCCCGCACCCCCGCGCCTCAATCGCCGGCGAGGCTGGATGTGCCGACCGGCGCCGGCCCGTTGCCCCGGGCCCGTTCCAGCCCGAGCGGCGTTTGAGCGGGTCCGGCGGAAGCCCCGGAGTGCCGGGGGCCCCCGGGCGCCCACCAAGCCCGAGCGGCGCTCGAGCGGGCCGGGCAGGAGCCCCGGAGTACGGGGCCGGTCCCGGGCCACTTCCTGCCACGGCGCGCCCGCCGGGCGTGACCGGGGAGCGGGGTGCTCGTTGTCGGGGTGTGCTCCCCGCCGCTGTGGGGGCGATCCCGAGCGCGCCCGAGGGGCCGCGGTGTCCCGTGCCTGCTCCCCGGCCCCTGCGGGGCTCCGGTTCCGTCCGCCAGTCAGGCGGGCGGGACCTATTCGTCTGCTCGGCCGGATACCCTGGAGGGCGATTCTCAACGTCCCCGAGCCCAAGGACCAGCGAGCGCCGTGTTCGATACCCTCTCCGACCGCCTGGCGAGTACCTTCAAGACCCTGCGAGGCAAGGGCCGCCTGTCCGAGGCGGATGTCGACGCCGCGGCCCGGGAGATCCGTATCGCGCTCCTCGAAGCCGACGTCGCCCTCCCCGTGGTCCGCTCGTTCATCAAGAACGTCAAGGAGCGGTCGCTCGGCGCCGAGGTCTCCAAGGCGCTGAACCCCTCCCAGCAGGTCCTCAAGATCGTCAACGAGGAGCTCGTCGGCATCCTCGGCGGCGAGACCCGCCGCCTGCGGTACGCCAAGACCGCACCCACCGTGATCATGCTCGCCGGTCTCCAGGGTGCCGGTAAGACCACCCTCGCCGGAAAGCTCGGTCTGTGGCTGAAGGGCCAGGGCCACTCCCCGCTGCTGGTCGCCTGCGACCTCCAGCGCCCCAACGCCGTCAACCAGCTCAGCGTGGTCGCCGAGCGCGCCGGCGTCGGCGTCTACGCGCCGCAGCCGGGCAACGGGGTCGGCGACCCGGTCCAGGTCGCCAAGGACTCGGTCGAGTACGCCCGCACCAAGCAGTACGACATCGTCATCGTCGACACCGCCGGCCGCCTCGGCATCGACGCCGAGCTGATGCAGCAGGCCGCCGACATCCGCGACGCGGTCAGCCCGGACGAGATCCTCTTCGTCGTCGACGCCATGATCGGCCAGGACGCGGTCAACACCGCCGAGGCCTTCCGCGACGGCGTCGGCTTCGACGGCGTCGTGCTGTCCAAGCTCGACGGCGACGCCCGCGGCGGTGCCGCGCTCTCCATCGCGCACGTCACCGGCAAGCAGATCATGTTCGCCTCGAACGGCGAGAAGCTCGACGACTTCGACGCCTTCCACCCGGACCGCATGGCCGGCCGGATCCTCGACATGGGTGACATGCTCACCCTCATCGAGCAGGCCGAGAAGACCTTCTCGCAGGCCGAGGCCGAGAAGATGGCGGCCAAGCTCGCCAAGGGCCCCAAGGAGTTCACCCTCGACGACTTCCTGGCCCAGATGGAGCAGGTCCGGAAGATGGGCTCCATCTCCAAGCTGCTCGGCATGCTTCCCGGCATGGGCCAGATCAAGGAGCAGATCAACAACATCGACGAGCGCGACGTGGACCGCACCGCCGCGATCATCAAGTCGATGACCCCGGCGGAGCGCCAGGACCCGACGATCATCAACGGCTCCCGCCGCGCCCGTATCGCCAAGGGCTCCGGCGTCGAGGTCAGCGCCGTCAAGAACCTCGTGGAGCGGTTCTTCGAGGCCCGCAAGATGATGTCCCGCATGGCCCAGGGCGGCGGCATGCCCGGCATGCCCGGCATCCCGGGCATGGGCGGCGGCCCCGGCCGGCAGAAGAAGCAGGTCAAGCAGGCCAAGGGCAAGCGCAAGAGCGGCAACCCGATGAAGCGGAAGGCCGAGGAGGCCGCCGCCCAGGCGCGCCGGGAGCAGGGCCCGCAGGGCGAGCTGCCGGCCGGTGCGGGCAACCCGTTCGGCCTCCCCGCCGGCGGGCCCGGTGAGGACTTCGAGCTCCCGGACGAGTTCAAGAAGTTCATGAAGTAGGCGGTCGCGGTCGCGGTCTGCGGCGCGGCAGGGCCGCACCCCCTTCCCCCCGGGAAGGCGGGGTGCGGCCCTGCCGCATGTCCGGGCGCCGTCCCCACCCGCACCCCATATCGGGCAAAGGTCCGATTCGTCGCTTAGGGTCGGCCGGAGGACGGACGAAGGAGGCCCTCCGGTGCCCACCCCCACCCCCGTGCCCCCGCGCGACCGGGCGGACACGCCCTGGCGGTCCGAGGGAGCCCCGCCCTCCCCGCCGCCGAGGAAGAAGATGCCCGGGGGCTGGCGGGGCCTGGTCCTCGCCGCGCTGATCGTCTACCTGATCACCAACCTGGTCCTGTCCTTCTTCAACGACGTCGACGAGCCGACCATCTCCTACACGGAGTTCAGCAAGCAGGTCGCCGCCGGCAACGTCTCGAAGATCTACTCCAAGGGCGACGCCATCCAGGGCCAGCTGAAGGACGCGCAGCAAGTGCCCGGCGGCAAGGGCGACTACACCAAGTTCGTCACCCAGCGGCCCGCCTTCGCCGACGACGAGCTCTGGTCCGGCCTCACCGCCAAGGGGGTGACCGTCACCGCCGAACCCGTCGTCGCCCAGCGCAGCTTCCTGGCCAACCTGCTCCTCTCGCTCGCCCCCATGCTGCTGCTCGTCGCGCTGTGGATGCTGGTCGCCCGGCGGATGGGCGGGGCGATGGGCGGCATGGGCGGGCTCGGCCGGAAAGCGCCCCCCAGACCGGTCGAACTGCAAGGGGCCAAGCGCACCACCTTCGAGGACGTCGCCGGCATCGACGAGGTCGAACAGGAGCTCAGCGAGGTCGTCGACTTCCTCAAGAACCCCCAGGCCTACCGCCGCATGGGCGCCCGGATGCCCGGCGGTGTCCTGCTGGCCGGCCCGCCCGGCACCGGCAAGACCCTGCTGGCCCGTGCCGTGGCCGGCGAGGCCGGCGTGCCGTTCTTCTCGGCGTCCGCCTCCGAGTTCATCGAGATGATCGTCGGCGTCGGCGCCTCCCGGGTCCGCGAGCTCTTCGCCGAGGCCCGCAAGGTCGCCCCCTCGATCATCTTCATCGACGAGATCGACACCATCGGCCGCGCCCGCGGCGGCGGCGCCGGCATGGGCGGCCACGACGAGCGCGAGCAGACCCTCAACCAGATCCTCACCGAGATGGACGGCTTCTCCGGTTCCGAGGGCGTGGTCGTCATCGCCGCCACCAACCGGATGGACGTGCTCGACCCCGCCCTGACCCGCCCCGGCCGCTTCGACCGCACCGTCACCGTCGCCCCGCCCGACCGCGCCGGCCGCGAGGCCATCCTGCGCATCCACACCCGGGACATCCCCCTCGGCCCCGACGTGGACCTGGCCCGGGTCGCCCGCACCACCCCCGGAATGACCGGCGCCGAGCTGGCCAACCTCGCCAACGAGGCCGCCCTGCTGGCCGTGAAGCGGAAGCAGGACGCGGTCACCCGGGCCGACCTCTCCGACGCCCTGGAGAAGGTCCAGCTCGGTGCCGAACGCCCGCTGGTCATGCCCGAGGAGGAGCGCCGCCGCACCGCCTACCACGAGAGCGGCCACGCCCTCCTCGGCATGCTGCACCCCGGGGCCGACCCGGTCCGCAAGATCACCATCGTGCCGCGCGGCCGCGCCCTCGGCGTCACCCTGTCCACCCCGGAGGCCGACCGCTACTCCTACACCGAGGAGTACCTCCGCGGCCGGATCATCGGCGCCCTCGGCGGCATGGCCGCCGAGCAGGTCGTCTACGACGTCGTCACCACCGGCGCCGAGAACGACCTGGAACAGGTCACCAACCTCGCCCGCGGCATGGTCGGCCGCTGGGGCATGAGCGAACGCGTCGGCCGGCTCACCGCGATCCCCGCCGACGGCCAGTCCCCGTACGGCCTGACCGCCGCCCCCGCCACCCTCGACGCGGTGGACGCCGAGATGCGCCGGATCGTCGACGAGTGCTACGAGAACGCCTGCCGCCTGCTGCGCGAGCACCGCGACAAGCTGGACGCCCTCGCCACCGCCCTGCTGGCCAACGAGACCCTGGACGAGGACGCCGCCTACGCCGCCGCCGGCATCACCCGGCTCGCGAAGAAGCCCGCCGCCGAGTCCTCCTAGGGCACCCGGGCGATGACGTAGCGGAAGATGTTCGGCAGCCAGACCGAACCGTCCGCCCGCTCGTACGGGTGCAGCGCCTCGGTCAGCTCCTTCTCCGCCTGGACCGGGTCCGACAGGTCGTACATCCCGGTCGACAGCAGACCCCGTACGGCGCTCTCCGCGTCCGCGTACCCGAACGGGCAGAACACCCGGCCCGAACCGTCCGGTCTCAGGCCCGCGCGCTCCACCAGCGCGTCCAGGTCCACCGGCGCCGGCAGCCCCGGCACGGTGCAGCGTTCCCGCGGCCCCCAGCCCGACAGCACCACCGCCCCGCCCCGGCGCACCGCCGGCAGCGCCTCGGCCAGCTCCGCCGGCGCCGGAGAGAAGGCGGTCAGTACGTCGTACGGGTGAGGGCCCGGCCCGGACACCGCGACCGGCGGCGCCGAGAGCACCTCCAGCAGTCGCTCCCGGGCGAGTTCCCGGCGGGCCGGGTCCCGTTCCACGCCGGTGGCGCGGGCGCCCCGCGCGCCGGCCAGCAGCAGGGCCAGCCCGGCCCCGCAGTCCAGGGCCAGCAGCCGCCTGCCGGGCCCGAGGTCGAGCCGGTCGTTGACCGCCTCGTACAGCGGTACCAGCATCCGTTCCTGGATCTCCGCCCAGTCCCGGGCCACGTGCGTCGCTGTCGGTGTCGGTGTCATAGAAAGAGCGCTCCTGATTCCCGTCTCGCCCCCATGCCCCCGTTGCCAGGGAACTCCCACTTCGCCCCCGCGTCCAGAGGAGCGCGCATCCGGATTCCGGCCCGATTCACGCTCGGCGTGCCCGGCGCCGTACCATTCGCGCCATGGCAAAGGCTCCCGTTCTCACCCCCCAGGCGGAGGACTTCCCCCGCTGGTACCAGGATCTGATCAACAAGGCCGAGCTGGCCGACAACGGCCCAGTGCGCGGCACGATGGTCATCCGACCGTACGGCTACGGGCTCTGGGAGCGGATGCAGCAGGAGATGGACGCGCGCATCAAGGAGGCGGGCGCCCAGAACGCGTACTTCCCGCTCTTCATCCCGCAGTCCTACCTGACCAAGGAGGCCGAGCACGTCGAGGGCTTCGCCCCCGAGCTCGCGGTCGTCACCCACGGCGGTGGCAAGGAGCTGGAGGAGCCGGTCGTCGTCCGCCCCACCTCCGAGACGATCATCAACGACTACTTCTCCAAGTGGGTCCAGAGCTACCGCGACCTGCCCCTGCTGATCAACCAGTGGGCCAACGTGGTCCGCTGGGAGATGCGCCCGCGCGTCTTCCTCCGTACGAGCGAGTTCCTCTGGCAGGAGGGCCACACCGCCCACGCCACCTACGAGGACGCCCGCGACTACGCCGCGCACATCCACCGGAACGTGTACGGCGACTTCATGACCAACGTGCTCGGCATCGACGTCGTGCTCGGCCGCAAGACCGCCAAGGAGCGGTTCGCGGGCGCCATCAACACCCTCACCCTCGAGGGCATGATGGGCGACGGCAAGGCCCTCCAGATGGGCACCAGCCACGAGCTCGGCACCAACTTCGCCAAGGCCTTCAACACCTCCTACCTGTCCAGGGACAGCAAGCAGGAGCTGGTCTGGCAGACCTCCTGGGGCGTCTCCACCCGCATGGTCGGCGGTCTGATCATGTCCCACGGCGACGACAACGGCCTGCGGGTCCCGCCGCGCCTGGCGCACGTCCAGGTCGTCGTCATGGCCATCAAGGGCGACGAGGCCGTGGCCAAGGTCCGCGAGCTCGGCGACCGGCTGAAGGCCGCGGGCATCCGGGTCTTCGTCGACGACCGGGTCGACACCCCGTTCGGCCGCCGTGCCGTCGACTGGGAGCTCAAGGGCGTCCCGGTGCGCATCGAGATCGGCCCGCGCG
This sequence comes from Streptomyces sp. NPDC012888, assembly GCF_042900645.1. Classification (NCBI taxonomy): domain Bacteria; kingdom Bacillati; phylum Actinomycetota; class Actinomycetes; order Kitasatosporales; family Streptomycetaceae; genus Streptomyces; species Streptomyces sp. NPDC012888. The sequence goes on along the minus strand of NZ_JBIBBM010000016.1, from coordinate 104,894 downwards.
ACCTGGAGAACGGCACCGCGATGCTGGCCCGCCGCATCCCCGGCGGCAAGGAGCCGGTGCAGATCGACTCCCTCGTGGACCTGCTGCCCAAGGTCCTCGACGAGGACCAGGCGCAGCTGCTGCGCGAGTCGCGCGAGCGCCGCGAGGCCCGCACCACCGACGTCACCACCGTCGAGGCCGCGGGCGAGGCCGCGGTGGCCGGCGGATGGGCGCGCATCCCGTGGGACGTGCTGGGCCCCGAGGGCGAGGCCAAGCTCGCCGAGCAGGCCGTCTCGGTGCGCTGCCTGATCGCGGAGGACGGCTCGGTGCCGGAGGCGGACGACGCCCCGGGCACCCTGGCGATCGTGGCGCGCTCGTACTGACGGGACACCGGTCGACGGATGTGGTCCCCCGGGCTCGTTCCGGGGGACCTCCCGTACGTACCGACTCCTCCTGCTCCATACGGGCTTCGGCGTAACCGCCCTCGTCAGGACGCATGAGACTGAACTGACTGGTACGTGCAAAAAATTTGGAATGGCCCGGAATCGGAACACCCGGGCACCCCGGCTCGTTGTCACGACGTGAGCACGACACCACCTGTACTCGCCGCAGAGCTGGCGCAGGCGTGGGCCGACATTCAGCGGTACCACCCCGAGCTGCCCGACCTTGCCGCGCCCGAGTCCCTGATCGGAGAGTCCTCGTCCGCCTGCGGCGCCGAACTCTCCTTCGAGCGACTGCTGCACGAGGCAGTCCACGGCATCGCCGCAGCCCGAGGAGTGCGCGACACCTCGCGGGCCGGCCGCTACCACAACCGCCGGTTCCTCGCGATCGCCGAGGAGATGGGCCTGGACCACTCCGAGGAGCCGCACGCCAGCAGCGGGTTCTCGCTGGTCTCGCTCAACCCCGAGGCCAAGAAGCGCTACCGGGCCACCATGGAGCGGCTCCAGCGCGCGCTCAAGGCGCACACCGCGGCCACCGCGGCCGACACCAAGCGCAGCTTCCGCGGCCCGGCCGCCCGGCACGGCTCCTCCGGCGGCGGCGTCCGGGTCAAGGCGGTCTGCGACTGCGGGCGGAACGTCCGGGTGGTGCCCTCCGTGCTGGCCCAGGCCCCGATCGTGTGCGGCGGGTGCGGCAAGCCCTTCCGGATCCCCGAGGTGGCGGTGGCCGCAGCCGCGTCCTGACCCCGGATGGGCGTGTGGCACAATGAGTAGCTGTACTCGACAGCCGCACAGGACCCCTCTCTCCTCCGGCTGACGCGTCCATCGGGCACCCGAGTACCGCAACCCCACGTGGCATCTCGTTGTGCCCAACCACGTCAAGACCAGGAGACACCACTCCAGTGGCAGTCAAGATCAAGCTGAAGCGTCTCGGCAAGATTCGCTCGCCCCACTACCGCATCGTCGTCGCCGACTCCCGCACCCGCCGGGACGGTCGCGCGATCGAGGAGATCGGCCTCTACCAGCCGACGTACAACCCGTCGCGCATCGAGGTCGACTCCGAGCGTGCGCAGTACTGGCTGTCCGTCGGCGCCCAGCCGACCGAGCCGGTCCTCGCCATCCTGAAGCTCACCGGCGACTGGCAGAAGCACAAGGGCCTGCCGGCCCCGGAGAAGCCGCTGCTGCAGCCGGCGACGAAGGAAGACAAGCGTCGTTCCTTCGACGAGTTCGCGAAGGCGCTGGAAGGTGGCGACGCCAAGGGCGAGGCCATCACCCAGAAGAAGAAGGCTGAGAAGAAGGCGGACGAGGCCGAGGCCGCCGCCGAGTCGACCGAGGCCTGAGCATGCTCGAGGAGGCTCTTGAGCACCTCGTGAAGGGCATTGTCGACAACCCCGAAGACGTGCAGGTCGCCTCGCGCAACCTGCGCCGCGGGCAGGTGCTGGAGGTCCGGGTCCACCCCGACGACCTCGGCAAGGTGATCGGCCGCAACGGCCGCACCGCGCGTGCCCTGCGGACCGTCGTGGGCGCCATCGGCGGCCGGGGGATCCGCGTCGACCTCGTCGACGTGGACCAGGTCCGCTGAGCAAGTCGAATCACCGGCACGGGCCGGGGAGGGCGATCGTGCCCGCCCCGGCCCGTCGTCGTCCTGACAGGAGATATGGATCGTGGAGCTCGTAGTCGCGCGGATCGGGCGCGCCCACGGCATCAAGGGTGAGGTCACCGTCGAGGTGCGCACCGACGAGCCCGAGCTGAGGCTCGGCCCGGGTGCCGTGCTCCGGACGGAACCGGCGTCGGCCGGCCCGCTGACCGTCGAGACGGGCCGGGTGCACAGCGGCCGGCTGCTGCTCCGCTTCGCCGGCGTCAAGGACCGCAACGCCGCCGAGGCGCTGCGCAACACCCTGCTCATCGCGGACGTGGACCCGTCGGAGCTCCCCGAGGACCCGGACGAGTTCTACGACCACCAGCTGATCGACCTGGACGTCGTGCTCGCCGACGGGACCGTGATCGGGCGGATCACCGAGATCTCCCACCTGCCGTCGCAGGACCTGTTCATCGTCGAGCGCGAGGACGGCAGCGAGGTGATGGTCCCCTTCGTGGAGGAGATCGTCACCGAGATCGACCTGGAGAACCAGCGCGCCGTCATCGACCCGCCGCCCGGCCTCGTCGACGACCGCGCCGAGATCGCCTCCCCCCGTGACGCCGCAGGGGACGAGGGCTGATGCGGCTCGACGTCGTCACGATCTTCCCGGAGTACCTGGCGCCGCTGAACGTCTCCCTCGTCGGCAAGGCCGCAGCCCGCGGCCGGCTCGACGTACACGTCCACGACCTGCGCGAATGGACGTACGACCGCCACAACACGGTCGACGACACCCCGTACGGCGGCGGTCCCGGCATGGTCATGAAGACCGAGCCCTGGGGCGACTGCCTGGACGACGCCCTGGCGGCGGGCTACGAGGCCGGCGCGCACGGCCCGGTCATGGTGGTGCCCACCCCCAGCGGCCGCCCGTTCACCCAGGAACTCGCCGTCGAGCTGTCCGAGCGGCCCTGGCTGATCTTCGCCCCGGCCCGGTACGAGGGCATCGACCGCCGGGTGATGGACGAGTACGCCACCCGCATGCCGGTCTACGAGGTCTCCATCGGCGACTACGTGCTGGCCGGCGGCGAGGCAGCGGTCCTGGTGATCACCGAGGCGGTGGCCCGGCTGCTGCCCGGCGTCCTCGGCAACGCCGAGTCCCACCGGGACGACTCCTTCGCGCCCGGCGAGATGGCCAACCTGCTGGAAGGACCGGTCTACACCAAGCCTCCGGTGTGGCGCGGCCGCGGCATCCCGGAGGTGCTGCTCAGCGGCCACCACGGGAAGATCGCCCGCTGGCGCCGCGACCAGGCCTTCGCGCGCACGGCGCTGAACCGGCCCGACCTGATCGAGCGCACCGACTCCGCCGCCTTCGACAAGAAGGACCGCGAGACCCTCAGCATCCTGGGCTGGTCGCCATCCCCGGACGGCCGATTTTGGCGCAGGCCCGAGGCCGTGGAAGAATAGGCGGCTGCTGTACGCCCGCGTGCGCCCCTGCCACAGGGGGACAGTCGCCCGCAGGGTGGAACGGCTCCCGAATCATCCACGAAAACCCGTACGGCGACCTGTGGCGTCGTGCGAAGAAAGCAGACGAAGAACATGTCTTCTCTCCTCGATGGCGTCAACGCCGCCTCCCTGCGCTCGGACGTCCCGGCGTTCCGCCCGGGTGACACCGTCAACGTTCACGTCCGCGTGATCGAGGGCAACCGCTCCCGTATCCAGCAGTTCAAGGGCGTCGTCATCCGCCGGCAGGGCTCCGGCGTCTCCGAGACCTTCACCGTCCGCAAGGTCTCCTTCTCCGTCGGCGTCGAGCGCACCTTCCCGGTGAACTCCCCGATCTTCGAGAAGATCGAGCTCGTCACCCGCGGTGACGTCCGCCGCGCCAAGCTGTACTACCTCCGTGAGCTCCGCGGCAAGGCCGCGAAGATCAAGGAGAAGCGCGACAAGTGATCTCGGCTCCGGGTCCGGGGGCAGCCGGATAGGCTCCCCCCGATGGACACCGAAGCACGAATCCCGGAACGCGACCGCGCCGCCCCCGAGCAGGGGGTGGAGCGGTCGCGTTCCGCGTTCTCCGGGGTGCTCGCGGGGCTGACCCGGCGGCGGGCCGTCCTCGCCGGCCTGGCGGGGGCCCTCGGCGTGGTGCTGTTCGCCAACTTCGTCCTGCAGCCCTTCCTGATCCCGAGCCGGTCGATGGAGCCCACGCTGGCCGTCGGCGACCGGGTACTGGTCAACAAGCTGGCGTACCGTTTCGGCAACGAGCCGCGCCGCGGCGACCTGGTGGTCTTCGACGGCACCGGCTCCTTCGTACGGGAACGGGCCGGGGCCGACCCGCTGGGCGAGGCACTGCACGGCGCCGCCGCGGCCCTGGGCCTCGCCGAGCCTGCCGAGACCGACTTCGTTAAGCGGGTGGTGGGCGTGGGCGGCGACGACGTGGTCTGCTGCGACGCCGACGGCCGGATCACCGTCAACGGCGAGCCAGTCCACGAGCCCTACCTCCACCCCGGCGACGCCCCCTCCACGGTGCCCTTCAAGACCGTCGTCCCACTGGGCACCCTGTGGGTCATGGGCGACCACCGCTCCCAGTCGAGGGACTCCCGCGACCACCTCGGCTCACCGGGAGGCGGCATGGTGCCCGTGGAGAAGGTGATCGGCCGGGCCGAGTGGATCGGCTGGCCGCTCTCCCGCTGGGGCAGACCCGGCGGATCCGGCGGCGGACATGGGTAGCAGGGGGCGGTCCCGCGCCGAACGCGACCGGGACCTGGCCGCGCTCGGCGGGAGGGCCGAGCGGCGCCGGCTGGCCCGCCGCGTCAGGCGGCGCCGGCGGACCCGGACGGTGGGCGAGCTGCCGCTGCTGGTGGCGGTCGCCCTGCTGATCGCCCTGCTGCTGAAGACCTTCCTCGTGCAGGCCTTCTACATCCCCTCCGGTTCCATGGAGCAGACCATCCGGATCGGCGACCGGGTGCTCGTGGACAAGTTCACCCCCTGGTTCGGCAGCCGGCCGGAACGCGGTGACGTGGTGGTCTTCAGGGACCCGGGGGGCTGGCTCCAGGGCGAGGCGGCGCGGCCGGCCCCCGACCCGATCGGCGTCAAGCAGCTCAAGCAGGTGCTGACCTTCATCGGCCTGCTGCCCTCCTCGGACGAGCAGGACCTGATCAAACGGGTCATCGGGGTCGGCGGGGACACCGTCAAGTGCTGCGACGCCAAGGGCCGGGTGAGCGTCAACGGGTACGCGATGAACGAGCCGTACGTGATGCGCGGCAACGCCCCCTCCGAGATCAGGTTCGAGGTCGTCGTGCCAGAGGGCCGGCTCTTCGTGATGGGCGACCACCGGTCCAACTCCGCCGACTCCCGCTACCACCTGGACGAGGCCCACCAGGGCACCATCGCGGAGAGCAGCGTGGTCGGCCGGGCCTTCGTGATCGCCTGGCCCACGGACCACTGGCGGCAGCTCGAACAGCCCGCCGTCTTCGCCTCCGTGCCCGATCCCGCGCGCCGCGGGCGCCGCCGGAGCAGACCGTTCGCATAGTGTGTCCTGGGTCTTGCGAGTGTGTGTCCTGGGTCTCCCGAGCCTTGGGGAACTTCCGCTCGTTAAGGGAGTGGAGACCCGTGCCCTGTCCGGCACGGGCGTGTCATACGAGTGAGGAGTGGACGTGGGGGATGTGGCAGTAGGCGCACGGTCGTCCGGACGCGAGGAGCCCGAGGACCGGCCCGAGCAGCCGGCCGACCCCGAGCAGGGCGTCGAGGCCGGGATGGCCGCGGACGAAGGCGACGACGCGCGCCCGCAGCGCTCCTTCTGGAAGGAGCTGCCCCTCCTCATCGGTATCGCCCTGGTCCTCGCCCTGCTGATCAAGACCTTCCTGGTCCAGGCGTTCTCCATCCCCTCCGACTCGATGCAGAACACCCTGCAGCGCGGCGACCGGGTGCTGGTGGACAAGCTGACCCCCTGGTTCGGGTCCGAGCCCGAGCGGGGCGAGGTCGTGGTCTTCCACGACCCGGCGCAGTGGCTGGCCGGAGAGCCGACCCCCGAGCCCAACGCCTTCCAGCGGGTGCTGAGCTTCATCGGCCTGATGCCCTCGGCCGAGGAGAAGGACCTGATCAAGCGGGTCATCGCGGTCGGCGGGGACACCGTGGAGTGCCAGAAGGGCGGCCCGGTCAAGGTCAACGGCAAGGCCCTCGACGAGCAGTCGTACGTCTTCCCGGGGAACACCCCCTGCGACGACAAGCCGTTCGGCCCGCTGAAGGTGCCCGCCGACCACATCTGGGTGATGGGCGACCACCGGCAGAACTCCTACGACTCCCGCTACCACACCGAGGACGTCACCAAGGGCTTCGTGCCGAACGACAAGGTCGTCGGCCGGGCCGTCGTCGTGGCCTGGCCGGTGACGCGCTGGGCCACCCTGCCGGTGCCGGACACCTTCGACCAGCCCGGCCTCGGCGGGCAGGCCGCGGCCGCCGCGGTCGGGCTCGCCCCGGTCGGCCTGGGGCTGGCCGGCGCGGTGCCGCTGGTGCTCTGGCGCAGGCGCAAGCTGACCGGCGGGCCCACCGCCGGATAGGGTGCCGCCCAGGTCGACGATCTCCGAACGTGTGGGGGGCGCTGGGATGGGCGGATCGATACGTGACACCGGTGGCCGCGGCCGCCTCGGCAACGTGTTGTCGGGGCTGGCCGTGGCCATCGGTTTCGTGATGTTCCTGGGCGGGTTCGTGTGGGGGGCGCTGGTCTACCAGCCGTACACCATCCCCACGGACTCGATGATGCCGACGGTGCGGCCCGGGGACCGGGTGCTGGCGCAGCGCATCGACGGCGGGGAGGTGCGCCGCGGCGACGTGGTGGTCTTCACTGATTCCATGTGGAGCAACGCGCCCATGGTCAAGCGGGTCGTCGGCATCGGCGGCGACACCGTCCGCTGCTGCGGCGAGGGCGGCCGGCTCACCGTGAACGGCAAGGAGCTCGACGAGCCCTACCTGGACGGGAGCCGGGCCGGCGGCTCGGGCCAGGGTTCCGGGGCGGCTTCGGAGACCCCGTTCGAGGTGAAGGTCCCCGAGGGCAAGCTCTTCCTGCTGGGAGACCGCCGAGCCGCCTCGCTCGACTCCCGCGCCCACCTGCAGGAAGCCGGTCAGGGCACCGTTGGGCGCTCGGCCGTGACCGGCCGGGTGGACGCCCGCGCCTGGCCCGGCCCGGCGATGCTGGAGCGGCCCCGTACGTACGCGGCCCTGCCCGGCGGGACCTCCGTGCCCGGCCCGCTGCGGATCCAGCTGGCCGCGGTCGTGGCGGGGGCGGTGTTGGTGGTGGCGGGCGCCGCGTACGGGCCGGTGGCCAGGCGGTTCGGCCGGAGCGGGCGGAGCGGGCGGGAGCCGTACGGTGTCCGTTGAGGAGCCGGACGGCGGTGTCCCGGGCGGCGTCCGGAAGGTCTCGCGGGTGATCCTGCTGGACCCCGCGGACCGCGTCCTGCTGCTGCACGGGTTCGAGCCGGAGGATCCCGGGGTCGACTGGTGGTTCACCCCGGGCGGCGGCCTGGAGGAGGGGGAGAGCCGCGAGCAGGCCGCCCTGCGCGAGCTGGCGGAGGAGACCGGGATCACGGCGGTGGAGCTGGGGCCGGTGCTCTGGCACCGGTACTGCTCCTTCCCGTTCGCCGGCCGCCGCTGGGACCAGGACGAGTGGTACTTCCTGGCCCGCACCGAGCAGACCGAGACCGCGCCGTCGGGGCTGACCGACCTGGAGCGGCGCAGCGTGACCGGGGCGAGGTGGTGGACCTCCGAGGAACTGTCGGCGGCACGTGAGACGGTGTACCCGACCACGCTCGCCGGGCTGATCCGCACCCTGCTCGACGAGGGTCCCCCCGGAGCGCCGGTGGTCCTGCCCCCCGAAATCGTTTAGGGGCCCGGCGGACTGGCGCACAATAGGGGGACGCACGGCTGAAGGGGAACATGCCATGAGCGCCGAGGACCTCGAGAAGTACGAGACCGAGATGGAGCTGAAGCTCTATCGGGAGTACCGCGACGTCGTCGGGCTGTTCAAGTACGTGATCGAGACGGAACGTCGCTTCTACCTCACCAACGACTACGAGATGCAGGTGCACTCGGTGCAGGGCGAGGTGTTCTTCGAGGTCTCGATGGCCGACGCGTGGGTCTGGGACATGTACCGGCCGGCCAGGTTCGTCAAGCAGGTCCGCGTCCTCACGTTCAAGGACGTGAACATCGAGGAGCTCAACAAGAGCGACCTGGAGCTCCCGGGCACCTGATCTCACCCCTGGGGGTGAGCGCGCCGTCCACAGGGGCCCGGTCGTCCACCAAGATCCACAAGGTGGGCGGGGGTGCGGGACCGTCGGTACCGGAGGTGGTGCCGGATGGACGCACGAGGGGCACTCGGCAGGTACGGCGAGGAGCTGGCCGCGCGGCGGCTGGTCCTGGTCGGGATGACGGTGATCGCGAGGAACTGGCGGTCCGGGCGGAGCGGTGAGATCGACATCCTCGCCCGCGACGGCGACGCCCTGGTGGTCTGCGAGGTGAAGACCCGCAGGGCGGGCACGTTCGAACACCCGATGGCCGCGGTGACGGCCGGCAAGGCGGAACGGCTGCGCCGGCTCGCCGAGCAGTGGCTGGCCGACCACGGCGGTCCGCCGCCGGGCGGGGTCCGCATCGACCTCGTCGGAGTGGTCCTGCCGCGGCGCGGGGCCCCCGTGGTCGAGCACGCCAGGGGGGTGGCGTGATGGGGTTCGCGCGTACCTGCTCGGTGGCCCTGGTGGGGGTCGAGGGCGTGCTGGTGGAGGTCCAGGCGGACCTGGAGCCCGGCGTGGCGGCCTTCACCCTGGTGGGCCTGCCCGACAAGACGCTGGTGGAGAGCCGGGACCGGGTCCGGGCGGCGGTGGTGAACTCGGGCGCCGAATGGCCGCAGAAGAAGCTCACGGTCGGGCTCAGCCCCGCGGCCGTCCCGAAGTCCGGCTCGGGCTTCGACCTCGCTGTGGCGACGGCCGTCCTCGGCGCGGCGGAGAGCGTGGACCCCGCCGCCATCGCCGGGCTCGTCCTGATCGGCGAGCTCGGGCTGGACGGCCGGGTCCGCCCCGTCCGCGGGGTGCTGCCGGCCGTACTCGCCGCCGCGGAGGCCGGGTACCGACAGGTCGTGGTGCCGGAGCAGTGCGCCGGCGAGGCCGCCCTCGTGCCGGACGTCTCGGTGCTCGGCGTCCGCAGCCTGCGCCAGCTCATCGCCGTCCTGACCGGCGCCGACGTACCCCAGGAGGACCCGCTCGCCACCCCGGGCCACCCCGACCCCGCACTGGCCGGCCTCGCCGTCCCGGGCGCGGCGCGCGCGGCGGGGCTCGGTCCCGGCCAGGGCGTCCGGGGCGACCTGCCCGACCTCGCCGACGTGGCCGGGCAGCGGGCGGCCCGCCGGGCCCTGGAGGTCGCGGCCGCCGGCGGCCACCACCTGTTCCTCACCGGGCCCCCGGGCGCCGGCAAGACGATGCTCGCGGAGCGGCTGCCGGGAATCATGCCGCCGCTCGGCCGGCGGGAGTCCCTGGAGGTCACGGCCGTCCACTCGGTCGCCGGCATGCTGCCGCCCGGCGAACCCCTGGTCCGGGCCGTTCCGTACTGCGCCCCGCACCACTCGGCCAGCATGCAGGCGCTGGTCGGCGGCGGGAACGGGCTGCCGCGTCCCGGCGCGGTCTCCCTGGCCCACCGCGGCGTGCTGTTCCTGGACGAGGCTCCGGAGTTCGGTCCCAGGGCCCTGGACGCGCTGCGCCAGCCGCTGGAGTCGGGGGAGGTGGTCGTGGCCCGGTCGGCCGGGGTCATGAGACTGCCCGCCAGGTTCCTGATGGTGCTGGCGGCCAACCCCTGCCCCTGTGGCCGGCACACCCTGCTGGGGGCCGGCTGCGACTGCCCGCCCTCCTCGGTCCGGCGCTACCAGGCCCGGCTCTCCGGGCCGCTGCTGGACCGGGTGGACCTGCGGGTCCAGGTGGAGCCGGTCACCCGCTCCGAGCTGCTCGGGCAGGGCGGCAGGGGCGAGTCCAGTGCCGCCGTCGCCGAACGGGTCCGGCGGGCCCGCGACAGCGCGGAGGCGCGGCTGGAGGGCACGCCCTGGCGGGCCAACTGCGAGATCCCCGGTCACGAGCTGCGCACCCGCTGGCAGCCCGCGCCGGGCGCGCTCGCCCAGGCCGAGCGGGAACTCGAACGCGGCCTGCTCACCGCCCGCGGCCTGGACCGGGTGCTCCGAGTGGCCTGGACCGTCGCCGACCTCGCCGGCAAGGAAAGGCCGGACGCCCTGGACGTGGCTGTCGCGCTGGAGCTGCGCACGGGCATCGCCCGCGGGGTGCCGCTCGCGGCCGGAGGCCCGTCATGACGCCCGGCGGGACCCCGGCCGGCAGCGCGCCGGATCAGGAACTGCTGGCCAGGGCGGCCCTGACCCGGGTGTTCGAGCCCGGCGACGAGCAGGCCGGCCGCTGGCTGACCCGGTACGGCGCGGCCGGGTTGATGCGGCGGCTCACCGGGCCCGCCGGAGACCGCGGCCTCGACGGGGTGGGCCCGGAGCGCCTGGACGGCTACCGCAGACGGGCCGCCGCCGCCGATCCGGCCGCGGACCTGGTCCTGATCCGGGAGGCCGGCGGCCGGTTCGTCGGCCCCGGATCGGTGGAGTGGCCCTCGCAGCTGGACGACCTCGGCGACGCCCGGCCGGTGGGGCTCTGGGTCCGGGGCGGACCCGACCTGCGGGTCTGGGCGCTGCGTTCGGTCGCCCTGGTCGGAGCCCGGGCCTGCACCCCGTACGGCGCGCACATGGCGCAGATCCTCGGGGCGGGGCTCGCCGAGCGCGGCTGGGTCGTGGTCTCCGGCGGTGCCTTCGGCATCGACGCCGCGGCCCACCGAGGGGCCCTCGCCGCGGGCGGCGCCACCGCGGCCGTGCTGGCCTGCGGCGTGGACACCCCCTACCCGCGGGCGCACGCCGGCCTGCTCGGCCGGATCGCCGGGCAGGGGCTCGTCCTCGCGGAGCTGCCGCCCGGGAGCCACCCCACCCGCAGCCGGTTCGTGCTCCGCAACCGGGTCATCGCCGCCCTCACCCGCGGCACCGTCGTCGTCGAGGCCGCCTACCGCAGCGGCTCCCTGGTCACCGCGCGGCGGGCCCGCCGGCTCGGCCGGTTCGTCATGGGCGTACCCGGGCCCGCGACCAGCGGGCTCTCCGCCGGTGTGCACGAACTGCTGCGCACCGACGCGACCCTGGTCACCGACGCCGACGAGGTGGTCGAGCTGGTCGGGCGGATCGGCGAACTGGCCCCCGAGCGGCGCGGGCCCGTACTGCCGCACGACCTGCTGCCGCCAGCAGCGGCCCGGGTCCTGGAGGCGCTTCCCGCGGGCCGGCCGGCCGACGTCGGGGAGGTGGCGCTCGCCGCGGGCACCGGCACCGATGAAGTCATCGGCAGACTGTACGAACTTCACTCTCTGGGGTTCGTCGAACGGCGGGACGGGGGCTGGAGGTTGACCGGCCCCCCGGGCGACGGGGCCACTCGAACCGGTGGCGACCGGCGAGGCGGTCATTGACCTGGGGTGTTCCGGTGAAAGAGTGAAGCCGATGAGAGAAGCGGTCTTCCGGATGCCAGCCGCCGGGACTGCGCGCACGGCGCCGGTCCCGGACCGCCCGCGCGGCGAACGGCCCCCTTGCGCCGTCATACCATCCCGTACTCTTCGCGCACCGCGACTATCCAGTCACGCTACGCTCGCAAGGAATCCGTCCCCGACGAAGGCGACGCATGCCCCAGCACATCTCAGGGTCTGACCGCGCCGCGGCACCCCCCGCTGCCCGCAGCAGCGTGCGGGCCACCGCGCCCTCGCCCCTGGACGCGCTGTGGCGCTCGTACAAGGAGTCGGGGGACGAGCGGCTCCGGGAGCAGCTGATCCTGCACTACTCGCCGCTCGTGAAGTACGTGGCGGGCCGGGTCAGCGTCGGCCTCCCGCCCAACGTGGAACAGGCCGATTTCGTCTCCTCCGGGGTCTTCGGGCTGATCGACGCCATCGAGAAGTTCGACATCGACCGCTCCATCAAGTTCGAGACCTACGCCATCACCCGGATCCGCGGCGCGATGATCGACGAACTGCGTGCCCTGGACTGGATCCCCCGCTCCGTCCGGCAGAAGGCCCGGGCCGTGGAACGCGCCTACGCCACGCTGGAGGCGCAGCTGAGGCGCACTCCCACCGAGACCGAGGTGGCCTCGGAGATGGGCATCGCCGTGGAAGAACTCCACGCCGTCTTCAGTCAGTTGTCGCTGGCCAACGTGGTCGCCCTGGACGAGCTGCTGCACGTCGGCGGCGAGGCGGGCGACACCCTCTCGCTGATGGAGACCCTGGAGGACACCGCCGCGGACAACCCGGTGGAGGTCGCCGAGGACCGCGAACTGCGCCGGCTGCTCGCCCGGGCCATCAACACCCTCCCGGAGCGCGAGAAGACGGTGGTGACCCTCTACTACTACGAGGGGCTCACGCTGGCCGAGATCGGCCACGTGCTGGGCGTCACGGAGAGCCGGGTCAGCCAGATCCACACCAAGTCCGTGCTGCAACTGCGGGCGAAGCTGGCGGATGTCGGCCGGTGACCTTGCGGTACCTCCGTAAAGTGGAGAGGTGCCCAGGATTCGAGCGGCCTCCGTGGCCGAGCACCGGACGATGCAGCGCGGCGCCCTGCTGGACGCCGCGCGTTCCCTGCTGTCGGAGGGTGGGACGGAGGCGCTGACCTTCCCCGCCCTCGCCGAGCGGACCGGGCTCGCCCGGTCCTCCGTCTACGAGTACTTCCGCTCCCGCGCCGCCGTGGTCGAGGAGCTGTGCGCGGTGGACTTCCCCGTGTGGGCGGCCGAGATCGAGGCCGCGATGGAGGCCGCGGACAGCCCCGAGGCGAAGATCGAGGCCTATGTCCGGCAGCAGCTGGCGCTGGTCGGGGACCGCAGGCACCGCGCCGTCGTGGCGATCTCCGCGAGCGAGCTGGACGCCGGGGCCCGGGAGAAGATCCGCGCCGCCCACGGCGGGCTGGTCGCCATGGTCGTCGAGGCGCTGGGCGCCCTCGGCCACCACCGGCCCCGGCTGGCCGCGATGCTGCTCCAGGGCGTGGTGGACGCCGCCGTCCGCCGGATCGAACTGGGTGCCGCCGAGGACCCGGCCGAGGTCACCGAGGCCGCCGTGGCCATGGCCCTGCGGGGCGTGAGCGGCTGAGCCGGCCGGGAGCGGCAGCAGCCGGGGGACCGGCCGGGGCGCGAGGGTCAGCGGGTTGAGGTAGGTCTCCCCGGACAGCAGGCCCCAGTGCAGGCAGGACACAGCGCAGTGGGACCCCGCCTCCAGCACGGCCACCGGCTGCCCGGCCCGCACCGGCTCGCCCTCCGCCACCAGCGGCCGCACCGGCTCGTACGTCGTGCGCAGGCCGCCCGGGAGGGTGAGCGACAGCACACCGCGGCCCGCCACCCGTCCGGCGTAATGGACCCGGCCGGGGCCCACGGCCCGCAGCTCCGCCCCGACCGGGGCGGCCAGGTCGACCCCGCGGTGCCCGGCCGCGTACGGAGTCGGCGGCGGGTCCCACCAGCGGAGCACCTCCAGGGGTGCCGGGAGGGGCCGGGACAGCGCGGCTGTCGCGGCCAGCAGCAGGGAGATCAGCAGCGTGGTCATGTCCGGCAGCGTGCCCGGACCCGGCCGCGCGCCGCCCGGCCCTGTGGACGACGGGGCGGTTGTGGACGGCGCCCACCCCCGGACGGAGGTCCCCCGGGGCGGGCGTCACCCGGCACGCTCCCCGGTCCCGTACACTTCTGGTGGCGATCCGGGTCACCGGGTCGACTTCGCACGCCCCAGCACCGGTCACCAGTGACCAGGTGAAAGCGTCTCTCGGTCCCCTGCGAACGGGGGCAGGACGCGGCGGGGCGTCAGGAACCAAACCGAGAATCCAAGGAGATACGGCCATGGCCGTCGTCACGATGCGGGAGCTGCTGGAGAGCGGCGTCCACTTCGGTCACCAGACCCGTCGCTGGAACCCGAAGATGAAGCGCTTCATCTTCACCGAGCGCAACGGCATCTACATCATCGACCTGCTCCAGTCGCTGTCGTACATCGACCGCGCCTACGAGTTCGTCAAGGAGACCGTCGCGCACGGCGGCTCCATCATGTTCGTGGGCACCAAGAAGCAGGCCCAGGAGGCCATCGCCGAGCAGGCGACCCGCGTCGGCATGCCGTACGTCAACCAGCGCTGGCTGGGTGGCATGCTCACCAACTTCTCCACCGTCTACAAGCGCCTCCAGCGTCTGAAGGAGCTTGAGGCGATCGACTTCGAGGACGTGGCCGCCTCCGGCCTCACCAAGAAGGAGCTCCTGGTCCTCTCCCGCGAGAAGGCCAAGCTGGAGAAGACCCTCGGCGGCATCCGCGAGATGCAGAAGGTGCCGAGCGCCGTCTGGATCGTCGACACCAAGAAGGAGCACATCGCCGTCGGTGAGGCGCGCAAGCTCCACATCCCGGTCGTCGCGATCCTCGACACCAACTGCGACCCCGACGAGGTCGACTACAAGATCCCGGGCAACGACGACGCGATCCGCTCCGTCACCCTGCTCACCCGTGTGATCGCCGACGCCGTCGCCGAGGGCCTCATCGCCCGCTCCGGCGTCGCGACCGGTGACTCGAAGCCGGGCGACAAGGCCGCCGGCGAGCCGCTCGCCGAGTGGGAGCGCGACCTCCTCGAGGGCGACAAGAAGGCCGACGAGGCCCCCGCCGCCGCCGAGGCCCCCGCTGCCGAGGCTCCGGCCGACGAGGCCCCCGCCGCCGAGGCGCCGGCCGCCGAGGCTCCGGCCGCGGACGCCGAGCAGGCCTGACCCACTGGGGGCGCCCCGCGTTCACCCGCGGGGCACCCACAGCACGGACGATGACGACGGGGGACGGTGCGCACCTGGCACCGGCCCCCGCCGTTCACCCGTAGATCCACGACTTCGAGAGAGAATCACAGACTCATGGCGAACTACACCGCCGCTGACGTCAAGAAGCTCCGCGAGCTCACCGGCGCCGGCATGATGGACTGCAAGAAGGCCCTGGACGAGGCCGACGGCAACGTCGACAAGGCCGTCGAGGCGCTGCGCATCAAGGGCCAGAAGGGCGTCGCCAAGCGCGAGGGCCGTTCCGCCGAGAACGGTGCCGTCGTGTCCCTCCTCGCCGACGACAACACCTCCGGTGTCCTCGTCGAGCTGAAGTGCGAGACCGACTTCGTCGCCAAGGGCGAGAAGTTCCAGTCCGTCGCCGCCGACATCGCCAAGCACGTGGCCGCCACCTCCCCGGCGGACATCGAGGCGCTGCTCGCCTCCGAGATCGAGGCCGGCAAGACCGTCCAGGCGTTCGTGGACGAGGCCAACGCCAACCTCGGCGAGAAGATCGTCCTGGACCGCTTCGCGCAGTTCGCCGACGGTTTCGTCTTCTCCTACATGCACCGCACCATGCCCGACCTGCCCCCGCAGATCGGTGTCCTGGTCGAGCTGGACAAGGCCGACGCCGAGCTCGCCAAGGGTGTCGCGCAGCACATCGCCGCCTTCGCCCCGAAGTACCTCTCCAAGGAAGACGTCCCGGCCGAGGTCGTGGAGTCCGAGCGCCGCGTCGCCGAGGAGACCACCCGCGCCGAGGGCAAGCCCGAGGCCGCGCTCCCGAAGATCGTCGAGGGTCGCCTCAACGGCTTCTTCAAGGACGCCACCCTGCTGGGCCAGCCGTACGCGCTGGACAACAAGAAGTCCGTCCAGCAGATCCTGGACGAGGCCGGCGTCACCCTGAAGCGCTTCACCCGCATCAAGGTCGGCATCTGAGTCCGTTCGTACGCGACGGACACCGGACCCCGGTAGGGTCTGAAGCAGTCGTCCGCGCTCGCGCCGGACGACCGCAGATCTGACGAGGAGGCCATTGCCGTTGAGGGAGCCGCAAGGACCCACCGGCAATGGCCTTCTTCGTATGTGCACGAGGAGAACCCCATGAATCAGGTCGTGGACCCCCACACCGCCTCCGACGACAAGAGCGACCACGACAAGAAGGGCCGCCGCTTCATGCTGAAGCTGTCGGGCGAGGCCTTCTCCGGCGGCGGGGGACTGGGCGTCGACCCCGACGTCGTCCACGCCATCGCGCGCGAGATCGCCGCGGTGGTCCGTGACGGGGCGGAGATCGCCGTCGTCATCGGCGGCGGCAACTTCTTCCGCGGCGCCGAGCTGCAGCAGCGCGGCATGGACCGGGCCCGGTCGGACTACATGGGCATGCTCGGCACCGTCATGAACTGCCTCGCCCTCCAGGACTTCCTGGAGAAGGAGGGCATCGACTCCCGCGTCCAGACCGCCATCACCATGGGCCAGGTCGCGGAGCCGTACATCCCGCTGCGGGCCGTACGGCACCTGGAGAAGGGCCGCGTCGTGATCTTCGGCGCCGGTATGGGCATGCCCTACTTCTCCACCGACACCACCGCCGCGCAGCGTGCGCTGGAGATCGACGCCGAAGCCCTCCTCATGGGCAAGAACGGCGTGGACGGGGTCTACGACTCCGACCCCAAGACCAACCCGGACGCCGTGAAGTTCGACGCGCTGGAATACGGCGAGGTGCTCTCCCGCGACCTCAAGGTCGCCGACGCCACCGCCATCACGCTGTGCCGCGACAACAAGCTGCCGATCCTCGTCTTCGAGCTGCTGGCCGAGGGCAATATCGCCCGCGCGGTCAAGGGTGAGAAGATCGGCACGCTGGTGAGCGACCAGGGCACCCGGGCCTGAACGCATCGCCGACCGGCCCCGGCCCGGCCCGCCCCGCCCGAACCATCCATATCTGACATGCAGGAGCACGTGGTGATCGAAGAAATCCTCCTCGAGGCCGAGGAGAAGATGGAGAAGGCCGTCGTGGTCGCCAAGGAGGACTTCGCCGCGATCCGCACCGGCCGTGCGCACCCGGCGATGTTCAACAAGATCGTGGCGGACTACTACGGCGCCCTCACGCCCATCAACCAGCTCGCCTCGTTCTCGGTGCCCGAGCCGCGCATGGCCGTCGTCACCCCGTTCGACAAGAGCGCCCTGCGCAACATCGAGCAGGCCATCCGTGACTCCGACCTGGGCGTCAACCCCAGCAACGACGGCAACATCATCCGTGTGGTGTTCCCCGAGCTGACCGAGGAGCGCCGCCGCGACTACATCAAGGTCGCCAAGAGCAAGGCCGAGGACTCGCGCGTCTCGATCCGCTCCGTCCGCCGCAAGGCCAAGGACCTCCTGGACAAGCTGGTCAAGGACAAGGAGGCCGGCGAGGACGAGGTGCGCCGCGCCGAGAAGGAGCTCGACGACACCACCGCGAAGTACGTCGCCCAGGTGGACGAGCTGCTCAAGCACAAGGAAGCCGAGCTCCTCGAGGTCTGATGAACGACTCTCCCTGGGAGGCGGAGCCGGTTCCGGCAGGTGCCGCATATGATCGGGGGGCCGTCCTTCCGGACGGCCCCCCGGTCCGCGTAGAGATGCCGCCGCAGGAGCCCATGCCCACGCCACCCCCGCAGGCCCCGCAGGACGACGCTCCGCCGCCCAAGAAGCGCGCCGGGCGTGACCTGCGCGCCGCCATAGGGGTCGGTGTCGGCCTCGGCGCGGTCATCTTCGCCTCGCTGCTGATCGTCAAGGCCGTCTTCGTCGGCGTCATCGTCGTCGCCGTGGTCGTCGGCCTGTGGGAGCTGACCTCCCGGCTCCAGGAGCGCAAGTCGATCAAGGCGCCCCTGGTCCCGCTCGCGGTCGGCGGCGCCGCCATGGTCATCGCCGGTTACCTCCGGGGCGCCGAGGGCGCCTGGGTCGCCATGGCCCTGACCGCGCTCGCGGTCCTGGTGTGGCGGATGACGGAACCGCCCGAGGACTACCTCAGGGACGTCACGGCCGGTGTGTTCGCCGCTTTCTACGTGCCCTTCCTGGCCACCTTCGTCGCGATGCTGCTCGCGGCGGACGACGGCCCGCAGCGGGTGATCACCTTCCTGGTGCTCACCGTGGTCAGCGACACCGGCGCGTACGCGGTGGGCTGGCGCTTCGGCAAGAACAAGCTGGCCCCGCGGATCAGCCCGGGCAAGACCCGCGAGGGCCTGCTGGGGGCGGTGGCCTTCGCGATGGTGGCCGGCGCGCTGTGCATGGAGTTCCTGGTCGACGACGGCTCCTGGTGGCAGGGCCTGCTGCTGGGCCTGGCGGTGGCCGTCAGCGCCACCCTCGGCGACCTGGGCGAATCCATGATCAAGCGGGACCTGGGGATCAAGGACATGGGCACGCTGCTCCCCGGTCACGGGGGCATCATGGACCGCCTGGACTCGCTGCTGCCGACCGCTCCGGTGGTCTGGCTGCTGCTGGCGCTGTTCGTCGGCACGGGCTGAGCCGGGCCCGTACGGACCCCCACCCGGTACTCTGGAAAGGCGCGCTGCCGGTGCAGCGCGCCTTTCGTCTTAGAGGAGTACCTGCCATGGCCCGCCCCGCTCCGGGAGAGCTCACCTTCGTCGCCCCTCGCGGAGCCAAGAAGCCGCCGCGGCACCTCGCCGACCTCTCGCCGGCCGAGCGCCGCGAGGCGGTCGCCGCCGTCGGCGAGAAGCCCTTCCGGGCCAAGCAGCTCTCCCAGCACTACTTCGCGCGGTACGCGCACGACCCCGCCGAGTGGACCGACATCCCGGCGGCCTCGCGCGAGAAGCTGCGCGAGGCGCTGCTCCCCGAGCTGATGTCCGTCGTGCGCCACATCTCCTGCGACGACGACACCACCCGCAAGACCCTGTGGAAGCTGCACGACGGGACCCTCGTGGAGTCCGTGCTCATGCGCTACCCCGACCGGGTCACCATGTGCATCTCCTCGCAGGCGGGCTGCGGCATGAACTGCCCGTTCTGCGCCACCGGCCAGGCCGGTCTGGACCGCAACCTGTCCACCGCCGAGATCGTCCACCAGATCGTCGACGGCATGCGCGCCCTGCGCGACGGCGAGGTCCCGGGCGGCCCGGCCCGCCTCTCCAACATCGTCTTCATGGGCATGGGCGAGCCGCTCGCCAACTACAACCGGGTGGTCGGCGCCATCCGCCGCCTCACCGACCCGGAGCCCGACGGGCTCGGCCTGTCCCAGCGCGGCATCACCGTCTCCACCGTCGGCCTGGTCCCGGCCATCCACCGCTTCGCGGACGAGGGCTTCAAGTGCCGCCTCGCGGTGTCCCTGCACGCCCCCGACGACGAACTCCGCGACACCCTGGTCCCGGTGAACACCCGCTGGAAGGTCCGCGAGGTGCTCGACGCGGCCTGGGAGTACGCCGAGAAGTCGGGCCGCCGCGTGTCCATCGAGTACGCCCTGATCCGCGACATCAACGACCAGGCCTGGCGCGGTGACCTGCTGGGCCGCCTGCTCAAGGGCAAGCGGGTGCACGTCAACCTGATCCCGCTGAACCCGACGCCCGGCTCCAAGTGGACCGCCTCCCGCCCCGAGGACGAGCGGGCCTTCGTCCAGGCCATCGCCAACCACGGCGTCCCCGTCACCGTCCGTGACACCCGTGGCCAGGAGATCGACGGAGCCTGCGGCCAGCTGGCGGCGAGCGAACGGTAGGGTGGGCCCCGTACATCTGCATATTCCGACAGGGGAGCGCCACAGCGCTGAGAGTGCGGCACCGTCAGGCCGCAGACCCTCTGAACCTCGCCCAGGTCATTCTGGGTAGGAAGTTCGGTCACCACCTCAAGCTGTTGCGCCCCGCCCGGGCCTCCCGCTCCTCGTGAGCGCCCGGGCGGGGCCGCGTCTTCTCCTGGTCACCCCCAGGAGGAATTTCCGTGAACACCACCCAGAAGATGGCGGGGACCGCGCTCGCCGCGGCGCTCGGCATGACGGCGCTCACCGCCTGCGGCGGCGACGCCGGGGACAAGGACGGCGCCGCCACCGGCGGTACCGGCTCCAAGACCGTCACCCTCGTCTCCCACGACTCCTTCAACGCCTCCGAGGCGATCCTGAAGGAGTTCGAGAAGCAGACCGGCTACACGGTCAAGGTGGTCAAGAGCGGGGACGCGGGCGCGGCCCTGAACCAGGAGATCCTCACCAAGGGCAAGCCCCGCGGCGACGTCTTCTTCGGCGTGGACAACACGCTGCTCTCCCGTGCCCTCGACAACGGCATCTTCACGCCCTACGAGGCCAAGGGCCTGGCGGGCGTCGAGAGCCAGTACCACCTGGACAAGGAGCACCGGGTCACCCCGGTCGACAGCGGCGACGTCTGCGTCAACTACGACAAGAAGTACTTCGCGGACAAGAAGCTGGCCCCGCCGCAGACCCTGGACGACCTGGTCAAGCCCGAGTACAAGAACCTGCTGGTCACCGAGAACGCCGCGACCTCCTCGCCCGGCCTCGGATTCCTGCTCGCGACCGTGGGCAAGTACGGCGAGGACGGCTGGAAGGACTACTGGAGCAAGCTCGAGGCCAACGGCGTCGAGGTCGTCGACGGCTGGGAGCAGGCCTACAACGAGCGGTTCTCCGGCTCCGCCGGCGGCAAGAAGGCCGGCGGCGACCGCCCGCTGGTGGTCTCCTACGCCTCCAGCCCGCCGGTCGAGGTGCTGTACGGAGACCCGCAGCCGGCCGAGGCCCCGACGGGCGTGTCCACCGGCACCTGCTTCCGCCAGATCGAGTTCGCGGGTCTGCTCAAGGGCGCCGGGAACGAGGCGGGCGGCAAGGCCCTGATCGACTTCATGATCGGCCGCGGGTTCCAGGAGGACATGCCGCTGAACATGTTCGTCAACCCCGTCGTCAAGGACGCGAAGCTGCCCGAGATCTTCACCAAGCACGGCGTGGTGATCGAGAAGCCGGAGACCGTCGCTCCGGACACGATCGCCAAGAACCGTGAGCAGTGGGTCCGGGCATGGTCCTCGCTCGTCGTGAAGTAGCACGCGGGAGCGTTCGGAAGGGACGCGGCGGCACGGCCGTCCGGCCGGCCCTGATGGCCGTGCCGCTCGCGTTCTTCGCGGTCTTCTTCGCCTGGCCCGTCGCCTCGATCGTGGGGCGCGGGCTGAAGACCGGTTCCGGGTGGCAGTTCGGCCGCATCGGCGAGGTGCTCGCCCGCCCGGACATCGCCGGGGTGCTGTGGTTCACCACCTGGCAGGCCCTCGCCTCCACCGCGCTCACCCTGCTCCTGGCGCTGCCCGGTGCCTACGTCTTCGCCCGGTTCGAGTTCCCGGGCAAGCAGCTGCTGCGGGCCGTGGTCACCGTGCCGTTCGTCCTGCCGGCCGTGGTCGTCGGCACCGCCTTCCTGGCGCTGGTCGGGCGGGGCGGCCTCACCGACGAGCTGTGGGGCGTCCGGCTCGACACCACGGTGTGGGCCATCCTGCTGGCCCACGTGTTCTTCAACTACGCGGTGGTGGTGCGCACCGTCGGCGGGCTCTGGGCGCAGCTCGACCCCCGCCAGGAGGAGGCCGCCCGGGTGCTCGGCGCCGGCCGGTTCGGGGCCTGGCGGCAGGTGACCCTGCCCGCGCTGGCGCCGGCGGTCGCCGCGGCCGCGCTGATGGTGTTCCTGTTCACGTTCAGCTCCTTCGGCGTCGTGCAGATCCTCGGCGGACCCTCGTACGCCACCCTGGAGGTGGAGGTCTACCGGCAGACCGCGCAGCTGCTGGACCTTCCGACGGCCGCGGTGCTGACCCTCGTCCAGTTCGCGGCGATCGGCGCGATCCTGGGCGTGCACGCGTGGACGGTGCGCCGCCGCGAGACCGCGCTGCGGCTGGTCGACCCGGCCGGGACCGCCCGGCGGCCGCGCGGTGCGGGCCAGTGGGCGCTGCTCGGCGGGGTCCTGCTGTCGGTCCTGCTGCTGGTCGTGCTGCCGCTGGGAGTCCTGGTGGAACGTTCCCTCGACGCTCCCGGCGGCTACGGCCTCGGCTTCTACCGGGCCCTGCAGGACGCCGGCGCCACCGGAACCTTCCTGGTCCCGCCGCTGGAGGCCATCGGCAACTCCCTGGAGTTCGCGCTGGCCGCCACCGCCATCGCCCTGGCCGTCGGGGGCCTCGCGGCCGCGGCCCTCACCCGGCGGGGCGGCCGCTTCACCCGCGGCTTCGACGCGCTGCTGATGCTCCCGCTGGGCGTGTCCGCCGTCACCGTCGGCTTCGGCTTCCTGATCACCCTGGACGAGCCGCCGCTGGACCTGCGGGACTCGTGGATCCTGGTGCCGCTGGCCCAGGCGCTGGTCGGCGTGCCCTTCGTCGTACGGACCATGCTGCCGGTGCTGCGCGCCGTGGACGGGCGGCTCCGGGAGGCCGCCGCCGTACTGGGCGCCTCGCCGTGGCGGGCCTGGCGGGAGGTGGACCTGCCGCTGGTGCGCCGGGCCCTGCTGGTCGCCGCCGGATTCGCCTTCGCCGTGTCCCTGGGCGAGTTCGGGGCGACGGTGTTCATCGCCCGGCCCGACGAGCCCACCCTGCCGGTGGCCGTCGCCCGGCTGCTCGGCCGCGCCGGCGAACTCAACTACGGCCAGGCCATGGCCCTGAGCACCATCCTCATGCTGGTGTGTGCGGTGTCCCTGCTGCTGCTGGAACGCCTGCGCCCCGACAAGACCGCCGGAGAATTCTGATGCCGGGAATGCTGGAACTCGAAGGACTGTCGGTGTGCTTCGGCACCCGGACCGTGCTGGACGACGTGGACCTCGACGTCGCCGACCACGAGATCGTGTGCGTGCTCGGCCCCAGCGGAAGCGGCAAGTCCACGCTGCTCCGGGCCGTCGCCGGGCTCCAGCCGGTCTCCGCCGGCCGTGTCCGGCTGGCGGGCGCCGACCAGACCGGGGTCCCGGTCCACAAGCGCGGCGTGGGGCTGATGTTCCAGGACCACCAGCTCTTCCCGCACCGCGACGTCGGCGGCAACGTCGCCTTCGGCCTGCGCATGCAGGGCGCCCGGCGCGAGTCGTACGAGGCCCGGGTCGCGGAACTGCTGGAGCTCGTCGGCCTGCCCGGCGCCGAGCGGCGGGCGGTGTCCTCGCTGTCCGGCGGCGAACAGCAGCGGGTGGCGCTGGCCCGGGCCCTGGCCCCCTCGCCCCGCCTGCTGATGCTGGACGAGCCGCTCGGCCAGCTCGACCGGGGGCTCCGCGAGCGCCTGGTGGTCGAGCTGCGGGCGCTGTTCCACCGGCTGGGCACGACCGTACTGGCCGTCACCCACGACCAGGGCGAGGCCTTCGCGCTGGCCGACCGGGTGGTGGTGATGCGGGACGGCCGGATCGCCCAGGCGGGCAGCCCGCTGGAGGTGTGGCACCGGCCGGCCTCCGAGTTCGTGGCCCGCTTCCTGGGGTTCGAGAACGTCGTCGCGGCCACCGTCACCGACGGCTCGGCCGACACCCCGTGGGGCCGGATCCCGGTGCCCGCCGGCACCCCCGCGGGGCGGCACCGGCTGCTGGTCCGCCCCGCCGGAGTCCTGCTCGGCCGGACCGGACTCGACTGCGTGGTGGAGTCCCGCACCTTCCGCGGCACCCACGTGGCGCTCACCCTGCGGCCGCGCTCCGGCCCGGCCCTGGAAGCGGAGTGCGAGCTGGCCGAGGCGCCCGAGGTGGGCGCCGACGTGTCGGTGGCCTTCGCCCCGGCCGACGTGGTGGTCCTCCCGCCGCACTGACCCGCCCGCGCACCGGAGCCGGAGCGGTGCCGACGGCGATCAGACGGCCACCGGCTCCCGCTCCCGCTCCGGTTCCGCCGCCCCGTGCTTCCCGAACCAGGCCACCGCCACCGCGCCGGCCACCGCGAGGACGAAGCCCAGCACTGCCAGCCAGGCCAGGCCCGCGCGGGACGCGTCGCCCAGCCAGAGCACGCCGATCGCGCCCGGCAGCACGGTCTCGCCGACCACCAGCGCGGCCGTCGCCCCGTTCACCGAACCGATCTGCAGGGCCACCGTGTGCAGGTACATGCCGCCCGCCCCGGCCAGCACGATCGCGTACAGCGCCGGATCGGACAGCAGCCGGACCGGGTCGAACGGGTCGACCCCGTCGAGGATCCGCACACCGACGCCCAGCGCCCCGAAGCCCAGGCCGGACAGCAGACCGGCGAGGATCGCGGCCCGCGCGCCGAGCAGCCGCACCGCCACGGTGCCGCCCACGATGATCAGCGCGGTCACGGCCAGCAGCCACCAGTGGGTGGAGACGGGGGTGTTCCCGCCGCCCTCGTGCCCGGCGGCCGTGGCCAGCAGCACCAGCGCCGTGCAGACGACGGCGATGGACGCCCACTCCTTCCGGGTGAGCCGGATGCCCAGCATCCGCACGCTCAGCACCGCAGTGATCACCAGGTTCGCGCTGATCACCGTCTGCGAGAGGAACAGCGGCAGCATGCGCGCCGCCAGCGCGCCGAGCCCGAAGCCGACGAAGTCGAGGACCGTGCCCAGGACGAACTCCCAGGTCATCGCCGCCTTCGCGGTGGAGGCCAGGTTGGGGCCGCCGTGTGCGGTCACCCCGGCGGCGGCGGGGGTGGCGCGGGCGGCCCGGCGGGAGCCCACCGCTTGCAGCACGGACCCCGTCCCGTAGCAGATGGACGCCGCGACGGCGGTGAGCAGGCCTATGAGCACGGAGCGCTCCGTTCACGTCTGACAGGTTTCGCGTACCTCTGCCAGACGTGTGAACGGCCCTCCGCGTTGCCTGCCGCGCTCAGTGCATCGCGGCGAGGACGGCCGGCACCTCCGCGACCGAGTCCACCAGCGCGATCCGCCGCTCCATCGGGCGGCCCACCGCCAGCGACCGCAGCAGCGGCCAGGCGGGCAGCCGTTCGGTCCACTGCTCCCGGCCGACCAGGACCATCGGGACCGGCTCGCCCCGGGACCGGTAGTAGTTCGGGGTGGTGGCGTCGAAGACCTCCTGGACGGTTCCGGCGGCGCCCGGCAGGAAGACCACGCCCGCGTCGCACCGGGCCAGCAGCCCGTCCTCCCGGGTGGCGTTCGCGAAGTACTTGGCGATGTGGCCGGCGAACGGGTTCGGCGGCTCGTGCCCGTAGAACCAGGTCGGGATGCCCACCGAGTCCCCGCCGGACGGCCACCGCTCGCGCACGGCGAACGCGGCCCGCGCCCAGTCGGAGACGGACGGGACGAAGGAGGGCGCCTTCGCGAGCATGTCCACCGCCTCGTCCAGCGCCCCGTCCGGCGCCGGCGCCAGGTAGGCGCCGAGGTTCGCCGCCTCCATGGCGCCCGGGCCGCCGCCGGTGGCCACGGTCAGCCCGGTACGGGTCAGGGCCCGACCGAGCTCGGCGGCGCCGCGGTACTCGGCGGTGCCCCGGCCCATGGCGTGGCCGCCCATCACCCCGACCACCCGGGTGCCGCGCAGGTGTTCGTCGAGGGCGTCCGAGACCGCGTCGTCGTGGACCGAGCGCAGCATCGACGAGAGGACGTCGCCGTCGGACCCGGTCTCCCGGAACCACTCGTACGTCCGGGCGTCGGGCGTCGCCGCGTATCCCGAGGGGAGCGAGGCGTACAGCTCGTCGGGGGTGTAGAGCAGTCCCCGGTAGGGGTTGAAGGGGAGGTCCGGCACGGGCGGGAAGACGAGCGCCCCGTCGGCCCGGACCTTGGCGGCGGCGTCCGGTTCCATCGGGCAGCCCAGGAACACGGCGTCCGTGGTGTCCGCGCTCAGCAGGGCGAAGGTCCGGTCGAGCAGGTCGACCGACTGGATGCGGTATCCGCTGAGGGAGCCGCGGGCGACGACCTGGTCGAACTCGGCGAGGGTCTCGATCTCGATGTCTGCGTGGGCCACCCCGCCCACCCTAAGGGCCGCTGCGGCCGTACGGCCGTACAGCCGTACGGGTCAGCGGGCGAGGGCGGCCGCGGCCACCTGGGCCGTCCCCCAGCTGACCGGAACGCACACCAGGAGCACCGCGGCCACCCGCAGGGCCGCCGCCGTCCGCAGCATCCGGACCGGGGTGCCCAGCTCCAGCAGCGTCGCCCGGCTCGCGGCCCGTGACTGCCGGGTCTCGACCGCCGCGGCCACCAGGATCGCGGCGGCGCAGCCCAGCACCAGAGCGGCGGCCGGCCCGGTCAGCGCTCCCAGGGGCGCGGGGAGTCCGCCGTCCGCGCGCAGGGCCGGAGCGGCGAACCCGGCCGCGGCGACCGCACACGCCACCCCGACCGCGCCGCCGAGCCGCCCGGCTTCCTCCTGCAGGGGCCGTCCGGCCAGCAGCCGCAGGGCGCCGGGGCGTACGGCCTGGACCAGCGCCCCGCACGCGTGCAGCAGGCCGGGCCCGGCGAGGGCCAGCCCCAGCGCGGTCAGCGACCACGCGGCGAGCAGGCCGGCCGTGCGCGGGCCGGCGTACGCCCCGGCGGCCGGCCCGCACGCGGCGAGGGCCACGCCCCAGGGCAGCCCGGCCCACGGGACCCGCGGTGACCGGGTCCGCGTGGTGAGGGCGGCGCCCGCGGAACCGGCGAGCGGCACCAGGGCCAGCAGGGTGAGGGCGGCCGCCGACGGCAGCGGCCGGCCGGCGTGCAGCGGTCCGGCCGCGGCGCCGTCGAACGGGAGGCCGGTCAGGTCGCCGCGCAGGTGCAGGAAGGCGGCGAGGGCGAGGGCGCTGCCGAGGGCGCAGGTGACGGCGGTGGAGACGGCCGCGACCAGACCCAGCCGTACGGGCCCCAGCCCGGCGGCGGACAGCGAGTCGGCGGACGGCGCGTCGGCGGAAAGCGCGTCGGCGGAAAGCGTGTCGGCGGGCCGGGTCGCCGGGTCGGTCCGGGCCACGGCGACGGCCAGCCGCACGGTGAGGACCAGCGGAACCAGGGCCCACAGCAGCCGGGGGAACGATCCGGCGGGCCGGGCGGTGGCGTCCGCGAGCACCGCGAGGAGCAGGAACCCGGTGCCGGCGCAGGCCAGCGCGACCAGCAGCCGGCGCACCTGGACCAGGGGCCGGGAGCCGCGGACTAGGCGGAGAGCGAGCACTCGGCGCTGCCCTCCGGCGTGTCGGGGGCGGCGTCCTGGGCGGCGTCACGAACGGCGTCACGGACGGCGTCGTGCACGGCGAGGGCCGCGCCGGCGGGGCGGCCGTCGAGCAGGTCGAGCCGACGGTCGGCGACGGCGGCGGTCCCGCCGTCATGGGTGGCCAGCAGGACGGTGATGGCGTGCGAGCGGGCGGCGGTGGTCAGGGTGCGCAGCAGCAGGGCGCCTTCGGCGCGGTGCAGCGGGGCGGTGGGTTCGTCGGCGAAGACCACCGAGGGCTCGTTGACCAGGGCGCGGGCCAGGGCGACCCGCTGGCACTCGGCCCGGTTCAGGGCACCGGGGTGCCTGCGGGCGAAACCGCCGATGTCCAGCCGGTCCAGCCAGGCGCAGGCCGCCGTCCGGGCGGTGCGGTGGGGGACTCCGGCGAGGAGCAGGGGCAGGGCGGCGTTCTCCCATACGTTCAGCTCGGGGAGGAGCCGCGGCTCCGGGCCGATCCAGCCGAACCGGTCGCGGCGCAGCCGTTCCCGGGCCGCGGGGCCCATGGTGTGCACGGGGACGCTGTTGAACCACACCTCGCCCCGGTCGGGCAGGAGCTGCCCGGACAGGCACCGCAGCAGGGTGGTCTTCCCGCTGCCGCGCGGGCCGGTGACGGCGAGCACCTCCCCCTCGCGGACCCCGGCGGAGACCCCGACGAGCGCGGGCGAGCCTCCCTGCGACTGCGTCCGGGGGGACCCCCGGTGCGAGTAGTGCAGGGCCCGTGCCCAGAGCACGTCGTTGTCCGGTGGAGCCACCATCTCGTACACCTCCGTCCGGGGGAACGAAGCGGAGGCGCATCGGTCACTGGCCGGGCGGACAGATGTGGGGCGTGCGGCGTCCCGGCCGCGTACGGCACACGGCCCGGACCCCCGCGTTCTCACTCGAACGGGGGATCCGGGCCGTGGGTGGCGCCGGGACGGCGGCGACGTGACTAGAGCTTGGTCCACGCCTCGGTGAGCACCGACCGCAGGATCTGCTCGATCTCGTCGAACTGCTCCTGGGTGGAGATCAGCGGCGGGGCCAGCTGGATGACCGGGTCACCGCGGTCGTCGGCGCGGCAGTAGAGGCCGGCGTCGAACAGGGCCTTGGAGAGGAAGCCGTAGAGCACGCGCTCGGTCTCCTCGTCCGTGAAGGACTCCTTGGTGTTCTTGTCC
Source organism: Streptomyces sp. NPDC012888 (assembly GCF_042900645.1). NCBI lineage: Bacteria > Bacillati > Actinomycetota > Actinomycetes > Kitasatosporales > Streptomycetaceae > Streptomyces > Streptomyces sp. NPDC012888. Next base: position 76,895 of record NZ_JBIBBM010000016.1, on the reverse strand, counting down.
TTGACGAGCTCGATGCCGTAGAAGAAGCCGTTGCCGCGGACGTCGCCGACGATCGGCAGGTCGTGCAGCTTCCGCAGCGTCGAGAAGAAGGCGCCCTCGTTGTCCAGCACGTGCTGGTTGAGGCCTTCCTTGTCGAAGATGTCGAGGTTGGCCAGCGCGACCGCGGAGGACACCGGGTGGCCGCCGAAGGTGTAGCCGTGCAGGAAGGTGTTGTCGCCCTTGTAGAACGGCTCGGCGATGCGGTCGGAGACGATGCACGCGCCGATCGGGGAGTAGCCCGAGGTCATGCCCTTGGCGCAGGTGATCATGTCCGGCACGTAGCCGAACTTGTCGCAGGCGAACATCGTGCCGAGGCGGCCGAAGGCGCAGATGACCTCGTCGGAGACGAGCAGCACGTCGTACTGGTCGCAGATCTCGCGGACCCGCTGGAAGTACCCGGGCGGCGGCGGGAAGCAGCCGCCGGCGTTCTGCACCGGCTCCAGGAAGACCGCGGCGACGGTGTCCGGGCCCTCGAACAGGATCTGCTGCTCGATCTGGTCGGCGGCCCAGCGGCCGAAGGCCTCGGGGTCGTCGCCGAAGATCGGGGCGCGGTAGATGTTGGTGTTCGGGACCTTGTGGGCGCCCGGGACCAGCGGCTCGAAGGGGGCCTTCAGGGCCGGCAGGCCGGTGATGGACAGGGCGCCCTGGGGGGTGCCGTGGTAGGCGACCGCGCGGGAGATGACCTTGTACTTGGTCGGCTTGCCCTTGAGCTTGAAGTACTGCTTGGCGAGCTTCCACGCGGTCTCGACGGCCTCGCCGCCGCCCGTCGTGAAGAAGACCTTGTTCAGGTCGCCGGGGGCGTAGTGCGCCAGGCGCTCGGCGAGCTCCACTGCCTTCGGGTGGGCGTAGGACCACACGGGGAAGAAGGAGAGCTCCTGGGCCTGCTTGTAGGCGACCTCGGCCAGCTCCTTGCGGCCGTGGCCCGCGTTCACCACGAACAGCCCGGCGAGACCGTCCAGGTAGCGCTTGCCCTTGTCGTCGTAGATGTAGGTGCCCTCGCCCCGCACGATGGTCGGGACGGGGGAGTTCTCGTACGAGGACATGCGGGTGAAGTGCATCCACAAGTGGTCGTACGCGGTCTTGGACAGGTCCTGGGTCACGGTTATCGGGTTCCCCACATGTAGGTCTGCTTCTTCAGCTTCAGGTAAACGAAGCTTTCGGTAGTTCGCACGCCGGGGAGTGTGCGGATCTTCTTGTTGATCGTTTCCAGCAGGTGGTCGTCGTCCTCGCAGACGATCTCCACCATCAGGTCGAACGAGCCCGCGGTCATCACCACGTACTCGCACTCGGCCATGGAGGTCAGTGCGTCGGCCACCGGGTCGAGGTCGCCCTCGACGTTGATGCCGACCATCGCCTGCCGCCTGAGGCCCACGGTGAGCGGGTCCGTGACGGCGACGATCTGCATGACCCCCTGGTCGAGCAGCTTCTGTACGCGCTGGCGCACAGCCGCCTCGGAAAGGCCCACGGCCTTGCCGATCGCCGCATAGGGACGGCGTCCGTCCTCCTGCAGTTGCTCGATGATCGCGAGGGACACAGCATCGACCGAAGGGGACGGTTGTCTGTTCCTGGAGTCTGCGCTTCGACTGACCACGGCCTCACTGTGCACGAGGAGTCGTCTGTTCCGCAACCCGAAACCGATGAAATCCGTTGTCGAGCGTCTCTGATCTCACTGATTTCGCAGTTACTCATGCGTGGCTCTGTCGAAAGCGTCGCCCGAGGCACTAGGCTAGGGGGGCTGTCTCAACCATTGGACATTGATCAGGAGTGTGGGTGTTGTGACCACCGAACTGCGTCGTCTGCGCAACTACATCGGCGGGGAGTTCAAGGACGCCGCCGACGGGCGGACCACCGAGGTGGTCAACCCCGCCACCGGCGAGGTGTACGCCACCGCCCCGCTGTCGGGCCAGGCCGACGTCGACGCCGCGATGGCCGCCGCCGCGGCTGCCTTCCCGGGCTGGCGCGACACCACGCCCGCCGAGCGCCAGAAGGCCCTGCTGAAGATCGCGGACGCGATCGAGGCCCGTGCCGAGGAGCTCGTCGCCGCCGAGTCGGAGAACACCGGCAAGCCGCTGGGCCTCACGGCCAGCGAGGAACTGCCGCCCATGGTCGACCAGATCCGCTTCTTCGCGGGTGCGGCCCGCCTGCTCGAAGGCCGCTCGGCCGGCGAGTACATGGACGGCATGACCTCGATCGTCCGCCGTGAGCCGGTCGGCGTCTGCGCCCAGGTCGCGCCGTGGAACTACCCGATGATGATGGCCGTGTGGAAGTTCGCCCCGGCCATCGCCGCGGGCAACACCGTGGTGCTCAAGCCCTCGGACACCACCCCCGCCTCCACCGTGCTGATGGCCGAGATCTTCGGCGACCTGCTGCCCAAGGGCGTCTTCAACGTCATCTGCGGTGACCGCGAGACCGGCAAGGCGATGGTGGAGCACCGCGTCCCGGCGATGGCCTCCATCACCGGCTCGGTCCGGGCCGGCATGCAGGTCGCCGAGAGCGCCTCCAAGGACGTCAAGCGCGTGCACCTGGAGCTCGGTGGCAAGGCCCCGGTCGTCGTCTTCGAGGACGCCGACATCGCCAAGGCCGTCGAGGACATCGCCGTCGCCGGCTACTTCAACGCCGGCCAGGACTGCACCGCCGCCACCCGCGTGCTCGTCCACGAGTCCATCCACGACGAGTTCGTGACCGCCCTCGCCAAGGCCGCCACCGACACCAAGACGGGTCAGCCGGACGACGAGGACGTGCTCTACGGCCCGCTGAACAACCCGAACCAGCTCAAGCAGGTCGCGGGCTTCATCGAGCGCCTGCCCGCCCACGCCAAGGTCGAGGCGGGCGGCCACCAGGTCGGCGACAAGGGCTACTTCTACGCCCCCACCGTCGTCTCCGGCCTGAAGCAGGACGACGAGATCGTGCAGAACGAGGTCTTCGGCCCGGTCATCACCGTCCAGTCCTTCACGGACGAGGCCCAGGCCCTGAGCTACGCGAACGACGTCGAGTACGCCCTCGCCTCCTCGGTGTGGACCAAGGACCACGCCCGGGCGATGCGCATGTCCAAGAACCTCGACTTCGGCTGCGTGTGGATCAACACCCACATCCCGCTGGTCGCCGAGATGCCGCACGGCGGCTACAAGAAGTCCGGCTACGGCAAGGACCTCTCCGCCTACGGCTTCGAGGACTACACCCGCATCAAGCACGTGATGACCTCGCTCGACGGCTGATCGTTCCGCGCGGGGCGGGCAGTAGACACTGTGTCTATTGCCCGCCCCTCGGCGTTCCCGGAAGCTTTGGCCATGCCCCAACTCCCCCTCTCCCGCCGCTCGGTGCTGCGCGGCCTCGGCGCGGCCGGCCTGGCCGCCACCCTCACCGGCTGCGGGGTCCCCGCCGCGTACGTGCCCGAGGGCCGGCGCGGCGGCCCGGACCGCTCCGCGCGGGACCGGAGCGTGGACTTCGCCAACTGGCCGATGTACATCGACAGCGACGAGGAGGACGAGACCAGGCGGCCCACCCTCGACGCCTTCGCCGAACGCACCGGGATCTCCGTCCGCTACACCGAGGAGATCAACGACAACGACGAGTTCTTCGGCAAGGTCAGCCCTGCCCTGATGAACCGTCAGGAGACCGGCCACGACCTGGTGGTGGTCAGCGACTGGATGGCCGCCCGGTTCGTCCGCCTGGGCTGGGCCCAGGAGATGGACCGCTCCGCACAGCCGAACGTGACCGCCCACCTCGACCCGCAACTGCGCTCGCCCGCGTTCGACGAGGGCCGCAGGCACAGCGTGCCCTGGCAGTCCGGGATCACCGGCATCGCCTACAACCGCAGGGCGCTGGGCCGCGAGATCCGCTCGGTATCGGACCTGTGGAAGCCCGACCTGGCCGGCAAGGTGACCCTGTTCTCCGGCCTGGACGAGTCCTTCGCGCTGCTGATGCAGGGCGACGGGGTCGACGTCACCCGGTGGACCGCGTCCGACTTCCACCGGATGTGCGACCGGGTCGAGGCGCTGGTCGCCAAGGGGCACGTCCGCCGCTTCACCGGCAACGACTACACCTCCGACCTCGCCAAGGGCGACGTACTGGCCTGCCAGGCCTACTCGGGTGACGCCATCCAGCTCCGGGCCGACGACCCCGGCATCGAGTTCGTGATCCCCGAGGAGGGGGCGGAACTCTGGGCGGAGAGCCTGCTGATCCCCAACCTGGCCCGCCACAAGGCCAACGCGGAGGCCCTGATCGACCACTACTACGACCCGGAGGTCGCCGCCGAACTCGCCGCCTCGGTCAACTACGTCTGCCCGGTGCCCGCCGCGCGCGAGGTGCTGGCCGCCTCCGAGGACGAGGAGACGCGCGGCCTCGCGGAGAACCCGCTTGTCTTCCCGGACGAGGACATGCGCCGTCGCCTCGCCGTCGCCATGGACGTCCCGGCGGCCCACCGCCGCGAGTTCGCCAAGCGGTGGAACGGCATCGTCGGCCTGTGACCCGCCCGGCACCGGGCACCGGGTGCGGGGTGCCGGGTGCCGGCGGTGGCCTAGCGGCCGTGTTCGGCGCGGACCTCGGTCAGGGCGTCGATGCGGTTCGTGGTGATCGAGTCCACGCCGGCCGCGAGCAGCCTCCGCATCGTCCGGCGGGTGTCCGCCGTCCAGGCCGAGACCAGCAGCCCGTCCCGGTGCAGGGCCCCGGTCAGCTCGGGGGTGACCAGGCCGAACCGGTAGTTCAGCCAGCGCGGCGCCACCGCGTCCAGCAGAACCCGGCGGGGCGGGCTGAGGGTGGTCCAGGTCAGCGCGATCTCCGCGCCCGGATCGGCGGCGCGGACGGCCAGCATCGTCGTGGGGCCGGCGCAGTAGTACGTGCGGTCGCGGGCGCCGCACTCGCGGACCTGGCCCACCACCGTCCGCACCGCCTCCGCCGAGGCCCCCGGCAGGTCGATCATGACCCGGCCGGCCCCGGCGGCCTGCAGGGCCTCCCGGAGGGTGGGGACCCGGCCGCCGGTGAGCTCCCGCAGCTGGGCGGCGGTCATCCCGGACAGCGGGACGTCCGCACGCCACAGCCGTCTGAGCGAGTCGTCGTGCAGCAGGACCGGAACCCCGTCGCGGGTGAGCCGTACGTCGATCTCGACCGCGTCCGCCCCGCGCGCGAACGCGGAGCGGATCGAGTCGAGGGTGTTCTCACGTACTCGGTAGGGATCGCCGCGGTGCGCGACGGCCGTGGTGGTGCGCATCGTCCCATTGTCCGCTCCGGTCAGCGGGCCAGCCAGGCTTCGGTGTACGTGTCGATCTCCGCCGCCAGCCGGGCCTTGCCGGCCGGGTCCAGGAACGAGGCCTCCACGGCGTTCCTGGCGAGCGCGGCCAGACCGCGCTCGTCCAGCTCCAGCAGGCGGGCCGCGACCGCGTACTCGTTGTTCAGGTCGGAGCCGAACATCGGCGGGTCGTCGCTGTTGACGGTGACCAGCACACCCGCCGCGGCCATCTCCTTGACCGGGTGCCGGTCGAGGTCGGTGACGGCCCGGGTCGCGATGTTGGAGGTGGGGCAGACCTCCAGCGCGATCCGGTGGTCGGCCAGGTACTTCAGCAGGTCCGGGTCCTGGGTGGCGCTGGTGCCGTGGCCGATGCGCTCGGCACCCAGCTCGTTGATCGCGTCCCAGATCGTCTGCGGGCCGGTCGTCTCGCCCGCGTGCGGCACGCTGTGCAGGCCGGCCGCCCGCGCCCGGTCGAAGTACGGCTTGAACTGCGGGCGCGGCACGCCGATCTCGGGCCCGCCCAGCCCGAACGAGACCAGGCCCTCGGGGCGCAGGTCGACGGCGAGCCGGGCGGTCTCCGCCGCGGCCTCCAGGCCGGCCTCGCCCGGGATGTCGAAGCACCAGCGCAGGACGACGCCCAGCTCCGCCTCGGCGGCCCGGCGGGCGTCCTCGATGGCCTCCATGAAGGCCTTCTCGTCGATGCCCCGGCGGGTCGAGGAGTACGGGGTGATCGTCAGCTCGGCGTAGCGGATGTTCTGCCGGGCCATGTCGCGGGCGACCTCGAAGGTGAGCAGCCGCACGTCCTCCGGCGTGCGCACCAGGTCCACCACCGACAGGTAGACGTCGATGAAGTGCGCGAAGTCGGTGAAGGTGAAGTAGTCGGCGAGCGCCTCGGGGTCGGTCGGCACCTTCGAGTCCGGGTGCCGGGCGGCCAGTTCGGCCACGATGCGGGGCGACGCGGATCCCACGTGGTGCACGTGGAGTTCGGCCTTGGGCAGCCCCGCGATGAAGGGGTGCAGGTCGGTCATGGAGGTCCTTCGGGTGCGGTGCGGCGGACGGGGCAGGGCCTCATCGTAGGCACGCCGGCCTCCCGGGCGCGGTACGTGCCCGGGAGGCCGGCGGGAGGGGCGCGCCTCAGCCGGCCCAGGGCCAGTCGGCGGACCGGCCGCTCTCGATCAGCGGCACCATCCGGAACGCGGCGTCGGTGAGCCCGCCGAACGTGTGCCGGTGCGCACCGCCGGACGGGCCGTGGCCCACCCGGTAGCCGGCCATGTTCCAGGTGTACACGGGCACGTCGGCCGGCACCTGGGAGGTCGGGCCGTCCGGGTGCGCCGCCGGGCCGTGCTGCTCGTCGGTGACGATGAGGACCCGGTCGTGCCCGCGGTAGTGCGCGCGCACCGCCCCGGTGGTGTCCGTGCCGCCGAGGTCGTGGAACCGCTCCAGCACCTTCAGGACGGACTCGCCCCTGCGGTACGGGACCGCGGCGCTGCTCGTGCCGTACTCCACCAGGTCCGCGTGGTCGGCGCGCAGCGCCAGCGCGGTGCCGAACAGCGCCGCCGCGTCGGCCCGGTTGAGCTTCGACCGCTGGGACGCCGCCGCCCAGAACATCGACCCGGACCGGTCCACCAGGACCAGCGTCCGCCCGGGCAGCGCGGGCACGTTGGCCAGCGAGTGCCCGAGCGCCCGCTCCAGCGGGTACGCCCAGCGCAGTGAGGGCGCGTGCTGGTGGGCGGCCAGGTAGCGGAACGGGAACTGCCGGGACCGGGCCACCTCCTCCGGGGCGGAGATCCGCTCCGCGACCCGTGCGGCCACCTCGTCCGAGACCCCGGCCGCGTCGAAGTTCCTGAGGTTCCGCAGCAGCGCCATCGGGCCCATGGACGGGATGACCGCCTCCCAGGCCGCCGCGTCCATCGGCCCCCGCAGCCAGCCGGCCAGCGCCTCCCAGGTCATCCCCGCCGCGGCGAGGCGTTCCGCGCCGCCCGGGCCGGTCACCACCGCCCGCCGCTCGGCGACCGGCAGTTCCATCAGTTCCCGGTGGGCGGCCAGTACGGGGCTGGACGCCGGCGGCACCGCCGACTCCGGATGGTGCCGGCGGTCCAGGGCGTACCGGAACAGATCGCCCTGCCACGGCTTGGCGGGGTCGGGGGAGGCGTGGACCAGGTTGAGCACGTCACCGAAGCGGTAGCCCTTGGAGGCCGTGTCGTACTTCAGCAGGGAGGTGCCGGAGTAGAGCCGGCGCACCGCGTCGGCGATTCCGCGCTTGACCGGCTTGGGCACGTTCCGCCCGTACGCGGAGGTCCAGTACGCGAGGAACTCCCCGGGCTCGTCGGCCCGCTGGAGCACGCTGTCCACGACGGACCGGTTGGACGGGCCGTCGACCGCGCCCGCTTCGAGCCGCGCCCTGACGTACTCGGCCGCCCCGACCAGGGAGGCGGTCCGCATGTTGCCCTCGCCGCGCAGCCAGCCCAGCAGCCCGGCCGTCCACTCGGGGTCCTCGACCGCGAGCCGGCGCACCAGCGAGGCGAACCGGTCGTCCCGGTCTCCGGCGCCCTCGTGGAAGGTCGTCTGGGAGACGAAGTTGGCGACGGCGAGCAGGAACAGCTCGGAGCGCGGCTCGCGCAGGTGGCCCGCGCCGCCGAGCTCCGTAGGGGCGGTCCGCCCGGTGGAGCGGACCGGCGACAGGGGCGCGGTGGCCGTGCGCGTACGGCGCTGGTTGAAGCGGGACATGGTGAATCCCCCCGAATTCACGGCTGGTTCGGGGAGGCGGACGTGGAGGGTGCCCGAGATCGGGTCGGCGGCGGACTGTTTCTGGTGCTCTCCCGGATTGAGCTACCGGCCGGAGCCGGACGGGACTTGAACCCGCAACCACCAGACGGAAGAAGTAACCGCTGCCTGCGCACCGGGCACCCACCACGCGCGCCTCCCGAGATCGAAGTGGCGGCGGCGTGGTTTCGTGGAAGAAGTAGCCGCGTGCCGGGCGCACCGGGAGGTGCGATGTGACGACCTTACGAGTACCCGGGCGGGCCCGCCACGCAATTAGCCCCCGTCGGGCGGGCCGGTCCCGGCCGGGCTCCGCAACCCGGGCGGGGGCCCGCCCGTGGTCAGGCCGCGGCCGCGCTCCGCAGCCGCTCCCGCGCGTCCATCAGCGCGAAGCCCAGCAGGTTCAGCCCGCGCCAGCGCCTCGGGTCGCCCGCCCGCTCGTCGTCCGCGGCCAGCCCGATGCCCCAGATCCGGTCCAGCGGGCTCGCCTCGACCAGCACGCGCTCGCCGGTGCCCAGCAGGAACCCGGTCAGCTCGGGAGCGGAGGAGAACTTGTGCACGCTGCCCTCGACCACGATCCGGTAGCGCTCGCGCTCCCAGACCCCGTCGTCGAAACCGCGCACCAGCCGCCCCGCCTTCTTGGCCGCCGCCGGGCTGCTCGCGGTGAGCGCCGCGCGTTCCGCTTCCGCGTCCCCGAAGAGCCTGGCCTTCTCCGCCATCATCCAGTGCTCGGCGGTGGCGTAGACGGTGTCACGCACGGTGAAGGGCGAGGGCCACCACTGGCTGAGGCAGCTCGGGCCCAGGGTGCCGTCGGGGCGCGGCCGGTGCCCCCAGAAGGGCAGATACTTGACCCGTCCACCCCGGCTGACCTGCTCGATCAGCGTGTCGATCTTCTCCATGCACGCCAGTCTCCCAGTCGCCACGGACACTTCGTACGGGATTTGCGGCCAGGCTCGACAGATGGTCGACCGATTCCGTCGCGTAACCAAAAGGCAACAACGGAATCACTTGGCGGGGAGGAAGGCCTCTGCCAGGATCGGCACTCAATTCGAGCTGGAGCTACGGAGAGCGTGATGGGCAACCGCTTCCAGACCAAGGACCGCTTCGCCGCGGGCGCGCAGTTCATCGACGGCCGGCTGCGGTCCGGCACCTCGGGACGATGGCACGCCGTCGTCGACCCCGCCACCGGCGAGGAGGTCCTCCGCTACGAACTCGCGGGCACCGGGGACGTCGACGCGGCCGTGGCCGCCGCCAAGCGGGCCTTCCCCGCCTGGGCCGGACTCACGCCGGGCGAGCGGTCCGACGCCCTGCACCGGCTGGCCGCCGTCCTCACCGAGGAGGCGGAGGAGTTCGCGTACGCCGAGTCCCTCCAGTGCGGCAAGCCGATCAAGCTGTCCACCGAGTTCGACGTGCCCGGCACCATCGACAACACCGCGTTCTTCGCGGGCGCCGCACGCCACCTCGCCGGCCAGGCCGCCGCCGAGTACTCCGGCGACCACACCTCCTACGTCCGCCGCGAGCCGCTCGGCGTCGTCGGCTCCATCGCCCCCTGGAACTACCCCCTCCAGATGGCCGCCTGGAAGATCCTCCCGGCCATCGCCGCGGGCAACACCATCGTCCTCAAACCGGCCGAGCTCACCCCGCTCACCTCCCTGATGTTCGCCCAGGCCGCCCAGCGGGCCGGGATCCCCGACGGCGTCGTCAACATCGTCACCGGCGCCGGCCGAGACGCCGGCGAGCACCTGGTCGGCCACCCCGACGTGGTCATGACCTCCTTCACCGGCTCCACCGCCGTCGGCAAGCGCGTCGCCGAGATCGCCACCGCCACCGTCAAGCGGCTCCACCTGGAGCTCGGCGGCAAGGCCCCGTTCGTCGTCTTCGACGACGCCGACCTCGAAGCCGCCGCACACGGCGCCGTCGCCGCCTCCCTCATCAACACCGGCCAGGACTGCACCGCCGCCACCCGCGCCTACGTCCAGCGCCCCCTCTACGAGGCCTTCACCGCCCGCGTCGCCGAGCTGATGGAGACCGTACGGCTGGGCGACCCGTTCGCCCCCACCACCGACCTCGGCCCCCTCGTCTCGCACGCCCAGCGCGACCGCGTCGCCGGCTTCGTCGAGCGGGCCCGCGGCTACGCCACCGTCGTCACCGGCGGCGAGGCCCCCGGTGGCGAGCTCGCCGCCGGCGCGTACTACCGTCCCACCCTGATCGCCGGCGCCGCCCAGGACAGCGAGGCCGTCCAGTCCGAGATCTTCGGTCCGGTCCTGGTCGCCCTGCCCTTCGACACCGACGACGAGGGGCTGGCCCTGGCCAACGACACCCCCTACGGCCTCGCCGCCTCCGCCTGGACCCGCGACGTCTACCGGGCCGGCCGGGCCACCCGCGAGATCCAGGCGGGCTGCGTCTGGGTCAACGACCACATCCCGATCATCAGCGAGATGCCGCACGGCGGGGCGAAGGCCAGCGGCTACGGAAAGGACATGTCGGTCTACTCCTTCGAGGAGTACACGCAGGTCAAGCACGTGATGTTCGACAACACCGGGGTGCCGGCCAAGGACTGGCACCGCACGATCTTCGGGGACCGATAGCAGCGCTCCGCCCGACCAGCGGACACCACGACACCCGAAAGGGCACAGCGCATGGAGCAGTACGAGCCCGACCGCCTGTCGGCGGCGCAACTCGCCGCGATGCGGCGCAGTCTCACCAGCGGCCGCGGCGCCCTCACCCGCCGCTCGCTGCTGCGCGCCTCCGGAGTCGGAGCGCTCACCGTCGGCGGTCTGGCCGGCCTCGCCGGATGCGGGATCCCGCCCGCGAAGCGCGAGGACCGCGGAGCCCCGGCCACCGAGGACTTCTCGGCCGCCGAGAAGCAGCTCGCGTTCTCCAACTGGACCGAGTACATGGACACCAGCGAGGACGAGAAGAGCCGTCCCACCCTGGAGGAGTTCACCAAGCGGACCGGCATCGAGGTCAAGTACACCGAGGACATCAACGACAACGTCGAGTTCTTCGGCAAGATCAGGCCGCAGCTCGCCGCCGGCCAGGACACCGGCCGCGACCTGGTCGTCGTCACCGACTGGCTCGCCGCCCGCATCATCCGCCTCGGCTGGGCGCAGCGGCTCGACCCCGCCCACCTCCCGCACGCCTTCGCGAACCTGTCCCCGCAGTTCCGCAGCCCCGACTGGGACCCGGGCCGCGCGTACACCTACCCGTGGACCGGCATCTCCACCGTCATCGCCTACAACACCAAGGCCACCGGCGGGAAGAAGGTCGACTCCGTCACCCAGATGCTCGACGACCCCTCCCTCAAGGGCCGGGTCGGCTTCCTCACCGAGATGCGCGACACCGTCGGCATGACCCTGCTCGACATGGGCAAGGACCCGGCGGCCTTCGCCGACGCCGACTACGACGCCGCCGTCGGCCGGCTCCAGAAGGGCGTGGACAAGAAGCAGATCCGCCGCTTCACCGGCAACGACTACACCGCCGACCTGGACAAGGGCGACCTCGCCGCCTGCCTGGCCTGGGCCGGCGACGTCATCCAGCTCCAGGCCGACAACCCCGACATCCAGTACGCCATCCCGGCCGCCGGATACATCACCTCCAGCGACAACCTGCTGGTCCCCGCCAAGGCCCGGCACAAGGCCAACGCCGAGAAGCTGATCGACTACTACTACGAGCTCCCGGTCGCCGCGCAGCTGGCCGCCTACATCAGCTACGTGTGCCCCGTCGACGGGGTCAAGGACGAACTCGCCAAGATCGACCCGGCCCTCGCGGACAACACCCTGATCGTCCCGGACAAGGCCATGGCCGCGAAGTCGCACGCCTTCCGCTCCCTCACCAGCGAGGAAGAGACCGCGTACGAGGAGAAGTTCGCCAAGCTCATCGGCGCGTAGCGGCGCGCGGCCGCGGCGCGCCGGCGGCCCCGCGACGCCGCCGGCCCGACGACCCCTTGACCGACCCAACCCCGGGATCCCTCCATGACTGACAAGACCACCGGTGGCGACGTGCGCCTCGCCGGGATCAGCAAGCACTACGGCTCCTTCACCGCCGTCCACCCGCTCGACCTCACCATCCCCCAGGGCTCCTTCTTCGCCCTGCTGGGAGCCTCCGGCTGCGGGAAGACCACCACCCTGCGCATGATCGCCGGCCTGGAGGAACCCTCCACCGGCACGGTCAGCCTCGGCGACCGGGAGGTCACGCATCTCCCGCCGTACAAGCGGCCCGTGAACACGGTGTTCCAGAGCTACGCCCTCTTCCCGCACATGGACATATTCGAGAACGTGGCGTTCGGCCTGCGCCGCCGCGGCATCAAGTCGGTGAAGAAGCAGGTCGACGAGATGCTGGACCTCGTCCAGCTCGGCCAGTTCGCCCGCCGCAAGCCGCACCAGCTCTCCGGCGGCCAGCAGCAGCGCGTCGCCGTCGCCCGCGCCCTGATCAACCACCCCCAGGTGCTGCTCCTCGACGAGCCGCTGGGCGCCCTCGACCTCAAGCTGCGCCGCCAGATGCAGCTGGAGCTCAAGCGGATCCAGACCGAGGTCGGCATCACCTTCGTGCACGTCACCCACGACCAGGAGGAGGCCATGACCATGGCCGACACGGTCGCGGTGATGAACGGCGGCCGGGTCGAGCAGCTGGGCGCCCCCGCCGAGCTGTACGAGAACCCGCGCACCACCTTCGTCGCGAACTTCCTCGGCACCTCCAACCTCATCCAGGCCTCCGTGGAGACCGCCGGCGACGAGGTCGTGGTCTCCGCGAGCGGTACGAAGCTCCGGCTGCCCGGCGCCCGCTGCTCCACCACCCCGCGCACCGGCGGGCAGCTGCTGGTCGGCGTCCGGCCGGAGAAGATCTCCCTGGTCCCCGCCGGCGAGGAGCACACCGTCGCCGCCGGCCGCAACAAGGTCACCGGCCGGATCGCCGACTCCTCCTTCATCGGCGTGTCCACCCAGTTCGTGGTCGACAGCCCGGCCTGCGCCGGGCTGGAGGTGTACGTCCAGAACGTCGAGCGGGACGCCCGGCTCGTGCCCGGCGCCGAGGTGGTGCTGCACTGGAACCCGGAGCACACCTTCGGACTCGACGCGTCGATGGACATCGACGCGGGCGCCCTGACCGTCGGGGAGAGCGCGTGACCGTCACCGAAGCGCCGCCGCAGGCGCCCGCCCCCGCCGGACCCCCGGTCCACAAGCCCTCCACCCGCAAGCGGCTCGTCCCGTACTGGCTGCTGCTGCCGGGCATCCTGTGGCTGCTGGTGTTCTTCGTCCTCCCGATGGCCTACCAGGCCTCGACCTCGGTGCAGACCGGCTCGCTGGAGGAGGGCTTCCAGGTCACCTGGCACTTCGCCACCTACTGGGAGGCCTTCACCGAGTACTACCCGCAGTTCCTGCGCTCCCTGCTGTACGCCGGCACCGCCACCGCGCTGTGCCTGCTGCTCGGCTACCCGCTTGCCTACCTGATCGCCTTCAAGGCCGGCCGCTGGCGCAACCTGCTGCTGATCCTCGTCATCGCGCCGTTCTTCACCAGCTTCCTGATCCGCACCCTGGCCTGGAAGACGATCCTGGCCGACGGCGGCCCGGTGGTGGAGGTCCTCAACACCCTGCACGTACTGGACGTCACCGGCTGGCTCGGCATGACCGAGGGCGGCCGGGTGCTGGCCACCCCCCTCGCGGTGGTCTGCGGCCTGACGTACAACTTCCTGCCGTTCATGATCCTGCCGCTCTACACCTCGCTGGAGCGCATCGACACCCGCCTCCACGAGGCGGCCGGCGACCTGTACGCCACCCCCGCCACGACCTTCCGCAAGGTCACCTTCCCGCTGTCCATGCCGGGCGTCGTCTCCGGGACCCTGCTCACCTTCATCCCGGCCAGCGGCGACTACGTGAACGCCGAACTGCTCGGCTCCACGGACACCCGGATGATCGGAAACGTCATCCAGTCGCAGTACCTGCGGATCCTCGACTACCCGACGGCGGCCGCGCTGTCCTTCATCCTCATGGCCATCGTGCTGATCATGGTCACCGTCTACATCCGCCGAGCGGGAACGGAGGACCTGGTCTGATGCAGTGGCTCCGACGCAACCTCGTCGTCATCGCGGGTCTCGGCACGCTCGCGTACCTGATCCTGCCGAACGTCGTCGTGACGGTGTTCTCCTTCAACGACCCCGCCGGGAAGTTCAACTACGCCTGGAAGGAGTTCTCGCTCGACGCGTGGAAGGACCCCTGCGGCGTGGCCGACCTGTGCGGCTCCCTCGCGCTGTCCCTCCAGATCGCCCTCTGGGCCACCATCGGCGCGACCGTGCTCGGCGCGATGATCGCCTTCGCGCTGGTCCGCTACCGGTTCCGGGCCCGCGGCGCGGTCAACTCGCTGATCTTCCTGCCCATGGCCATGCCGGAGATCGTGATGGCCGCCTCGCTGCTCGCGCTCTTCCTCAACATGGGCATCGAGCTGGGCTTCTGGACGATCCTGATCGCCCACGTCATGTTCTGCCTCAGCTTCGTCGTCGCCGCCGTGAAGGCGCGCGTGCTGTCGATGGACCCCCGCCTGGAGGAGGCCGCCCGCGATCTCTACGCGGGCCCGGTGCAGACCTTCCTCCGGGTGACCCTGCCGATCGCCGCCCCCGGCATCGCGGCGGGAGCGCTGCTCTCCTTCGCGCTCTCCTTCGACGACTTCATCATCACCAACTTCAACTCGGGCAACACCGTCACCTTCCCCATGTTCGTGTGGGGTTCGGCGCAGCGCGGTACGCCCGTACAGATCAACGTCATCGGTACGGCGATGTTCGTCATCGCGGTGCTGGTGGTGCTGGCCGGCCAGATGGCCGGCAACCGCCGCAAGAAGGCACAGCCCAAGTAGTCCAGCAATTCCGTAGGGAGTTGGAAGCCATGGCCCCAGTCGCCATGCGAAGTGTCACACGATCCCTTTCCGAAGCACTGCCGGTCTCGTACTGGCTCGACGACCCCGGCAAGCCCGCCGCACGACCCGCCCTGACCAGCGACGAGCACTGCGACCTGCTGGTCGTCGGCGGCGGCTACAGCGGGCTGTGGACCGCGCTGATCGCCAAGGAGCGCGACCCCGGCCGCGACGTCGTACTGATCGAGAGCAAGGAGGCGGGCTGGGCCGCCTCCGGCCGGAACGGCGGCTTCTGCGCCGCCTCCCTCACCCATGGCCTCTCCAACGGCCTGTCCCGCTGGCCCGACGAGCTCGACCGGCTGGAGGAGCTGGGCGCCCGCAACCTCGACGAGATCGAGGCGGCCGTCGCCCGCTACGGCATCGACTGCGACTTCGAACGCACCGGCGAGATCGACGTGGCCACCGAACCCCACCAGGTCGAGGAGCTGCACGAGCTGTACGCCCAGGCCGAGGGCCTCGGCCTCGCCGGCGGCCTGGAGCTCCTCGACAAGGACGCCGTCCGGGCGCAGGTCGACTCGCCGACCTTCCTCGGCGGCCTCTGGGACCGCCACGGCGTGGCCATGCTCAACCCGGCGAAGCTCGCCTGGGGCCTCAAGCAGGCATGCCTGGACCTCGGCGTCCGCATCTACGAGAACACCCGCGGCCTGGACCTCACCGGCTCCGGCGCCGGCATGGCCGTCCGCACGCCCTACGGCCGGGTGTTCGCCCGCCGGGTCGCCCTCGGCACCAACATCTTCCCGTCCCTGGTCAAGCGGATCCGGCCGTTCACCGTCCCGGTGTACGACTACGCGCTGATGACCGAGCCGCTCTCGCCCGAGCAGCTCAAGGCCGTCGGATGGCAGAACCGGCAGGGCCTCGGCGACAGCGCCAACCAGTTCCACTACTTCCGCATCACCCCCGACCACCGGATCCTGTGGGGCGGCTACGACGCGATCTACCCCTACCGGGGCAAGCTCGACTCGGAGTACGACCACCGGCCGGAGACCTACCTCAGGCTGGCCCAGCACTTCTTCACCTGCTTCCCGCAGCTGGAGGGGCTGAACTTCAGCCACGCCTGGGGCGGGGCCATCGACACCTGCTCGCGGTTCTCCGCGTTCTTCGGCACGGCGCACTCCGGCCGGGTCGCCTACGCGGCCGGCTTCACCGGGCTCGGCGTCGGGGCGACCCGGTTCGGCGCCGACGTGATGCTCGACCTGCTGGACGGAACCCCCACCGAGCGCACCCGGCTGAAGATGGTCCGCTCCAAGCCGATGCCGTTCCCGCCGGAGCCCATCGCCTGGACCGGCATCACGCTGACCAAGTGGTCCCTGGCCCGGGCCGACGCGCGCGGCGGCCACCGCAACCTGTGGCTGCGCGCCATGGACCGGTTCGGTCTCGGCTTCGACAGCTGACGGGCCGCCGGCCGGACGGGCCCGCCGGCCCGGACGCGACCGGTGCGCGCCCCCGATGCGCGCCCCCGGCGCACTCCCGTGCCCGCCCCTCGACCCGTTTCACTCCCACGGGGTGGTGAAAGTCGCGTCATCCTCGCATCCGACCGCGCTCCTCCTGGTGAAGGACGTGTTCGTTCACCACGGGGAAACGGAGGCCGGGCGATGCAGGGCTCGGAGATCAAGACGGCGGTGGAGTGGCTGGTCTCGGCGGCGCCGGACCCGGACGCCTGCCGGTGGGAGTGGGAGCGCCATCCCCTCGGGGTGGCGCTGCTGCCCGCCGGCCGGCGCTGGGACGTGCTGATCCTGCCCGGCGGGCTGGGGGCGGCCACCCTGGAGGTGCTCCGGCGGCTGCCCGCCCCGCCCGGCCCGGTCCTCGCCGACTTCGGGGGCTCCCGGGTGGGCTTCTTCGTGCCCGCCGGCACGGCCGCCCGGTGGCTGGCGACGGGCGTGCGCGGAGCCGGCCGCGGCACCTGGATCGTCGTGCCCTATCCGGGCCGGGCCACCGGCGGGGTGCGCTGGCTGGTGCCGCCGGACGGCCGGGGCACGCTCACCGACCCGGTGCTGCTGGAGCGGGCGATGCACGCGGCCGCCGCCGGTGTCCCGGGCCCGGCCCGGAACGGCTCGGGGGCCTGACGGGGGCCGGGCTGCCGCCCGGGTCAGCCGCGGTCCCGCCGGACGCCGTGCCGTACCCACAGCAGGAGCGGAGTGCAGAGCAGGACGCTGGCCAGCACGTCCAGGGGCCAGTGGAAACCGCGCAGCACCAGCCCCAGGGCCGTCGCCACCGTGAGCAGCACGGCGGCGGCCCCCGGCGCGGCGGCGGCCCCCCGCCGGGCGCGCCGCGCGTACGGGGACAGCAGCAGGGCGGCGCAGCCGTAGGCCACCATCGCGGTGGCCGTGTGCCCGGAGGGGAAGTAGCCGGCGGCCCATGGTTCCAGCGGGCCCGGCCGGGCCGTCCACAGCTTCAGCGGCACCACCAGGGCCGGCACCAGGAGCATCGCCGCCCCGGCGGCGAGGACCGCGCGCCGGGCGCCGCGGTACAGCGCGTACGCCATGGCCGCGAGCAGCACGGGGACGGCGACCGGGACGTTGCCGAGGTCGGCGAGGCGTTCGGTGACGGCATCCGGCACCGAGCGGAGCAGCACACGGCTGAGGGACTCGTCCACGGCGAGCAGCGGGCCGGAGGCCAGGACCTGCCAGGCCGTCAGGGCGAAGAGGAGGACGCACGCGGCGGAGAGGATGGCCGGCCGTCCAGGAACAGGGGGGATGGTTCCGGGACGGCCGCCCGGATCGGGCCGGCGCGCGCCCCGGGGGGTTTGGGGCGGGCGTTCGTCCGATCGGAGAGGAGTGATGTGCGCGAACGCATGCCCGGTACGGCGCTGGGGAAGCCCGGTGCCGGGGTCGCCCTCGGAAGCCCGCGGGCGGGGTGTCTCACTCATCTGCAGAAACCGTACGGCAGCGGAAGGGGGACCGACAGCAGGATCGCGCTCCTGCCATCGGCCCCCCACACCTTCTTCACACCGCCCGACGGTTACCGCTGGTACCGATCGAGCACGGTGTTCGGACCTTCGATCAGACGGACGCCGTACCGATGCCGGCGAACGCCGCCTCGATCAGGTCGAGGCCCTCGTTGAGCAGGTCCTCGCCGATGACGATCGGCGGGAGGAAGCGGAGCACGTTGCCGTAGGTGCCGCAGGTGAGGACCAGCAGGCCCTCGGCGTGGCAGGCCTTGGCCAGCGCGCCGGCCGCCTCCGGGTTCGGGGTCTTGGACTCGGGGTCCTTGACCAGCTCGATCGCGATCATGGCGCCGCGGCCGCGGATGTCGCCGATGATGTCGTACTTCTCCTGCATCGCCGACAGGCGCGACTTCATGATCGACTCGATCTTCTTCGCCTTGGCGTTGAGGTCGAGCTCCTTCATGGTCTCGATGGCGCCGAGCGCACCGGCGCAGGCCACCGGGTTGCCGCCGTAGGTGCCGCCCAGGCCGCCCGCGTGCGCGGCGTCCATGATCTCGGCGCGGCCGGTCACGGCGGCGAGCGGCAGACCGCCCGCGATGCCCTTGGCGGTGGTGATCAGGTCGGGGACGATGCCCTCGTCCTCACAGGCGAACCACTGGCCGGTGCGGCAGAAGCCGGACTGGATCTCGTCCGCCACGAAGACGATGCCGTTGGCGTTGGCGAACTTGACGATCTCCGGCAGGAAGCCCTTGGCCGGCTCGATGAAGCCGCCCTCGCCGAGCACCGGCTCGATGATGATCGCGGCGACGTTCTCGGCGCCGATCTGCTTGGTGATCTGGTCGATCGCCTGGGCGGCGGCCTCGGGGCCGCAGTTCTCGGCGCCCGTGGGCCAGCGGTAGCCGTAGGCGACCGGCACGCGGTAGACCTCGGGGGCGAACGGACCGAAGCCGTGCTTGTACGGCATGTTCTTCGCGGTCAGCGCCATGGTCAGGTTGGTGCGGCCGTGGTAGCCGTGGTCGAAGACGACGACGGCCTGGCGCTTGGTGTACGCGCGGGCGATCTTGACGGCGTTCTCGACGGCCTCGGCGCCCGAGTTGAACAGGGCGGACTTCTTGGCGTGGGTGCCCGGGGTCAGCTCGGCCAGCGCCTCGCAGACCTCCACGTACGCCTCGTAGGGCGTGACCATGAAGCAGGTGTGGGTGAAGTTCTCCAGCTGGGCGGTGGCGCGGCGCACGACGGCCTCGGCGGAGGCGCCGACCGAGGTCACGGCGATGCCGGAGCCGAAGTCGATCAGGCGGTTGCCGTCGACGTCCTCGACGATGCCGCCGTCCACGCGCGCGGTGAAGACGGGCAGCACCGAGCCCACGCCTCCGGCCACCGCCTCCACGCGGCGGGCCTGAAGCTCCTGCGACTTCGGGCCGGGGATCGCGGTGACGAGCTTGCGCTCCTGCGGGACAGCGGTCATAGGGGGCTCCTGGGGTTTTCGGACGCACTTGTGTCTTTGATCCGCAGGCTAGGGCCGGGGGAGGGGCCTCGGCATGCTCCGTTCGGTAGTGGTGGCCGCGTGTCCTTGTCCGTGACGGCCATAGAGGGACCCCGCTCACCCCTCCGGACGCACGCCCCGCACCGCCTCCTGGCCCCGCTCCGCCGCAGCCCCGGCGCGCTCCGGCGACCGGGCCGGCCGACCGGGGCCGGCTCCGCCCGCGGGGCGGCCACGGGCACTAGATTGAGCGCCGCAGCAATGGAAACCGGCAGGGGGCAGGGGTTCATGGACACCGACGGCACGCACGGCAGCACGCACGACGCCACCCGGCGCGCGGGCCAGGTGCCGAAGCCCGCCGGCCCCCCGCCCCTCCCGCCCGTGCCCCTCCCGCCCGTGCCCCTCCCGCCCGTGCCCGGCGCGCCGGCGGCCGGTGGCCCGCCGCCCGGCGGCCCCGCGGCCGGGGTGCCGCCCCGCCCCGCCCACGCCCCCGGCCCGGCCACCGCCTTCGCCGACTGGCTGCGCACCCCGCGCCGCCCCGAAGGGCCCGGCGTCTGGGCGTACGGGCACGTCCCGCGGCCCGCCGAGGAGCCCGAGCCCACCCCCACCCGCCAACTGGTCAGCGGTGCGCTGATCTCACTGCTGGCCGGGCTGCTGCTGTGGTCCCTGCTGTGGAACGGCTACCTCGGCGGGTTCTGGCTCTGGCCCCTCTACATGTTCACCCCCGACTCCTGGGCGAACCGGCTGCCCTCCGTCGTCGCCTCCTACGTCTGGTACGCCCTCGTCGCAGGAACGCTCCTCTACGGCTTCGGACGGCTCGGCCGCTGGGCCGAACTCGGCCGCCGCGTCGTCCGCGGCCCCGCCGAACGCGCCGCCGTACGGGCCCGGCACCCCGAACCCCCCGCCCCCGGCGGTCCCGCCGACCCCGCCGAATGGCCCCAGCTGCGCGCCGCCGGCCTGGACGCGGCCGCCGACCGGCTGCGCGCCGACGCCGCCGCCGGGCGGATGAACGACGTCGACGCCGCCCGCATCCGCCGCGCCTGGGACTCCGTACTCGCCGACCCCGCCCGTCGCGCCGCCTTCGCCGACGCCGTCCACGACCGCGGCGCCGGGGCCTGCGTCCATCCGTCCGGCGCCCGGGACCTGCCCGTCCGGGCCGCCCGGCACGACCTGCTGGCCCGCCAGGTCCGGCTCGGCACCGTCGAGGACGGCCCGCGCAACCCCTACCCGCGCCGGGGCACCGGCCTCGCGCTCGACCCCGCCGTGCTCGGCACCTCGCTGCTCGCCGTCGGGCCGCCCGGCACCGGCAAGACCAGCCGGCTGGTCCGGCCGGTCGTCGAGTCCCTCGCCCTGCAGGCCCTCGCCGGCCAGGCCGCCGTCGTCGCCGTCTGCGCGGCGGGCACCCCGCTCGGCCCGGACGAGGCGTACGACGTCGTCGTCCGGATCGGCGACCCCGCCACCGCCCACGACCTCGACCTGTACGGCGGCACCACCGACCCCGACGAGGCCGCCACCCTGCTCGCCGAAGCCTTCGTCGGCGACGTCCCCGGCACCGACGTACGCCGGGCCGCCACCGCCCTCGCCCAGCTCCTCGGCCCGTTCCGCACCGCCCACGGCCGCTTCCCCGGCGTCCCCGAACTGCGCGAACTCCTCGACGGGGTCCCCGCCGCCCTGGACGCGCTGCGCCACGCCCTGCACACCGCCGGGGAGGACGGCATGCTCCGCGAACTCGACGCCAGGGCCCGCCAGGCCGGCGCGCACGGCGACCCGGGCCCGCTGCTCGCCGACCGGACCGCCCTGCTCGACCGGCCCGCCTTCCACGGGTTCTTCGACACCACCGGCCGGCACGGCCGCCCCTTCTCCCTCCGCAGCCTGGAACACCCCGTCCGGGTCCGCGTCGACCTGCCCGAACGCGGCCACGCCGACGCCTCCCGCATGCTCGCCCGGCTGCTGCTCGCCCAGTTCGCCGCCGGCGCCACCGCCCGCGCCGACCGCTCCCTGTTCGCCTTCCTCGCCCTGGACGACGCCGCGCACACCCTCACCCGGGAGACCGTCCGCGGGGTGCAGCGGCTCCGCTCGGCCAACGCCGGGGTCCTGCTGGCCCTGCGCAGCCTGGACGACGTACCGGAGGAGCTGCGCACCCCCCTCTTCGGGGCCGTCGGCTGCCGCCTGGCCTTCTCCGGGATCACCACCTGGGACGGCCGGCGCTTCGCCGAGGCCTGGGGGACCGAGTGGGTGGAGGCCAGGGACGTCACCAGCCGCACCGTCTTCGCCGACCAGCCCCTCACCCGGGCCGTCCACGCCTTCCGCAAGCTGGTCACCGGCAAGGCCGTCACCACCGACGCCGTCACCGTCCGGCAGGTGGAGCGCGAACGGTGGTCGGCCTCCGAGCTCGCGCACGCCGTACCCCCAGGGCACGCGGTGCTCTCGCTGACCTCGGTCCGCGGGGAGCGGGCCGCCCCGCTGCTGGTCCGGCTGGAGGGCTGAACACACCGGGAACCCGTACGGGGTGGCAGAATCGAGCTGAGCCGTTCATACGCCACGGCGAAAACCGCCTCCCGGAAAGCCCCAGATGCCGCTCACCCTCGCCTCGCTCGTCCAGCACTCGGCGCTCAAGCTCAGCGTCCGCGCGGGGGAGGGCCGCCTCGACACCCCCGTGCGCTGGGCCCACGTCAGCGAGCTCGCCGACCCGGTGCCGTACATGGAGGGCGGCGAGCTGCTCCTCATCACCGCGATGAAACTGGACGCCGAGGACCCGGAGGAGATGCGCCGCTACGTACGGCGGCTCGCCGCGGCGGGCGTCGTCGGCATCGGCTTCGCCGTCGGCGTGAACTACGAGGCCATCCCGGAGGCCCTGCTCGCGGCCGCGCGGGAGGAGGACCTGCCGCTGCTGGAGGTTCCGCGGCGGACCCCGTTCCTCGCCATCAGCAAGGCCGTCTCCGCGGCCCTCGCCGCCGACCAGTACCGGGCCGTCACCGCCGGGTTCGAGGCCCAGCGGGAACTGACCCGCGCCGCGCTGTCCGCCGACGGGCCGGTCGAACTCCTCACCCGGCTCGCCGCGCACGTCCAGGGCTGGGCCGCGCTGTACGACTCCTCCGGCGCCGTGGTCGCCGCCGCCCCGGAGTGGGCCGCGCGGCGGGCCGCCCGGCTCACCCCCGACGTGGAACGCCTCCGGGAGCGGCCCGCCCCGGCCAGCGCGGTCGTCGGCGGCTCCGAGGACCGGGTCGAACTCCAGTCCCTGGGCACCGGCCGGCGCGCCCGCGGCGCCCTCGCGGTCGGCACCGGTGCCCCGCTCGGCACGGCCGAACGGTACGCGGTGCACTCCGCGGTGGCCCTGCTCACCCTCACCACCGAACGCTCCCGCTCGCTGCACGAGGCCGAGGCCCGGCTGGGCGCGGCGGTGCTGCGGATGCTGCTCGCCGGCGAGGCGGAGCACGCCCGGGCGGTGGCCGGCGACCTGTACGGGGCGCTGCTCGAGGCCCCGTTCCGGCTGGTCATCGCCGAACCCGCGGTCTCGGGCGCCGACCGGCAGGAGGGGCTGGCCCTGCTCGCCGACGCGGTCGAGGCGGCGGCCGGGCGGGCCGGCGAGGCGGTGCTGCTGGTCCCGGACCCCGGGCGGCTGGTGCTGCTCGCGGGGGAGGGCGGGGCGGCGGTGCAGGCGGTCGCCGACCACGCGGAGGCCCAGGAGTCGCGGCGGGGCCGGGACGCGACCGGCCCCGAGCCGGACGAGGTCGTCGTCGGCCTGTCCGCCACGGCGGACCCGGCGGGCGCGGGGGCCGCGTTCAAGCAGGCCGACCAGGCCCTGGCCGTCGCCCGGCGGCGGGGCCGCCCGCTGGTCGAGCACGAGGACCTGGCGGCGGGGTCGGTACTGCCGCTGCTGGCGGACGACGCGGTGCGGGCCTTCGCGGACGGCACGCTGCGGGCGCTGCGGGAGCACGACGCGACGGGCCGCGGCGACCTGGTGGCCTCGCTCCAGGCGTGGCTGTCCCGGCACGGCCAGTGGGACGCGGCCGCGGCGGACCTCGGCGTGCACCGGCACACCCTCCGCTACCGCATGCGGCGCGTCGAGGAGATCCTCGGCCGCTCCCTGGACGACCCGGACGTCCGCATGGAACTCTGGCTGGCCCTCAAGGCCACGACCCCGACGCTCTGACCCACCCCGGGCCCCGCAGGGCTCTGCCCCGACCCCCGCGCCCACTCGCCGGCGAGCCCGGAACCGCGGCCCGGCCGCGCCCCAAGCCCGAGCGGCGTTCGAGCGGGCCCCGTCGGAGGCGCCGGGGACGGCCGGGGCCGGGCGGCATGCGCGGGCCGCCGGCAACAGTGACAAAGCGGCGAAGGCGCAGCCGCCCCCGCTCCAGTGCGGACAAGCGCCAGACCGCCCCCGCCGCCCTACCTTGGGAGGGACAGGCACCACCGCACACACCGAAGGGCCGGGATCCGCATGACTTCCACCCACGCCTTCTGGCTCGCCGGCCGCCAGGCGACCGGCGAGGACAGCTTCGACGTCCACAACCCGTGGGACGGCCGTCTCGTCGGCACCGTCAGCGTGCCCACCGACGCCCAGGTCGAAGAGGCAGTGGCCGCGGCGTACGCCGTGACCGCGGAGTTCTCCGCGACCCCCGCCCACGTCCGCGCCGCCGCCCTGGACCACGTGTCCAAGCGCCTCGCCGAGCGCACCGAGGAGATCGCCCAGCTGATCTCCGCCGAGAACGGCAAGCCCATCAAGTGGGCCCGCGGCGAGGTCGGCCGCGCCGTCTCCGTGTTCCGGTTCGCCGCCGAGGAAGCCCGCCGCTTCAACGGCGGCGAGGCCCAGCGCCTCGACACCGACGCCGGCGGCGTGGGCCGCCTCGCCCTGACCCGCCGCTTCGTCAAGGGCCCGGTCCTCGGCATCGCCCCGTTCAACTTCCCGCTGAACCTGTGCGCCCACAAGGTCGCCCCGGCCATCGCCGTCGGCGCCCCCATCATCCTCAAGCCCGCCCCGGCCACCCCGCTGTCCGGTCTGATCCTCGGCGAGCTGCTCGCCGAGACCGACCTGCCCGCCGGCTCCTGGTCCGTGCTGCCCGTCGCCAACGACAAGATGCCGGCCCTGGTCCAGGACGAGCGCCTGCCCGTCATCTCCTTCACCGGCTCCGACAAGGTCGGCTACGCCATCCAGCAGTCGGTGCCCCACAAGCACTGCACCCTGGAGCTCGGCGGCAACGCCGCCGCCGTCGTCCTCGACGACTGGTCCTCCGAGGCGGACCTGGACTGGGCCGCGACCCGCATCGCGACCTTCTCCAACTACCAGGCCGGCCAGTCCTGCATCTCCGTGCAGCGCGTGATCGCCGACGCCTCCGTCTACGACCGCCTCGTGGAGAAGGTCGTCGCCAAGGTCCAGGCCCAGGTCACCGGCGACCCCGCGGACGACGCCACCGACGTCGGCCCGCTGGTCTCCGAGGACGCCGCCAAGCGCGTCGAGTCCTGGGTGGACGAGGCCGTCGCCGCCGGCGCCAAGCTCCTCACCGGCGGCAAGCGCGAGGGCGCCTCGTACGAGCCGACCGTGCTCGCCGAGCTGCCCGACGGCGTCACCCTGGCCTGCGAGGAGGTCTTCGGACCGGTCCTCACCCTGCACCGCGTGGAGAACACCGACGAGGCCTTCGCCAAGGTCAACGACTCGAAGTTCGGCCTGCAGACCGGCGTGTTCACCCACAACGTCCAGACCGCGTTCCGCGCCCACCGCGAGCTTGAGGTCGGCGGCGTCGTCGTCGGCGACGCCCCCTCCTACCGCGCCGACCAGATGCCGTACGGCGGTGTCAAGCAGTCCGGTGTCGGCCGCGAGGGTGTCCGCTACGCGATGGACGACTACACGTACGAGCGAGTCCTGGTCCTGACCGGCCTCGACATCTGATCCCGTACGGCCAAAAAGCCGACGGCCGGAGCCTACTGTGCGGGGGCTCCGGCCGTCCCCCTTTTCCCCGGGGACCGGAACGGGTACGACTCACAGGTAGCACCCAGCGGTAGCGTCCCCGACCCGGCGGCGAGGTGAGCCCCCTCATGTCCGCAACACAACCCGCACAGCCTGCCCAGCCAGCCCAGCCCGCACAGCCCAAGGTGACCGAGCGCGAGGCACGGCAGGTCGCGGAGGCGGCCCGCGAGTCCGACTGGCGCAAGCCCAGCTTCGCCAAGGAACTCTTCCTCGGCCGGTTCCGCCTCGACCTGATCCACCCCCATCCCCAGCCCGCCGCCGAGGACGTCCGCCGCGGCGAGGCGTTCCTGGCCCGCATGCGCGAGTTCTGCGAGACGCAGGTCGACGGGCGGCGCATCGAGCGCGAGGCCCGCATCCCCGACGAGACCGTGCGCGGACTCAAGGAGCTCGGGGCCCTCGGCATGAAGATCGACCCCAAGTACGGGGGACTGGGCCTCACCCAGGTCTACTACAACAAGGCCCTCGCCCTGGTCGGGTCGGTCAGCCCGGCCATCGGCGCCCTGCTGTCCGCGCACCAGTCCATCGGCGTGCCCCAGCCGCTGAAGATGTTCGGCACCCAGGAGCAGAAGGACGCCTTCCTGCCCCGCCTCGCCACCACCGACATCAGTGCCTTCCTGCTCACCGAGCCCGACGTCGGCTCCGACCCGGCCCGGCTCGCCACCACCGCCGTCCCCGACGGCGACGACGCGTACGTCCTGGACGGGGTGAAGCTGTGGACCACCAACGGGGTGGTCGCCGACCTCCTCGTGGTCATGGCCCGCGTCCCCAGGAGCGAGGGCCACAAGGGCGGCATCACCGCCTTCGTCGTCGAGGCCGGCTCGCCGGGCATCACCGTCGAGCACCGCAACGCCTTCATGGGCCTGCGCGGCCTGGAGAACGGCGTCACCCGCTTCCACAACGTCCGGGTGCCCGCGGCGAACCGGATCGGCCCCGAGGGCGCCGGCCTGAAGATCGCCCTCACCACCCTCAACACCGGCCGGCTCTCCCTGCCCGCCATGTGCGTCGGCGCCGGCAAGTGGTGCCTGAAGATCGCCCGCGAGTGGTCCGGCGTCCGCGAGCAGTGGGGCCGGCCCGTGGCCAGGCACGAGGCGGTCGGCGCGAAGATCTCCTTCATCGCCGCCACCACCTTCGCCCTGGAAGCCGTGGTCGACCTCGCCTCCCAGATGGCCGACGAGGACCGCAACGACATCCGCATCGAGGCCGCCCTCGCCAAGCTGTACGGCTCCGAGATGGCCTGGCTGATGGCCGACGAGCTGGTCCAGATCCGCGGCGGGCGGGGCTTCGAGACCGCCGAGTCGCTGGCCGCCCGCGGCGAGCGCGCCGTCCCCGCCGAACAGCTGCTCCGCGACCTGCGCATCAACCGCATCTTCGAGGGCTCCACCGAGATCATGCACCTGCTGATCGCCAGGGAGGCCGTCGACGCCCACCTGTCGGTCGCCGGCGACCTCATCGACCCGGACAAGGACCTCGGCGACAAGGCGAAGGCGGGCGCCCGCGCCGCCGGGTTCTACGCCCGCTGGCTGCCCAGGCTCGCCGCCGGCCCCGGCCACGTCCCCACCAGCTACCGCGAGTTCCACCCGCGCGGCCACACCGACCTCTCGGTGCACCTGCGCTACGTCGAACGCACCGCCCGCAGGCTCGCCCGCTCCACCTTCTACGCCATGTCCCGCTGGCAGGGCCGCATGGAGACCAAACAGGGCTTCCTCGGCCGGGTCGTCGACATCGGCGCGGAACTCTTCGCCATGAGCGCCGCCTGCGTCCGCGCCGAACACCTGCGGGCCACCGGCGACCACGGCCGCGAGGCGTACCAGCTGGCCGACGCCTTCTGCCGGCAGTCCCGGCTGCGGGTGGAGGAGCTCTTCGGCCGGCTCTGGGCCAACACCGACGACCTCGACCGCAAGGTGGTCGCCGGAGTGCTCTCCGGCACCTACACCTGGCTGGAGGAAGGCGTCCTGGACCCGTCCGGCGACGGGGCCTGGATCGCGGACGCCGCCCCCGGCCCCTCCCAGCGGAAGAACGAGCACCGCCCCTACCGCTGACCTCGGCCCGGCGCGTGGCGCTCCTCCTGCGCCACGCACCGGACCCGGTCACCGCCGCGGTCCTGGACCGCCTCGACCCGGTCACCCGCCGCCACCTGCGGCCTCCCTCCGCCGGGGGGAGGCCGTGTCGGGGCACCCCCGGGATGCGGCAAGAATGGGGGCATGAGCGACCGCCCAGCCCCCCTCGCCGATCCGCACCTCCTCTTCGACGCCGCGGCCGGCCGCCGGGACATCGTCATCCTCGGGTCCACCGGGTCCATCGGCACCCAGGCCATCGACCTCGTCCTGCGCAACCCCGACCTCTTCCGGGTGACCGCGCTGTCCGCCGCCGGCGGCCGGGCCGGGCTCCTCGCCGAGCAGGCCCACGCGCTGCGGGTGGAGAAGGTGGCGGTGGCCCGCGAGGACGCCGTACCGGCCCTGAAGGAAGCCCTGGACGCCCGGTACGGGGCCCAGCCGCAGCCGGAGGTCCTGGCGGGCCCCGACGCCGCCGCCGAGCTGGCCGCCTCCCCCTGCCACACCGTCCTCAACGGCATCACCGGCTCCATCGGCCTCGCGCCCACCCTCGCCGCCCTCGAGGCCGGCCGCACCCTCGCCCTCGCCAACAAGGAATCGCTGATCGTCGGCGGCCCGCTGGTGAAGGAGCTCGCCGCGCCGGGCCAGATCATCCCGGTGGACTCCGAGCACGCCGCCCTCTTCCAGGCCCTGGCCGCCGGCACCCGCGCCGACGTCCGCAAGCTGGTGGTGACCGCCTCCGGCGGCCCCTTCCGCGGCCGCACCCGCGACGAGCTGGCCCGGGTCACCGTCGAGGACGCCCTCGCCCACCCCACCTGGGCGATGGGTCCGGTCATCACCGTCAACAGCGCCACCCTCGTCAACAAGGGCCTGGAGGTCATCGAGGCGCACCTGCTGTACGACATCCCGTTCGAGCGGATCGAGGTGGTCGTCCACCCCCAGTCGTACGTCCACTCGATGGTGGAATTCACCGACGGCTCCACCCTCGCCCAGGCCACCCCGCCGGACATGCGCGGCCCCATCGCCATCGGCCTCGGCTGGCCCCACCGGGTCCCGGACGCCGCCCCCGCCTTCGACTGGACCAAGGCCTCCACCTGGGAGTTCTTCCCCCTGGACGCCGAGGCCTTCCCCGCCGTGGACCTGGCCAGGCACGTCGGAACGACCGGCGGCACCGCCCCCGCCGTGTTCAATGCGGCGAACGAGGAGTGCGTGACCGCGTTCCTGGCCGGTCGGCTGCCGTTCACGGCAATCATGGATACGGTCGCAGCCGTGGTCGATGAGCACGGGACGCCCGGACGGGGAACTTCCCTGACCGTCGCGGACGTCCTCGAAGCGGAGACCTGGGCCAGGGCCCGGGCGACGGAGATGGCGGCGAAGGCCGCCGCGGAGGCGCGCGCATGACAGCTTTCATGACGGTGGTCGGCATAGTCGTCTTTGCCGTCGGCCTGCTCTTCTCCATCGCCTGGCACGAGCTCGGACACCTCTCCACGGCCAAGCTCTTCGGCATCCGCGTGCCCCAGTACATGGTCGGCTTCGGCCCGACCATCTGGTCGCGGAGGAAGGGCGAGACCGAGTACGGGATCAAGGCCATCCCCATGGGCGGCTACATCCGCATGATCGGGATGTTCCCGCCCGGCGAGGACGGCAAGGTCACCGCCCGCTCCACCTCCCCGTTCCGCACCATGATCGAGGACGCCCGCTCGGCGGCGTACGAGGAGCTGCGGCCCGGCGACGAGACCCGGCTCTTCTACACGCGCAAGCCGTGGAAGCGGATCATCGTCATGTTCGCCGGACCGTTCATGAACCTGGTCCTGGCCGTGGCGATCTTCCTCACCACCCTGATGACCTTCGGCGTGAACACCCAGACCACCGTGGTGAGCTCCGTCTCCGACTGCGTCATCCAGCAGAGCGAGAAGAGGGACAGCTGCGCCCCCGGCGACCCCGCCGCCCCCGCCAAGGCGGCCGGCCTGAAGTCCGGGGACAGGATCGTCGCCTTCGACGGCAGGCCCGTGGAGGACTGGGCCGGGCTGCAGAAGGACATCCGGTCCACCCTCGGCCCCGCCACCATCACCGTGGAGCGCGACGGCCGGCGCATGGACCTCCAGGCGAACCTGATCGAGAACAAGGTCGCCAAGACCGACGGCAACGGCCGCTACGTCGAGGGCGAGTACGTCACCGCGGGCTTCCTGGGCTTCGCCCCGGCCGTCGGCTACGTCGAGCAGTCCTTCGGCCAGTCCCTCACCCGCATGGGCGACATGATGCAGGCCGGCGTGCAGTCGATCATCGACCTGCCCTCCCGGGTCCCCGCCCTGTGGAACGCGGCCTTCAACGGCGGCGAACGCGAGCAGGACGGCCCGATGGGCATCGTCGGCGCCGCCCGGGTCAGCGGCGAGATCTTCACCCTCGACGTGCCCGCCAAGAACCAGCTGGTGTTCTTCCTCAACCTGCTGGCCGGATTCAACCTCTCGCTGTTCCTCTTCAACATGCTCCCGCTGCTGCCGCTCGACGGCGGACACATCGCGGGCGCCCTGTGGGAGTCGGTACGGCGCAACGTGGCCCGGCTCTTCCGGCGACCCGACCCCGGCCCGTTCGACGTGGCCCGGCTGATGCCCGTGGCGTACGTGGTGGCGGGAGTGTTCGTCTGCTTCACCCTGCTCGTGATGATCGCCGACGTGGTGAACCCCATCAAGATCACCTGAATCCGGCGGATCCGCACCGGACACCGGGGAGCCGGGCACACCTGTGCCCGGCTCCCCGCGTTCGGGTGGCGGACCCCCCTCTGATGCGGGACCGGGCCCCGGGGTGGCGTAATCTCGAAGGCTGGAGCCCGCCGATCTCGGGACCTCGATCCACACCTTGGGGTTGCACAGCAGATGACTGCCATCTCTCTCGGAATGCCGTCCGTGCCGACGAAGCTCGCCGACCGGCGGGTCAGCCGCAAGATCATGGTCGGTTCCGTGGCCGTCGGCGGAGACGCACCCGTCTCCGTGCAGTCGATGACCACGACCCGGACCTCCGACATCGGCGCCACCCTCCAGCAGATCGCCGAGCTCACCGCCTCCGGCTGCCAGATCGTCCGCGTCGCCTGCCCGACCCAGGACGACGCCGACGCCCTCGCGACCATCGCCCGCAAGTCGCAGATCCCGGTGATCGCCGACATCCACTTCCAGCCGAAGTACGTCTTCGCCGCCATCGACGCCGGCTGCGCCGCGGTCCGCGTCAACCCCGGCAACATCAAGCAGTTCGACGACAAGGTCAAGGAGATCGCGAAGGCCGCCAAGGACGCGGGCACCCCGATCCGGATCGGCGTCAACGCGGGCTCCCTCGACGCCCGGCTGCTGAAGAAGTACGGCAAGGCCACCCCGGAGGCGCTCGTCGAGTCGGCCCTCTGGGAGGCCAGCCTCTTCGAGGAGCACGACTTCCGCGACATCAAGATCTCGGTCAAGCACAACGACCCGGTCGTCATGGTCGAGGCCTACCGCCAGCTCGCCGCCCAGTGCGACTACCCCCTGCACCTCGGCGTCACCGAGGCCGGCCCGGCCTTCCAGGGCACCATCAAGTCCGCCGTCGCCTTCGGCGCCCTGCTCTCCCAGGGCATCGGCGACACCATCCGGGTCTCCCTCTCCGCCCCGCCGGCCGAGGAGATCAAGGTGGGCATCCAGATCCTGGAGGCCCTCAACCTCCGCCAGCGCCGCCTGGAGATCGTCTCCTGCCCGTCCTGCGGCCGCGCCCAGGTCGACGTCTACAAGCTCGCCGAGGAGGTCACCGCGGGCCTGACCGGCATGGAGGTGCCGCTCCGCGTCGCCGTCATGGGCTGCGTCGTCAACGGCCCCGGCGAGGCCCGCGAGGCCGACCTCGGCGTCGCCTCCGGCAACGGCAAGGGCCAGATCTTCGTCAAGGGCGAGGTCATCAAGACCGTCCCCGAGTCGAAGATCGTCGAGACGCTGATCGAGGAGGCGATGAAGATCGCCGCCCAGATGGAGGCCGACGGCATCACCTCCGGCGAGCCCACCGTCGCCATCGGCGTCTGAACCGCCCCGCGAACGCCCCCCGGCGCCCCCGCCCGACCCCGGTCGGCGGGGGCGCCGCCGCGTCCACGGCCGCCCGTACGGGTACCGGCCGCCCGGCGCCCGGGGGAGCGAGCCGCGCCCGGCCATCGGGGGTACAGTGCACAGACCAGCAGACTTGCAGGGTGAGGCCCCCACGTGTTGACGCAGACCACCACCCGGGTCCTCGGGCCCGGCGACCTCGCCGCCGCGCTTGAGGTGCTCGAACGCGACCCGGTCGCGAACGCCTTCGTCACCTCCCGGGTCCAGGTCGCCGGTCTCGACCCGTGGCGCCTCGGCGGCGAGATGTGGGGCTACTACGCCGAAGGCGCGCTCCGCTCCCTCTGCTACGCCGGCGCCAACCTGGTGCCCGTCTGCGCCACCCCCGACGCCGTCCGCGCCTTCGCCGACCGGGCCCGGCGCACCGGCCGGCGCTGCTCCTCCGTCGTCGGCCCCGCCGAGGCGACCTCCGAGCTGTGGCGGCTGCTCGAACCGCACTGGGGTCCGGCCCGCGAGGTCCGCGCCCACCAGCCCCTGATGGTCACCGACCGGCCCTCCCCGGACATCGCCCCCGACCCCCTGGTCCGCCGGGTCCGCAAGGACGAGATGGACCTGATCATGCCCGCCTGCGTGGCCATGTTCACCGAGGAGGTCGGCGTCTCCCCGCTGGCCGGCGACGGCGGCCTGCTCTACCAGGCCCGGGTCGCCGAACTGGTCTCCACCGGCCGTTCCTTCGCCCGCGTCGAGGACGGCAAGGTCGTCTTCAAGGCCGAGATCGGCGCCGCCACCGCCCGCGCCTGCCAGATCCAGGGCGTCTGGGTCGACCCCGAGTTCCGCGGCCGCGGCCACTCGGAGACCGGCATGGCCGCCGTCGTCGAGTACGCCCTGCGGGACGTCGCCCCCGTCGTCAGCCTCTACGTCAACGACTACAACACCGCCGCCAGGGCCGCCTACCGCCGCGTCGGCTTCCGCGAGGTCGGCGCCTTCATGAGCGTCCTGTTCTGACGGCGGACGCTGTCGCAGGCGGGCGACGCCGAAGTATGGTCGCCGCATGGTGCTGCACTCGCCGGCCGGACTCGACATCGGCCCCCTCGACCTCGTGGCCCGCGTCGACGAGGCGCTGCGGGTCCAGGCCGTCGCCTTCGGCCTCAGCGAGGAGGAGGTCGGCATCCGGCGCTACCTCGTGCAGCGGCACATGTCCTGCCGGGGCGCCCGCGCGCTCGGCGCCTTCACCGAGGACGGGGCGCTGGCCGGCTTCGTCTACGGCATGCCCAACGACCGCACCCACTGGTGGTCCACCATCGTCGAGCCCTACCTGCGGGCCGGCGGACACGACGGCTGGCTCGACGACTCCTTCGCCATCACCGAGCTCCACGTCCACCCCGGCTTCCAGGGGCACGGCGTCGGCCGCGAGCTGATCACCCGGATCACCGACTCCGCCACCGAGCCCCGCTCCATCCTGAGCGCCGTCGACACCGACACCCCGGCCCGCGCGCTGTACCGCTCCCTCGGCTACCAGGACCTGGCCCGCCGGGTCGTGTTCCCCAGCGCCGCCCTGCCCTACGCCGTAATGGGCGCGACACTCCCACTGCGCCGCCGATAGCCTCCCGGCATGTCCACTCAGCACGCACCGCGGGTCAGGCGCATGTCCACCCTGATGGCCCGCACCCTCCGCGAGGACCCGGCCGACGCCGAGACCCTCAGCCACCGGCTCCTCGTCCGCGCGGGGTACGTCCGCCGCTCCTCCGCCGGCGTCTGGACCTGGCTGCCGCTCGGCAAGCAGGTCCTCGACAACGTCTGCCGCGTCGTCCGCGAGGAGATGGACGCCATCGGCGCCCAGGAGGTGCTGCTGCCGGCCCTGCTGCCGCGCGAGCCGTACGAGGTGAGCGGCCGCTGGTCGGAGTACGGCGACCTGCTGTTCCGGCTGAAGGACCGCAAGGGCGCGGACTACCTGCTGGGGCCCACCCACGAGGAGATCTTCACCCAGGTGGTGAAGGACCAGTGCACGTCCTACAAGGACCTGCCGGTGATGCTCTACCAGATCCAGACGAAGTACCGGGACGAGGCGCGGCCCCGGTCGGGCGTGCTGCGCGGGCGCGAGTTCCAGATGAAGGACTCGTACTCCTTCGACGTGACGGACGAGGGCCTGGCGGAGTCCTACCGCCTGCACCGCGAGGCCTACGTGCGGATCTTCACCCGGCTCGGACTGGACCACCGGATCGTCTCCGCCGTCTCCGGCGCGATGGGCGGTTCCGCGTCGGAGGAGTTCCTGGCCCCGGCGGCCGCCGGCGAGGACACCTTCGCCTCCTGCCCGTCCTGCGGCTACGCGGCCAACACCGAGGCGGTGACCTTCCCGCTGACGCCGGTGGAGGGGCGGCACGGGCCGGTGGAGGAGCTCGACACCCCCGACACCCCGACGATCGAGACGCTCGCCGCACACCTGGGCGTGCCGGCCTCCGCCACGCTGAAGAACCTCCTGGTGAAGGTGGACGGCGAGATCGTCGCGGTCGGCGTCCCCGGCGACCGCGAGGTCGACCTGGGCAAGCTCGGCGAGCACCTGGCGCCGGCGGTGGTGGAGCTGGTCACCGCGGAGGACTTCGCCGGCCGGCCCGACCTGGTCCGCGGCTACGTCGGCCCGCAGGGCCTGGACAAGGTCCGCTACCTGGCCGACCCCCGGGTCGCGCCGGGCACGGCCTGGGTGACCGGCGCGAACCGGCCCGACACGCACGCCCGGAACGTGGTCTGCGGCCGGGACTTCGAGGTCGACCGGTACCTGGACGTGGTCGTGGCCGAACCCGGTGACCCCTGCCCGTCCTGCGGGGCGGGACTCTCGCTGGACCGCGCGATCGAGGTGGGCCACATCTTCCAGCTGGGCCGCAAGTACGCGGACGCCTTCGGCCTGGACGTCCTCGGCCGCGAGGGCAAGCCGGTCCGGGTGACGATGGGCTCCTACGGCATCGGGGTCTCGCGGGTGGTCGCCGCGCTGGCCGAGCAGACGGCCGACGAACGGGGCCTGAGCTGGCCGGCGGAGGTCGCCCCGGCCGACGTCCACGTGGTCGCCGCGGGCAAGGCGGTCCAGCAGGAGCTGGCCGCGCGGGCCGCGGACGCCCTGGCCGGCGCGGGCCTGCGGGTCCTGCTCGACGACCGGGCGGGGCTGTCGCCGGGCGTCAAGCTCACGGACGCGGAGCTGATCGGGGTCCCCTGGATCCTGGTGGCGGGCCGCGGGGCCGCGGAGGGCCTGGTCGAACTCCAGCACCGCCGCACCGCCACCCGCGAAACCCTCCCCCTCGCCGAAGCCCTGACCCGCCTCACGTAACCCCCACCACCCCGCGGCGCGGCGCTTGAGCGCGTCCTGGCGGGGCCGGGCGGTGGGGCGGCGCCTGCCCCCGGCTCGCGGGGCCCTGCCCCGGACCCCGCGCCTCGATCGCCGGCGGGGCTCTGTTCGCCGGGGGCGGGTGTTTCAGCCTGCGCGGCGTTTGAGCGCGTGCCGGGCGGCGGTGCCGGCCGGGTTGTAGAGCCCCGCCGGCGATCGAGGCGTTTCGGGAAGGGGCGGGGTGGGGGACCTGCCCCGCGCAGCGGCAGCCCCGCCGCGGCTACGGCCCGGGCTCCGGCGCCACGGCCTCGTCCGCCGTACCTTCCGCCGGCGGTCCACCCACCGACCCGCCGGACCCCGGCGCCTCCGCCCCGCCAGGGGCAGCCGACCGAGCCGAGCCGAGCGCGGGAACCTCCGCCCCGCCCGACGGGGCGATCGGCTCCGCCGAGCCAGGGGCAACCGGCTCCGCCCCGCCCGGGGCGACAGGCTCCACCCCGTCAGGGCCAGGGGCAGCCGGCTCCGCCCCGCCCGGGGCAGTCCGCGGCTGCGCCTCGGCCGCGCGTTCCAGGAACCGGAGCAGTTCCACCGGGAACGGCAGCACCAGCGTCGAGTTCTTCTCCGCCGCCACCGCGACCACCGTCTGCAACAGCCTCAGCTGCAGCGCCGCCGGCTGGTCCGCCATCACCCCCGCCGCCTCCGCCAGCTTCCGCGACGCCTGCAGCTCCGCGTCCGCGTTGATGACCCGCGCCCGCCGCTCCCGATCGGCCTCCGCCTGCCGGGCCATCGACCGCTTCATCGTCTCCGGCAGGGACACGTCCTTGATCTCGACCCGGTCGATCTGCACGCCCCACCCCACCGCCGGCGAGTCGATCATCAGCTCCAGCCCCTGGTTGAGCTTCTCCCGGTTCGAGAGCAGGTCGTCCAGGTCGGACTTGCCGATGATCGAGCGCAGCGAGGTCTGCGCCATCTGCGAGACCGCGAACCGGTAGTCCTCCACCTCGATGATCGCGTTCGCGGGGTCGACCACCTTGAAGTACACGACCGCGTCCACCCGGACCGTCACGTTGTCCCGGGTGATGCCCTCCTGCGCCGGCACGGGCAGCGTCACGATCTGCATGTTGACCTTGCGGAGCTTGTCCACGACCGGGACGACCATCGTGAAGCCGGGCCGCCGGATCCCCGGCCTGAGCCGGCCGAAGCGGAAGACCAGGCCCCGCTCGTACTGCTTCACCACCCGGGCGGCACCGGCGACGTACACCACCGCCGCGACGGCCGCGCCGACGGCCGCGGCCAGCAGTTCTTCGAACATGGCGGCCCCCTGGGCATCCGGAACGGTCGCCTCCGTACCTACGGTATGCCCGGCAGGCAGGCCTACAACCAGGCCGCGAACTCCAGCAGCAGCTCCGAGTCCCGGCGCCGGCCGGCCGCCAGCGCCCGCACGCCCGACTCCACCGCCCGGAACAGCGTCCAGCCGCGCAACCGGTCCCGGTCGACCTCCAGCGCGTCCGCCAGCTTGGTGACCCGGCGCCGCGCGCCCGCCGCGCCCGCCGACGCGGCCACCTGGTCCTCCAGCCGGTCCCGGACCAGCCGCGCCAGGTCGTACGCCCGCTCGCCGACCAGCGGCTCCGGGCCCACCGCCAGCCACGGTGCCCGCTCCCCGGCCAGCACCTTGCCCTGCCGGAAGTTGCCGTGCAGCAGCAGCTCCTCCGGCGCGAGCGCCGTCAGCTCGTCCCGCGCCGCCAGCGCCGCGTCGGCCAGGTCCCGCAGCTCGGCCGGCGCCGCCTTCAGCCCCGCCGACTGGCGTTCCGTCCGCTCCGCCACCGTCTCGAAGCCGTGCCCGGACGGCGGCGCCACCCACAGCCGGCGCACCGTGCCCCCCGCCTCCAGCAGCGCCTTCGCCTCCGGCAGGGACCGCAGGGACACCTCCGGCTGGAGGCGCTCCAGCAGCAGCGCCCCGTCGTCGTGCCGGGTGTCCAGCAGCCGCACGGCACCGAAGCCGCCCCAGTGCGCCAGGGCCGCCACCTCCCGGTCCGGCCGGGCGGCGGGCGGCGCCAGCTTCAGCGTCGCCGGCGTCCCGTCGGCGTACCGGACCAGCACGACGAGGCTGCTGCGACCGCCGGGGGCCTGCACCCGCTGGGCCCGTACCGCGCGGCGGTCCAGCGCCTCCTCGGCGAGGCCGGGGAGCCGGTCCAGCCACTCCTCGTTCTGCGCGGTGTCCGGCAGCTCGCCGAGCGCCCGTACGAGCCGCTCCGGCGGTTCGAAAGCCATGCGTGCGTGGTCCCCTTCAGCTGGTCCGGGCTGGTGCCGCGTGTTCCGCGAGCCCAGGGAAGGCTACGCCGCCGCCCCGCCAGCGTGCCGCCCGGACCGCCGCCTCGGTCAGCGCGTCGGCCGCCTCCCGGCGCAGCGCGCCGCCGGCGGCGCGCACCAGATCGGAGTACGCGCCGGCCACCCGCTCCTCCACCTCCGCGGCCAGCCGCGCCGCGTCGTCGGGGGTGCGCACCTCGAACGGCAGCCGGTACCCGGCCTCCGCCGGGCGGGGCGTACCTCCGAGCCGGCGCACCGTCCGCGCGAGGGCGTCGCGGCGGGCCAGGTGGGCGCCGTAGGCCTCCCTGGCCTCGGCCGCCCGTTCGCCGGACCGGGCGCCGACCACCCCGTACCCGTAGGCGGCGGCGTGCTCGGCGGCGAGTGCGGCCTGGGCCGCCTCCAGGGCGGCGGTCGCGGGGTGCTCGCTCATGCCGTGTCCTCCTTGGCCCGGGTCAGCAGGTGGTGGTGGACGTGCCCGCAGGCCGCCACCGAGGCCAGTACGCGGGCCAGCTCGCCGGGGGCGCCGGCCAGCTGGGCCGTCCGCGCCCCGGCCAGGGCGCGCTCGGCGGCGGCCAGCGCCTCCAGGGCGTCCGCCGCCCGGGCCGGTACGGGAGCGGCCGGCGAGGCCCCCGGGGTCGCACCGGCGGACGCACCCGCGGACGCACCCGGCCCGGCGGCGCGGCCGCCGTCCCCCGCCGGCGGGGGAGAGGCCGTCGCGCCCGGCCCGTCGGGGTGCAGCTCGGCGGCGTGCGCGGCCACCGCGGCCCGCAGGGGGGCGAGCACCGGCGCCAGCGCGGCGTGCGCCGCCAGGGTGGCGTCGTAACGTTCCAGCAGGTGGCGGCTCTCA
This sequence comes from Streptomyces sp. NPDC012888, assembly GCF_042900645.1. Taxonomy (NCBI): domain Bacteria; kingdom Bacillati; phylum Actinomycetota; class Actinomycetes; order Kitasatosporales; family Streptomycetaceae; genus Streptomyces; species Streptomyces sp. NPDC012888. The sequence goes on along the minus strand of NZ_JBIBBM010000016.1, from coordinate 39,082 downwards.
CGGACAGCGGCTTCGCGCATCCGCCGTTCGGGTGGAGCCTCGGCGTCCGGGCCGGAGCGCGCGCCGGTGTGCGTGCAGCCGGGCAGCAGCGTGGCGCCGAGCGCGCCGGCACCGGCGGCGAGCAGGCTTCTTCGCGTGGGCAGGGTCCACGGCACGGCGACGTCCTCGGGGGTGGTGGGGTTCTTCGTGGCAGGCAGTGATCACGGTACCCGGGGCGCCGTCCACAGGGCGGACGGCAACACCCTCCGCGACCGGATACCCTTTGACCTGACACACGCGATCCACGCGACGGAAACCACAACAGCACACGCGGCCGAGGAGTCACCCGGATGAGCACCACCCAGAGCGACAGGCTGCGCGGACTGCTGGAGCCGCTGGTCGCCGCGAGGGACCTGGACCTCGAGGACATCGAGATGTCCCGGGCGGGCAAGCGGCGGATGCTCCGGATCGTGGTGGACTCCGACGAGGGCGTGGAGCTGGACACCTGCGCCGAGCTGAGCCGCGAGATCTCCGACCGACTGGACGAGACCGACGTGATGGGCGAGGACGAGTACGTCCTCGAAGTCAGCTCCCCGGGCGCGGACCGCCCCCTCACCGAGCACCGGCACTACGTCCGGGCCGTGGGTCGTCTCGTGAAGTTCCAGCTGGCGGAGGGCGGCGACCTGGTCGCGCGCATCCTCGGCGTGGACGACGAGGGCCTGGACCTGGAGGTCCCCGGCCTGAAGGGCCGCAAGGCCACCACCCGCCGCCTCGCCTTCACGGACGTCGCCAAGGCGCGTGTCGAGATCGAGTTCAACCGCAAGGACAAGAAGGAAGAGGAGGCGTAGCCGTGGACATCGACATGAGTGCCCTGCGGGGTCTGGTCCGGGAGAAGGAGATCTCCTTCGACCTGCTCGTCGAGGCGATCGAGTCGGCCCTCCTCATCGCCTACCACCGCACCGAAGGCAGCCGCAGGCGCGCCCGCGTCGAGCTGGACCGCACCAACGGACACGTGACGGTCTGGGCGAAGGAAGACCCGCAGGATCTGGAGGAGGGCCAGGAGGCCCAGGAGTTCGACGACACCCCGTCGGGCTTCGGCCGGATCGCCGCCACCACCGCCAAGCAGGTGATCCTCCAGCGTCTGCGCGACGCCGAGGACGACCTGACCTTCGGCGAGTTCGCCGGCCGCGAGGGCGACGTCATCACCGGCGTCGTCCAGCAGGGCAAGGACCCCAAGAACGTCCTCGTCGACATCGGCAAGCTGGAGGCCATCCTGCCCGTGCAGGAGCAGGTCCCCGGCGAGGAGTACCCGCACGGCCTGCGCCTGCGCACCTACGTGGTCCGGGTGGCGAAGGGTGTCCGCGGCCCGTCCGTGACCCTCTCGCGGACCCACCCCAACCTGGTGAAGAAGCTCTTCGCGCTGGAGGTCCCGGAGATCGCCGACGGCAGCGTCGAGATCGCCGCGATCGCCCGCGAGGCCGGTCACCGCACGAAGATCGCAGTCCGGTCGACCCGTTCCGGGCTGAACCCGAAGGGCGCCTGCATCGGCCCCATGGGCGGCCGGGTGCGCAACGTGATGGCGGAGCTGCACGGCGAGAAGATCGACATCGTCGACTGGTCCGAGGACCCGGCGGAGATGGTCGCGAACGCCCTGTCACCCGCCCGGGTGAGCAAGGTGGAGATCGTCGACCTGGCCGCCCGCTCGGCCCGGGTGACCGTGCCGGACTACCAGCTGTCGCTGGCCATCGGCAAGGAGGGGCAGAACGCCCGCCTCGCCGCGCGGCTCACCGGCTGGCGCATCGACATCCGCCCCGACACCGAGCCCGCCGGCGGCGGGCAGGCGGGCGCAGCGGAATAAACCGCTACCGGCCGGGGTTCCGGCCGGGTAGACAGGAACCGACAGAACCAAGACGACAACCGTTCGATTTTTCGCCCGCAGGGGTGAGGTCGGTGCGGGGAGGTAGACTTAAGCGTGTCTGGCCGGACGCATGCCCGCGCATGCCCTGAGCGCACCTGCGTGGGATGCCGGGAGCGAGCGGCCAAACACGATCTGCTGCGCATCGTGGCGGTCGAGGACGAGTGCGTCCCCGATCCTCGCGGTACGCTGCCCGGTCGGGGTGCCTACGTGCACCCCGCCGTGGTCTGCCTCGACCTGGCGGTCCGCCGCCGGGCGTTCCCCCGGGCCCTCAGGACCCAGAGGACGCTCGACACGGCGGAGCTCCGCAAGGCCGTCGAGGCGGCGACACCGTAAGAAGAAGTACGGCACGGACACCCCGTGCGGTCAGGTACCTCGCGAGTTGGAAGTAGGTCGAGATTGCGATGAGCACTCGATGAGTACGCGATGAGTACGCCCATGAAGTAGCGACGGTCCGGCGTAACCCGGACCTAAAAGGAGCGAAGTGGCTAAGGTCCGGGTATACGAACTCGCCAAGGAGTTCGGAGTTGAGAGCAAGGTCGTCATGGCCAAGCTCCAGGAACTCGGTGAATTCGTCCGTTCGGCGTCCTCGACGATCGAGGCGCCCGTTGTACGCAAGCTGACCGACGCGTTGCAGGGACCCGGCGGTGGCGCCGGCAAGACCGCTGCAAAGCCCGGCGCGCCCCGCAAGGCGACGCCCGCCAAGCCCGCTGCGCCGTCCCCGGCGTCCGCGGCACGTCCCGCTGCCCCGAAGCCCGGCGCCCCGGCCCCCAAGCCGGCCGCCGCCGAGGCTCCGTCCGTCAGCACCCCGGTGACCCCGGCCGCTCCCGGCCCGCGTCCCGGTCCCAAGGCTCCGGCCCCGAAGCCCGCTCCGGCGGCTCCGGCCCCGGTCGCGGCCGAGTTCCAGGCACCCCCGGCCGCTCCGGCGCGTCCGGCCGCCAGCCCCGGTCCGCGCCCCGCCGGCGCGCGTCCGGCCGCCCCCGGCCAGGCCGGCGGCCGTCCCGGCGCGCCGCGCCCGGGTGCGACCCCCGGTGCCCAGGCCCCGCGCCCCGGTGGCTCCGCGCCGCAGGCCCCGCGTCCGGGCGCCCGCCCGGCCGGCCCGCGTCCCGGCAACAACCCCTTCACCTCCGGTGGCTCCACCGGCATGGCGCGCCCGCAGGCTCCCCGCCCGCAGGGTGCTCCGCGCCCCGGCGCCCCCGGTGCCGGCCAGGGTGGTCCGCGTCCGCAGGGTGCCGGCCAGCCCGGTCCCCGTCCGCAGGCCCCGGGCCAGGGCGGTCCCCGTCCCTCGCCGGCCGGCATGCCCCGTCCGCAGGGCGGCGCCCCGCGTCCGGGCGGTGCCCCGGGCGGTAACCGTCCGAACCCCGGCATGATGCCGCAGCGTCCCGCTGCCGGCCCGCGTCCGGGCCCCGGCGGCCGTGGCCCGGGTGGCCCCGGCGGTCGTCCCGGCGGCGGCGGCGGTGCCGGTCGTCCCGGCGGCGGCTTCGCCGGCCGTCCGGCCGGTCCGGGCTCCCGCCCGGCCGGTGGCGGCGGCGGCTTCGGCGGCCCGCGTCCCGGTGGTGGCGGCGGCTTCGGCGGCGGTCCCGGCGGTGGCGGCGGTGGCCGTCCCGGCTTCGGCGGCCGTCCCGGCGGCCCCGGCGGCCGTGGTGGCACGCAGGGCGCCTTCGGTCGTCCCGGCGGTCCGGCCCGTCGCGGCCGGAAGTCGAAGCGTCAGAGGCGCCAGGAGTACGAGGCCATGCAGGCCCCGTCCGTGGGCGGCGTGATGCTGCCCCGCGGCGGCGGCGAGACCATCCGCCTGTCGCGCGGTGCGTCCCTCACCGACTTCGCGGAGAAGATCAACGCCAACCCGGCGTCGCTCGTCGCGGTCATGATGAACCTCGGCGAGATGGTGACGGCCACGCAGTCCGTCTCCGACGAGACGCTGCAGCTCCTCGGTGACGAGATGAACTACCAGGTTCAGATCGTCAGCCCCGAGGAGGAGGACCGCGAGCTGCTCGAGTCCTTCGACATCGAGTTCGGCGAGGACGAGGGCGGCGAGGAGTTCCTCGTCGCACGTCCGCCGGTCGTGACCGTCATGGGTCACGTCGACCACGGAAAGACCCGGCTCCTCGACGCGATCCGCAAGACCAACGTGGTCGCGGGCGAGGCCGGCGGCATCACCCAGCACATCGGTGCGTACCAGGTGGGCACCGAGGTCAACGGTGAAGAGCGCAAGATCACCTTCATCGACACCCCGGGTCACGAGGCGTTCACCGCCATGCGTGCCCGCGGTGCCAAGTCCACCGACATCGCGATCCTCGTGGTCGCGGCCAACGACGGCGTCATGCCGCAGACCATCGAGGCGCTCAACCACGCCAAGGCTGCGGACGTCCCGATCGTGGTCGCGGTCAACAAGATCGACGTCGAGGGCGCGGACCCGGTGAAGGTGCGCGGTCAGCTCACGGAGTACGGCCTGGTGGCCGAGGAGTACGGCGGCGACACCATGTTCGTCGACATCTCCGCCAAGCAGGGTCTGCACATCGACTCCCTGCTGGAGGCCGTCGTCCTCACCGCCGACGCCTCGCTCGACCTGCGGGCCAACCCGGAGCAGGACGCACAGGGCATCGCGATCGAGTCGCACCTCGACCGTGGCCGCGGTGCCGTCTCCACCGTCCTCGTCCAGCGCGGAACGCTGCGCATCGGCGACACGATGGTGGTCGGCGACGCGTACGGCCGTGTCCGCGCGATGCTCGACGACAAGGGCAACAACGTCGAGGAAGCGGGTCCGTCGACCCCCGTCCTGGTCCTGGGTCTCACCAACGTCCCCGGCGCCGGCGACAACTTCCTCGTCGTGGACGAGGACCGTACGGCCCGCCAGATCGCCGAGAAGCGTGCTGCGCGCGAGCGCAACGCCAACTTCGCCAAGCGCGTCCGCCGGGTGTCCCTCGAGGACCTCGACAAGGTGCTCAAGGCCGGTCTGGTCCAGGAACTCAACCTCATCATCAAGGGCGACGCGTCCGGTGCGGTCGAGGCTCTCGAGTCCTCGCTGCTCCAGCTCGACGTCGGTGAAGAGGTCGACATCCGGGTCCTGCACCGCGGCGTCGGTGCGGTCACCGAGTCCGACATCGACCTGGCGATGGGCTCCGACGCCATCGTCATCGGCTACAACGTCCGTGCGGCCGGCCGTGCCGCGCAGATGGCGGAGCGCGAGGGCGTCGACGTCCGGTACTACTCGGTGATCTACCAGGCCATCGAGGAGATCGAGGCGGCCCTGAAGGGTCTCCTCAAGCCGGAGTACGAAGAGGTCGAGCTGGGTACGGCGGAGATCCGCGAGGTCTTCCGGTCGTCCAAGCTGGGCAACATCGCCGGTGTCCTGGTGCGGTCGGGCGAGGTCAAGCGCAACACCAAGGCGCGCCTGCTCCGCGACGGCAAGGTCGTCGCGGAAAACCTCACCATCTCCGGCCTGCGTCGCTTCAAGGACGACGTCACCGAGATCCGCGAAGGCTTCGAGGGCGGTATCAACCTCGGAAACTTCAACGACATCAAGGTCGACGACGTCATCGCGACGTACGAGATGCGCGAGAAGCCGCGCGTCTGACGCGAGGCAGTTCGAGCCGTGTCGTGACCGGGGCCGGTCGGCGGAATTTCCGTCGATCGGCCCCGGCCGTTGCGTGTACGGTTCTGGTGTTCCTGCCGCGCGTCGGCCGGCAGGCCACCGAACCCGAACCGGCGGGACATCCGGCACCGCATGTACGTGGGGACCCTGTCCTTCGACCTGCTCCTCGGCGACGTCCATTCGTTGAAGGAGAAACGCTCCGTCGTCCGGCCCATCGTCGCCGAGCTCCAGCGGAAGTTCTCCGTGAGCGCCGCCGAGGTGGGCGACCAGGACCTCCACCGCAGGGCCCGCATCGGGGTCGCGCTGGTGTCCGGGGACGCCGGATTCCTGTCGGACGTGCTCGACCGCTGCGAGCGGCTGGTCGCGGCACGTCCGGAAGTGGAGCTGCTGTCCGTGCGACGGCGGATCCACGGTGATGAAGACTGATAGCAACAAAGAAGGAGACGGACCAGTGGCCGACAACGCGCGGGCTAAGAAGCTGGCAGACCTCATCCGGGAGGTGGTCGCCCAGAAGCTGCAGCGGGGAATCAAGGACCCGCGCCTCGGTACGCACGTGACGATCACGGACACCCGGGTCACCGGCGACCTGCGGGAGGCCACGGTCTTCTACACGGTCTACGGCGACGACGAGGAGCGGGCCGCCGCGGCCAAGGGCCTGGAGAGCGCCAAGGGCATCCTCCGCTCGGCCGTCGGCCAGGTGGCGGGCATCAAGTTCACGCCCACCCTGACCTTCGTCGCGGACGCCCTGCCGGAGAACGCCCGCACCATCGAGGACCTCCTCGACCAGGCGCGCGCCTCCGACGCGCAGGTCCGCGAGGCCTCCTCGGGCGCCACGTACGCCGGCGACGCCGACCCGTACAAGAAGCCGGACGAGGACGACGCAGCCGAATGAGCAAGCACGCAACCACGACGCCGGACGGCCTTGTCATCGTCGACAAGCCGTCCGGCTTCACTTCGCACGACGTGGTCGCCAAGATGCGCGGGATCGCCAGGACCCGCCGGGTCGGCCACGCCGGCACCCTCGACCCCATGGCCACCGGAGTCCTGGTCCTCGGCGTCGAGAAGGCCACCAAACTCCTCGGCCACCTCGCGCTGACCGAGAAGGAGTACCTCGGCACCGTCCGCCTCGGCCAGAACACCCTGACCGACGACGCCGAGGGCGAGATCACCTCCTCCACCGACGCCTCCGCGGTCACCCGCGAGGCCGTGGACGAGGGCATCCGCAAGCTGTCCGGCGAGATCATGCAGGTCCCGTCCAAGGTCAGCGCCATCAAGATCAACGGGGTCCGGTCCTACAAGCGCGCCCGCGACGGCGAGGAGTTCGACATCCCGGCCCGCCCGGTCACGGTCTCCTCGTTCCAGCTCCACGACATGCGCGGGGCCACCGCCGAGGACGGCACCCCCGTGGTCGACCTGGTCGTCTCCGTGGTCTGCTCCAGCGGCACGTACATCCGCGCGCTGGCCCGCGACCTCGGCGCCGACCTCGGCGTCGGCGGCCACCTGACCGCGCTCCGGCGCACCCGGGTCGGCCCGTACAAGCTGGACAAGGCCCGCACCCTGGACCAGCTCCAGGAGGAGCTGACCGTGATGCCCCTCGCGGAGGCGGCCGAGGCCGCGTTCGCGCGCTGGGACCTGGACGCCCGGCGCGCCTCGCTGCTCGGCAACGGCGTCCGGCTGGACATGCCCGACGAGTACGCCACCGGCCGGCCGGTCGCCGTGTTCGGCCCCGAGGGCCGGCTGCTCGCCCTGGTGGAGAGCAAGGGCGGCAAGGCGAAGTCCCTCGCGGTCTTCGTCTGACCCGCCCCGGTTCGGGCCCGAGCCGGATCCGCGGGCGGACCTTCCGTCGACGTGGAGCGGTGAGCGCAGCCCCTGCTGCTCACCGCTCCACGACCCCCCTCGGGTAGGTCTCTATCCACCCCGGAGCCCTTATTCACCCGACCGAGCAGGCGCTCGGAGTGAATGGAGGGAGCGTAAGGGGGCGCTTTCGGCTCACGAGCTTCTCCCGCTGATCTTCGGCGGCCTACGGTCGTCAGATGGAAGGCAAGGGGGAGCCGGCCGAGCTGGTCCGGATCTGTGATCCCGACGGACGGCCGCGCGGCAGCGGCTTCGTCGCGGACGACCGGGGCACCGTCGTCACCAGCCACGAGGCGGTGGACGGACTGGACCGGCTGCTGCTGCACGGCCCCGGGCAGCGCACCTGGACGGCCGGCCGCGACGCCGTCACACCCCTGGCCCCGGCGGGGCTCGCGCTGGTGCGCACCGACGGGCTCGGCGCCCGGCCGCTCCCGGTGGCCGCCGCCGAACAGGTGCCCCCCGGCGCGTACGTACGGCTCGCCGCCCGGGGCTGGCGGCAGGCCCGCGTGCTGGGCGAGGCGGAGGTCACCTACACCGCGGGGGGCCGCAGCCACGTGCTCGGCGCCGCCCTCGACCTGGCCCTCGGCACCGACGGCATGGACGCGCTCCGCCTCGGCGGCGAGGCCTGCGGCACGCCCCTGCTCGACGCGCGCACCGGGGCCGTGCTCGCGGTGGTCGGCACGGCCCTGCACGCCCGGCACCGCTCCGGCGGCTTCGCCGTGCCACTCCGCGCGGCCGCCCGCGCCGAACCGGGCGGCCCCCTGGCCGCGCTGCTGGACCGCAACGCGGTCACCGTTCCCTGCTACGGCACCGAACTCAACCTGGCCGGCGCGCTCCAGCTCACCGGCACCACCCTGGGCACCGCCCTCGCGGACGCCGCCGGAGCGGTCGACCGGCCCGACGTGATCGGCGCCCTCTCGGCCTTCACGGTCAGCCCCGCCCAGGTCTTCGCCCTGGTCGGCGACCCCGGAACCGGCCGCACCACCGAACTCGCCGCCCTGGCCGCCCGCCGGGCACTCGGCCCCCGCCCCTCCCCGACCCTCTGGCTACGGGGCGCCGACCTGCGCCCCACCGACACCTCGCTCGCGGACGCCCTGACCCGAGCCCTGACCTCGGCGACCCGCATCACCACGGCAGAACCCCCGCCGCCCGGCTCCGGGGACCCCCGGGCGGAGCCGGAGTCGGGGTCAGGGCCCGGATCAGGGCCGGAGCCGGGTCACGAGCCACGCGCCCAGGCCGGGTCCGGCTCGGGCCCGTGCTGCGGTCCGGGCTGCCGCCCAGGGGCCGAGGCGGCGGCGGGGCCGGGGGACGGCCCGGGCGTCGGGTGCGGCTGTGGAGACCGTGGGGTGGGCCCCGGGTTCGGTGGTGCGTACGGCGAGGGGTCCGCAGGCGGGCCCGGTCCGGACGCGGATCACCGGCCCGGGCGGGTGGCCGCTCTGGCGCTCGCCGCCGGGCGGCCGCTGGTGGTGTTGCTCGACGCGCCCGAGGAGATGCCCCCGCAGCTCGCCCAGCGGCTCGCCGACTGGACCGCCGCCAGCGTGCGCTGGCTGCGGGAGCACACCGTCCGGATGGTCGTCGCCACGCGGCCCGAGTACTGGGAGCGGGCCGGGGCCCTGTACCCGCCGGACTCGCTGCACACGCCGGCCCGCCCCGCCCACGGCCTGCCGCCCGCCCTCCACCTCGCCGACCTGACCCCGGCCGAGGCCGAGGAGGCCCGCGTACGCCACGGCATCCCGGCCGACTCCGTGCGCCGCCCGGACGACCGGCACCCGCTCACCCTGCGGCTGCTCTCCGGCATCCGGGCGGCCGGGGTCACCGAGGGCCGCCCCGGCCGGCAGGAGGTCTTCGCCGCCCATCTGGACCTGCTCTGCCTGCGGGTCGCCGTCCGCATCGCCGCCGGCCACGCCACTCCCGGTCGCGTGGTGGCCGATGTCCGGCGCGGTGCGGCCGTCCACGGTCCCGGGGTGCGCCGGCTGGCGACCCGCGTGGCCGGCCGCGTGCACGAGGCGGCCCGCCGCTGCCTCGGCCCGGGCCAGGGTCGGCTCGACCGCGAGTCCTTCGAGGAGCTGTTCCCCTGGCGCACCGGATGGGCCCCGGCCGTCCTCACCGAAGGCCTGCTGGAACTCACCGGCACCGGCTACCGCCTCGCCCACGAGGAGTTCGCCGACTGGCTGCAGGCCGTCCACCTCGACCTCCCCGCCGCCCTCGACGCCCTCGTCCACCGCACCGGACCACCCCCCGGAACACCGGTGCCCCGCCACCGCATCGGCCCGGTCCTCGAAGCACTGCTCCTGCTGCCCCCCGCCGCCCTCGCCGGCACGCTGACCGGCCTGGTCGCCGCCCTCGACCGGTTCGCCGGAGAAGGCCCGCCCGCGGCCCTGCCCGAGGCCCCGCCCGAGGCCGCCGCCGGAGACGCCACCGACCCCGACCGGGTGTGGTGGGCCCGCCGGCTGCTCCGCGGCGCCCTGCTGCGCGCTCCCGACGCCCGCCCGCTGCTCGACGTCCTGCACGGGCTCGCCGAGCACGTCGTACGGGCCGGTCCCGACGGGTTCGGCGGACGGTTCTGGAACCGGCTCCGGCTGCCCGAAGCCGACCGGCTGGACCTGCTCCGGCGGGTCCTCCCGGCCGATCCCGCCGGCCCCGCCGACCCGGGCGCCACCCACGGCCCGGGCTCCGACCGCTGCCTCGACGCCGCCGCCCGGCGCCTGGTCCGCGACCCCCGGCTCGTCCAGCCCCTGCTCTGCGCCTGGTTCGCCGACGAACGCCCGCTGCACGGCAGGCCCGGCGCCACCGTGGCGACCGCCGCCCAGGCCCTGCTGCACACCCAGCGCCGGCTCGCCCCGGACGACCTCACCGAAGCCCTGGTCCGGGCGGCCCACCCGCGCGCCGACCAGCTGCTCGCCGTACTCGCAGAGGAGGAGCCCGCCGCCGTCTGCCGGGCCGTGTTCCGCTGGGCCCGCGACGACCGCCCCGGCCGCGCGGTCGCGGCCGCCGCCTACGGGCAGGCCGCCGCCCCGCACGTCACCGACGCCGCCGACCGGGCGTTGCTGGGCCGGGCCGCCCTCGCCCTGCTGGAGCGGCCCGGCGCCACCGCCCTGCACGCCGCCGCCCTCGCCGTCCTGCTGCGCGACCCCGCCGAACGCGACCGCCGCCTCCCCGCCGCCCTCGCCTGCCCGGACGTGCCCGCCGCCGCCCTCGTCGACGCGGCGGAGGCGCTGCCCGACCGGGCCGGGGCCGTGTTCGACGCGCTCGGGTCCCGGCCGGCCGCGGAGGTACTGCCCGCGCTCGCCGCCCTGACCGGGCCGGGCCCGGCCGCCCGCGCCGCCGGGTTCGTAAGGGAGCACCTGGCCCGGCACCCCGCGGACGCCCGGCACGCCGCCGGCTACCTGCACCGCCGCCTGGACCGGGGCCCGGCCGCCGCCCCCGGGCTGCGCCTCCTGATCGCCGAGCTGCTGGCCGGGCCCGCCGAGGTACGGGCCGCGGTGGCCGGGGTGCTGGGCGCGGCGGGCGCCGAGGCCTCGCGACCGCTGCGCGCCGAGCTGCTCGACGTACTGCTGGCCCGGGAAGGCGACCCCGCGGTGCTGGACGCCCTGCTCGGCGCCGTGGCCGGCTCCGCGGCGACCCGGGGCGAGGACCGCACCCGGGAACTGCTGCGCCGGACCGGCCGCCGGCTGCTGTCGGTGCCCGGCGGTGCCGCCGTCTTCGACCGGCGGGTGGTGGAACTGGCCCGGGCTCTGCCCGCCTTCGCCCGGCTGCTCGGGCACTGGCTCCGGGAGGAGCCGCGCGAGGCGGCCGCCCTGCTCGGCCCCAGCGCCCGCCGCTCGGCCCTCGCGGTGGCCGGGGACGCCGGCGGTGCGGCCCGGGCGGGGCCGCACCGCCCGACTTGACGTGCTCCTGGCGCAGCCGTGATGCCGATGCGGGGTGCCGCCCACCGACATGGCAGTCTTAGACCTGCAATCTCTACACGGCACAACACGGGTTCGGGCGAGGAGCGGTCACAGTGCAGCGCTGGCGTGGCTTGGAGGACATCCCCGAGGACTGGGGACGCAGCGTCGTCACCATCGGCTCCTACGACGGCGTCCACCGGGGCCACCAGCTGATCATCGGCCGCGCGGTCGCCTGGGCGCGGGAGCTCGGCGTGCCGGCCGTCGTCGTCACCTTCGACCCGCACCCGAGCGAGGTCGTCCGGCCGGGCAGCCACCCGGCCATGCTGGCCCCGCACCACCGGCGGGCCGAGCTCATGGCCGAACTGGGCGTGGACGCGCTGCTGATCCTGCCCTTCACCGCCGAGTTCTCGCAGCTGTCCCCGGCCGACTTCATCGTCAAGGTGCTGGTCGACAAGCTGCACGCGCGCGCCGTGATCGAGGGCCCCAACTTCCGGTTCGGCCACCGCGCCGCCGGCAACGTCGAGTTCCTGACCGAGCTCGGCCGCACCTACGACTACGAGGTCGAGGTCATGGACCTGGTGGTGCGCGGCGAGGCCGGCGGCGGCGAGCCGTTCTCCTCCACGCTGGCGCGCCGGCTGGTCGCCGAGGGCGACATGGAAGGCGTGGCCGAGATCCTGGGCCGCCCGCACCGGATCGAGGGCGTGGTGGTCCGCGGGGCGCAGCGGGGGCGGGAGCTCGGCTTCCCCACCGCCAACGTGGAGACCCTGCCGCACACCGCGATCCCCGCGGACGGCGTGTACGCGGGCTGGCTGACGGCCGACGGCGAGCGGATGCCCGCGGCGATCTCGGTCGGCACCAACCTCCAGTTCGACGCCACCGAGCGCACCGTCGAGGCGTACGCGATCGACCGGGTGGGCCTGGAGCTGTACGGGCTGCACGTGACGGTGGACTTCCTCGCGTACGTGCGGGGCATGGCGAAGTTCGAGTCCCTGGACGGGCTGCTGGAGGCCATCGCCGACGACGTGAAGCGGGCGCGGGCGCTCACCGACGCGTACGACACGGCGCGCTAGCCGGGAGCGGCCCTTGACGCGCCGGCGCGAACCCCGGGAACTGGACGCCCTGCCGTACGCCGGGCACCTCGACGCCTTCGACGGGGCGATCGAGCGGGAGGGCGCCTACGAGCGGGTCCACTTCGACGGCACCGTGCTGGCGGACGCGCAGGGCGGCAACTGCCGGTTCGGCGAGTCGGCGTTCTCCTCCGTGACCTTCGAGGGGGGCCGGTTCCGCCGGTCGCGCTTCGACGACGTGTGGCTGCACTCGGTCCGGTTCGTCGGCACCGACCTCGCCGAGACCACCTGGCTGGACGGCGAATGCACCGCGAGCGTGCTCGCCGGGGTCCAGGTCCACGCGGCCGCGCTGCACCGGACCGTCTTCCACCAGTGCAAGTTCGACTCCGTCAACTTCCGCGGGAGCACGTTGAAGGACGTGGTCTTCGTCGACTGCCTGCTGCGCGACGTCGACTTCGGCGGCGCCTCGCTGACGGCCGTGTCCTTCCCCGGCTCGACGCTGGACGCGGCCCGTCTGGACCGGGCCGCCCTGACCCGGGTGGACTTCAGCGGGGCCCTCGCCCTGGGCATCGCCTCCGGGATCGAGGCGCTCAGGGGCGCCACGATCAGCTCGCTCCAGATGCTCGACCTCGCGCCCGCCCTGGCCCGGCACATCGGCCTGACCGTGAAGGACGGCTGAGCCGGGCCCCGGACGCGACGGGGCCCGTACCGCCGACAGGACGGTACGGGCCCCCGTCGTCAGCCCAGGCGGGGGTCCTGCGGGGGCTGGGCGGGCGGCTGCGCCGGGTGCGGCTGCGGCTGCTGGTGCTGGTGCGGCTGTGGCGGGACGGGCGGCTGCGCCGGGTGCGGCTGCTGGGGCCAGGCCTGGCCGGGCTGCGGCTGGCCGTAGGGCTGCCCCGGCTGCCCCTGCTGCGCGGGCTGCCCGGCGTACGGCTGCGGGTGGCCCGGCTGCTGCGGGTACTGCGGCTGGTGGGGGTGGGGCTGGTGGGGGTGGGGCTGCTGCCCGGGGTGGCCGTACGGGCCCTGGCCCGGCTGGCCGGGCTGCGGGTACGGAGGCTGCTGCCCGTACGGCGGCTGACCGGGCTGGGCGTACGGCGGCTGCTGGCCGCCCGGCTGCTGCGGGGCCCAGTGCCCGCCCGCCTGCTGGACGCGGACGAAGTCCTCGGCCACCAGCGACGCCAGGTGGAAGTAGGCCTCGCGGGTCTTCGGCCGCATCATGTCGAGGTCCACCTCGGCGCCGGCGGACAGGTGCTCGTCGAACGGCACCACGACCACGCCGCGGCAGCGGGTCTCGAAGTGCTGCACGATGTCCTCGACCTTGATCATCTTGCCGGTCTCGCGGACCCCGGAGATGACGGTGAGGGAACGGGAGACCAGGTCCGCGTACCCGTGCGCGGACAGCCAGTCGAGGGTGGTGCTGGCGCTGGACGCGCCGTCCACCGACGGGGTCGAGATGATGATCAGCTGGTCGGCCAGGTCCAGGACCCCGCGCATCGCGGAGTACAGCAGGCCGGTGCCGGAGTCGGTGAGGATGATCGGGTACTGGCGGCCCAGAACCTCGATCGCCCGTCGGTAGTCCTCGTCGTTGAACGTCGTGGACACGGCCGGGTCCACGTCGTTGGCGATGATCTCCAGCCCGGACGGGGCCTGGGAGGTGAACCGCCGGATGTCCATGTACGAGTTCAGGTAGGGGATGGCCTGGACCAGGTCGCGGATGGTGGCGCCGGTCTCGCGGCGTACCCGGCGCCCCAGCGTGCCCGCGTCCGGGTTCGCGTCGATGGCGAGGATCTTGTCCTGGCGCTCGGCGGCGAGGGTGGAACCGAGGGCGGTGGTGGTCGTGGTCTTGCCGACGCCGCCCTTGAGGCTGATGACGGCGATGCGGTAGCAGGACATCACCGGGGTGCGGATGAGCTCCAGCTTGCGGCGGCGCTCCGCCTCGGCGGCCTTGCCCCCGAACCGGAAGAGCGAGCCGCCGCCCGCACCGGGCCGGCTGCTCTTCGGCTTCTGCTTGCTGTTGCGCAGCAGCCGGTCCGAGGACAGCTCCACCGCCGCGGTGTAGCCCAGCGGCGCGCCCCCGCCGGACGGAGGGGCCTGGTGGTAGCGCGGGTCCTGCGGGCCCGGGCCGCCGGGGCCGGGCGGCTGCTGCGGCCACTGCTGGGCCTGCCGCGGGTCGTGCTGCGGCGTGGACGGCGGCTGCGCCTGGGGCTGGTCGGACCAGGGCGCGCCCGGCTGGAAGGCCTGGGGCTGGGGCTGGGGCTGCGGTTGCGGTTGCGGCTGGGGCTGGGCGGTGGGCGGGAACCCGTAGCCGGCCGGCACCTGCGCGGCGGGCGGCTGCTGGGGCGGGAAGCCGTAACCGGCGGGTGCCTGCGGCCCGGCCGGCGGGAAGTCGTGGTCCTCGGGCGCGGTCGCCGGCGCCGGGGGAGCGGGCTCGGCGGGCGGGGGCGGCAGCTCCGCCGGGACCGCGTCCCGCGGCTCGTCCTCCACGGGCCCGGTCGCCGGAAGGGGTGACTCCGCGACATCCTCACGACCGTCACCCGCGACCGGGGGAACGGGAGTCCCGAACGGCGGGGTCTCCGTGTACAGCGAGGGCGAGGGCTCCCCACCGGGCGCGGCATCCGGCGGAGTGGCGGTGTACGGCGCCTCCACCTGGGCCTCGACGGGCGGTGCGGCGGCGGGGGGCGCGTCCACGGGAGCCCCGGCAGGCTGCGAAGGCGCGGCCACCGGTACCTCGGGCAGGCCGGGAGCCGCGGGATCCAACGGCTGCGGCGCCGGCTTCGGGGGCGTCAACCGGGTCGTCGAGGGCGAGCCCACGTCACCGGCCCGGTGCGGTTCGAACCCGCTCCCGGCCGGAAGGTCGGGAACCGCGGGCGGGGTCGGCGCGTTCTGCGTGTACCAGGCCGGCGGCGTGTAGTCGATGGTGAACTCGCCCGTCAGTTCGGGCTCCGCGTCGGACTGATCGTCCGTCGGGACGTCCCACGCCCCGCCGCGGCTCTCGCTCCGATCGCCGTTCACTTCCGTCCTCCTGGTCTGGTCGGGCACACTGCCCGGCGCCCACTCCGGGCGCCGCGCCCACGGTCAGCCTAATGGTGCGCCGCCCGAGCACCGGGCCGAGCCCCGTCCCCCACCCCGAAAGAACCACAAGGACCACCCACCCGCACATACCGCACGCCCACCCAGCACCGTCCGGCACCGACCCGCCCAGGCCGCACCCCCATCAGGGGCGCGAGGAACTGCGCGCCCAGCCACGGCTGGCCGGCACCAACCCGTCAACGGTCGGACCCCTGTTCAGGGGCGCGGGGAACTGCGCGACAAGCCGGCATCGTCCGGCACGGGCCCGTCAAGGCCGGGCCCCGTCAGGGGCGCGAGGAACTGCGCGACAAGCCGGCGCCGGCCGGCACAGACCCGTCAACCGTCGACCCCGCCCGCCCCGCGGCCCGGCTAGCCCCACGGCCCCACGGCACGGCAACGCCGGCACCGCATGCCCGCGCAACATCCGCCGCGGAACCCGGCACCGCGGAACCCGGCACCGCGAGCCCGCGAGCCCGCGCACCCGCTCAGTCGATCCGCCGAGCCCCGCCCAGCAGCGAGACCTCCGCCTCCGTGCCCTGCGTCATCACGAACTGCCGGTCCCGCTGCGTGCACCACAGCGTCACCCCGTCGCCCAGCGTCGGCAGTGACTCCACCGCCGCCCGCGGCAGGTTCATCAGCCGCCCGATCTGCTCCGCCTCGTCGGGGGACACCCGCTGCACGCCCACCAGCGCCGACTGCTGCAACAGCCGTGGCGCCGTCGGGCTCAGGTACGGCAGCAGCGTCACCACCGACTGCCAGGGCCCGGCCACCACCCGGCCGCGCGGCGGCCGCATGCCGCAGTCGCGGACCACCAGCACCGGGCTGCCCGCCGACGCGCCCTGCGGGGGGACCCGCCCCACCTCGTGCAGGGTCACGCACTGCTGCCCGCCGCCGGCAGCCTGCGCCAGCGGCGCCCACACCTGGGCCCGGCCGGTCTCCACCGCCACCCGCGCCCCCGTCGCGGCCGCCCGCAGAGCCAGCACCTGCGCCGTCCACAGGCCGCCGATCAGGGTGACGTCGTACGGGCTGGGCCGGTTGATGCCGAGCACCGCCGGACGGCCCTCGGCGTCCATGCCGATCACCACGCCGTCGTCCCCGACCGGCAGCGCCAGCCCGTCCAGGTCGCCGGACGGCATCACATGGCGTTCCCGCCGCGGCCCGACCAGCCCGTAACCGATCCGTCCCGCGCTCATCGCGCACCTCCCAGCGGCAGCGAGGCCAGTACTCCCGGCAGCTGCTCCCGGTCCAGCCGGACCAGCCCGGTGCGCACGCCGCGCGCCGTCCGCTCCAGTTCCCTTCGCGCCGCCACCAGTTCCTCGTCGCTGCGCCCGGTCACCCGGACGTGTCCGGTGACCGTGACCCCGTGCCGGTCGGCCGGGGCCAGCGTCAGGCTGAAGTTCGTGGCCAGCGCGGGCAGCGAGGTCAGCAGGGCCACGAACTGCGGCATCGGGGCCGCACCGCCGCCCAGTTGGGGCCAGCGGGCTATCCAGTACGTGGTGTGCCGCCGGTCGTCGCACCGCCAGGTCCGCGCCGTCTCCTCGGTGCGCCGGCCGGTGCTCGCGGACCGTCCGGCCTGGGTGATGGCCATCGGGTTCGCGCAGCTGGAGGTCGCCAGGGCGGAGGTCAGCTCCTGCTCGGTCAGCACCGTCGCCCGGAACCCGGCCCCGGCCAGCCGGCTGGCCAGCTGGTCCGCGGCCCGCACCACGCAGCGCTGCGCGCCGGTCATCCCGCCGCCGCGCGCGGCCACCGCCTCCGGGCACAGCTCCGGGTCCAGCTTGAGCGCGATCCAGGTCAGCCGCACCGCCGGGGTGCCGGTCTGGGCCTGCAGCGGCGCGTAGTTGCGGGTGGCCATCGACTGCGCGGGCAGGTGCGGGGCGGGCGCCGGCTGGGTGTGCTGGACCAGCTGGGCGGACTCCAGGCGGATGCCGTCGACGTCGAGGACGTCGCGGACGATGCCGAGCGGCAGCGGCCGGGCCGCCCGGTCCGGACGGAGCGCGGTCGCGTCCACGTCCACCTGGACCACCGCGGTCAGGAAGGTGCCGTCGCCGATCATCCCCACGGGCCGCCGGTCCCGGTCGCTGAACGTGTACGTCCGCAGCGCCGGATCGGCCTCGACCACCGGGGCCAGGCCCGGCTCGGTGCCGGCCGGCACGGTGAAGGAAGCCGCCCGCCGGCGCCGGGCGCGCAGCGCCAGGGCCGTTCCGAGCCACTCGGGCAGCGAGCGCTGGTGCCGGCGTACCAGCGCCAGGACGCACAGCACGGCGGCGAGGGCGCCCGCCGGCACCAGCAGCAGCGGCTCCACCACCCAGGCGGCCAGCAGCAGTGCGGCCGCCACCTGGAGCAGGACCAGCTGTTGCAGTCGGAACGGGCCGAACCGTCCCGGGCTCGACTTCGGATGCGGTGTCACTCCGCCGCGCTGCGGCACGGCCGCGGCTGCCCGTCGCTCCGTGGCGGTGGCCATCCTCCGAGCTCCTCCCCTTCCGGGTCCTCCACTGTGTGACTCCCGGCGCGGTGCGGCGCGTGACGCCCCCTCCCCGGAACCTCCCCATCCGCCCCGGCGAGCCCTGAGTGCCCCGGTACGACGGGAGTCGGGCGGCGGCGGACGGCACGGAGCGGAGGCCTCACCCTACCCGCCCCCTGCGGACCCTCCGTCAGCAGGCATAGTAGGGGGCCGGTCCGACAGAATCAGGGCCGGGGATGGGGGCAGCTCCCGGTATCGGCCGGGGAGTGTCCACCGACCGGGCCGGGCGGGGAGAAGCAGACGGTCATGGCATCACGACGCGACGAGCTCAACGCGTACACCTTCGCGAAGCGGCGGACGGTGGCCGCGTTCCTCCAACCCTCCGCCACGGGCACCGAGGAGGGCGCCCCGAAGCCGCTGCGGGCGGTCGTGCCGGGGCTGGTCGTCGGCGCGCTGGTCCTGGCCGGCTTCGGCGCCTGGGGCATGTTCGACCCCAAGGCCCCCAAGGACTGGGACAAGCCCGGCACCAAGGTGATCGTCGGCAAGGACTCCACCACCCGGTACGTCGTGCTGAACACCGGCGGCCAGCCCCGCCTGCACCCGGTGCTCAACCTGGCCTCCGCGCGGCTGCTGCTCGACCCGGGGAAGTTCGACGTCATCCAGGTCGACGACAAGGTCCTCGACAGCGGCAAGCCGCCGCGCGGCCCGATCATCGGCATCCCGTACGCACCGGACCGGCTGCCGTCCGCCAAGGAGGCCGGAACGCCCAAGCGCTGGGCGGTGTGCCAGCAGCCCGGCGGCAACGGCAAGGGCGTGCAGACCGCCACCTTCGTCCTCGCCGAGCGCGAGGCCGGCCTGATGGACGGCCCGGGCAAGCTCGCCGACGGGCAGGTGATGTACGTCCGGGCGCGGACCGCGGGCCCCAACAACACCGAGGTCACGACCCGTTGGCTGGTCGACGCCACCGGCACCAAGTACCGGTTCCCGGAGAACACCCCCGAGGCCGTCACCCTCACCAACGCCCTGGTCGGCAGCGGCACCCCGCAGCTGGTGACCCAGGAATGGCTGGACACCCTCGCCACCGGTGAGGAACTGGGCTTCCCGAAGCTGGAGGCCCGGGCCGGCACCGACGCCAACGTGCCGGGCCTGGTCACCGCCGACAACAAGGTCGGCATGGTGCTGCTGGCGCGCACCGGCTCCGGCCCGCAGCACTACGTCGTCCTGCCCGGCAAGGTCTCCCGGGTGTCGTCCTTCGTGGCCTGGCTGCTGATCAACGCGCCGGCCACCAACGCCCTCGACATGCACGGCAAGGCCCGCGAGGTCGACCTGCAGTCGCTGCGCCCCGACGGCTCGCAGTTCTACGAGAAGAAGCGCTGGCCGCGCACCCAGTCCGGCCAGGTCAACGGCCGCACGGGGGCCGCCCAGACCCAGGGGGCCGAGGCCCGTGACACCGTGTGCAACGTGCTGCGCTCGGTCGACGGCCAGGGCCGGGCCACGCTCAGCACCTGGGCGGGCACGTCCTTCCCGGTCGACATCTCGGCCAGCGGCACCAGCTCCTACGTCACACCCGGCTCCGGCCTGCTGTACACGCAGTTCCAGGGCCGGCAGGCGAAGGGCGGCGGCGGCCTGTTCCTGGTCACCGACACCGGTCTGCGGTACGCCGTCCAGACGAACGGCGACAGCGACGCCGAGCAGTCGCAGATCGGCGCGGCGCCCTCGGCGTCCCCGGGCGCGGGCGGCGAGGAGGGCCCGCCGGAGGCGAGCTTCGCCCAGGCCCGGCTCGGCTACAAGGACATCACTCCGGCGCTCGTCCCGATCGCCTGGTCGGAGTTCCTCTCCAAGGGGCCGCGTCTGGACACCAACGCCGCCCGGCAGCCGCAGGGTTCGTGAGGCCGCCGATGACCCGCACGACCCTCGTCGCCAAGGCCGTCCCGGCCCGTGCCGTGCTCGCCGCGGCCCTCCTCGCCCTCGCCGGCCCGCACGCCCCGGCTGCTTCCGCTGCCGACGGCCGTCCCGTCCCGCCGCCGCCCGCGTTCGCGCTGGCCGGCGCGGGCGAGTGCACCTTCCCCATGAAGAAGCAGATAGCGGGCCGCCCCTGGGCCCTGCAGCGGCTGCTGCTCGACGAGCTGTGGGCCGAGGGCAAGGGCAAGAACGTCCGCGTCGCGGTCATCGACTCGGGGGTGGACCGCGCCAACCCGCAGCTCAGCGCGGCCATCGACACGGGCGCCGGCAAGGACTTCATCGACCCCAAGGGCGGCGACGGCACCAACGACACGGTCGGCCACGGCACCAAGGTGGCCGGGCTGATCGCGGCCCGCCCCCAGCAGGGCACCGGCTTCGTCGGGCTGGCCCCCGAGGCCACCATCATCCCGATCCGGCAGAACGACGGCCAGGGCAAGGGCAACGCGGAGACCCTCGCTCAGGCCATCGACCACGCCGTGGCCAAGGGCGCCCACATCGTCAACGTCTCCCAGGACACCGACGTGCCGATGGCCGCGGACTCCAAGCTGGGGCAGGCGGTCAAACGGGCCCTGGACGCCAAGGTGCTGATCGTCGCCTCGGCCGGCAACGACGGCCTCAACGGGCGCAAGCGCCTGACCTACCCGGCCGCCTTCCCGGGCGTGCTGGCGGTGGCCTCCTCCGACCGCAACAACGAGCGGGCCTCCTTCTCCCAGCCCGGGGTCTTCGTGTCGGTCGCGGCGCCCGGGGTCGACATGGTCTCCACCGTGCCCGGTTTCGGTCAGTGCGTGGACAACGGAACCAGCTTCTCCGCCCCGTACGTCACAGGAGTGGCGGCCCTGTTGAAGGCCCAGCATCCGGACTGGACCCCTCAGGAACTGCTCTGGCAGATCCAGCAGACCGCCGAACGCTCCGTCAAGGGCCGTGACGACTACGTGGGTTGGGGAGTGGTCGACCCGGTCCGCGCGGTCACCGACGACCACGAGAGGCCCCGGGCACCGGTCCCGGACCCGGGTCCGCCGCCGGCGGCCGCTCCCGAGGCGGCCCCGATGGCGCTCACGGAGACGGCCGAGGAGCGGCAGGCCCGGATCGGCACGTACGCGTTGGGCATCGGGGGAGTGGTGATCGCGGTGATCGCCGGAACGGCCGTGGTCGTCCGGGATGCCCGGAACCGCCGCCGCCGTTTGCAGTGAACCGTCACGGTCCACCGACGGCACGGCCCTGCCGATGTTGGGCCGGAGAGATGAACTGACTAGAGTGACAACAGCCTTCACGACTGTGATCGGGGAACTGACGTAGCCACATGCGCCGGTCGGGTCGGTGAATTTAGGAAGTGAGGAGCTTCGGATGACCAATCCTGCAGGCGGTTTCGGACTCGCGGACGATCCGATCGTCCAGGCGAAGAACAAGATCAACACCACCGCCAACGCCGTGACCACCCAGGCACGCGAACTGGCCGACATCCTCGCCACCGTGAGCGCGGGATGGACCGGTTCCGGTGCCGGCGGGTTCATCCAGGCACAGACCATGGTGAACGAGGACCACGACGCCATCCGCCGGCTGCTGGGCGTTCTCCACAACGCCGTGGCCGAGACGAAGAACCTGAGCAACGCCCAGGACGACGACGTGCGCGCGGCGTTCAACGCCATCAAGTCGTCGGCCAACTCGTCCGGCCTCAACGGCATCTGAATCGACCGCCCCGCGGCTTAAGGAGAGAGAGAACATGTCTGGTGCCGACGCCGGCCACATGAAGGTCAGGTACGAGAGCGTCCAGGAGATGGCCAACCGCCTCCGCGCCGTCTCCAAGAAGATCGTCGACGACCTGACCGAGATGGACCAGGCCCTGAAGGTCGTCACGGACACCTGGGACGGTGAGGCGCACGCGCAGTACGTCCAGCTCCAGGCCAAGTACAAGGGCCGCGCCGAGCACATGCGCGACACCCTGGAGAACGTCGCCAAGCTCATCGAGCAGGGCAAGAGCGACTACCGGGCCACGGACGTGAAGGCCTCGCGCCTGTTCACCGAGGGTTTCTGAGCCCAGTCCGGCCGCACGCGCCCGCACGGCGCGCGCACACGTGCCGAAGGGGCGCGCCCGCACCGGGCGCGCCCCTTCGCGCATCTCTCGTCCTGGCTAGACGATGTCGAACTCGCCGTCCCTGGCGCCCAGGACGAACGCCTCCCACTCGGCGGCCGTGTACCGCAGCACCGTGTCACGGTCCAGCGAGGACCGCATGGCCACCCCGCCGCCCGGCAGGTGCGCGATCTCCACCCGCTCCTCGTCGGGGCTGGTCCCGGGCGGGCCCTCCCACTCGACCCCGCTGATGTCGAGCGCGTACAGCTCGTCCTTCTCCGCTTGCGTGCCCATGGGCGGCCTTCCCCTCGGTGGTTCGGCGGTGCAGCGCGTGCCGCTACCGCCGATTATCACCCGATCACAGGCCGTGGAGCTTCGACTTCGGGGCGATCACCCCGAAGCCGTCGCCCGTCGCCTGGTCGTTGCCGGTGAACAGGTTCGACGTGCTCCGCAGCGCGTTCTTCTCCGAGGCCAGGCGGCCCATCAGGTTGGCCACCTGCTTGTCCCACGTGTCCGTCACCTTCTTCAGGCCCACCGCCGTCTGCCAGCCGTCGAAGGTCTTCACCGCCGTGTTCGACGCCTCGTCGGCGTGCTCGGCGGCCTTCTTCGTGCCCGGCTCCAGGTCCGTCTCGATGGTGTTCGCCGCCGCCTTCTTCTGCGCCGGCGTGGAACCGAAGTCCCCCGTGCCCGACAGGGCCGGACCGGGCGGGCCGCTGTTCAGCCGCATCTCCGTCCGGTCCGCGGCCGCAGACCGCAGCTGTCCCCAGTCCTGGTCGAACCCCATTGCCCTGCCTCCCCGTTGCCGGCCGTCGTACGGAACGCCACTTCGAACCTACCAGTGCCCCGCCCCCGCTACATGCCGGGCATCCGGCCGAGCTGCACCAGCGAGGTGCCGCGCTTGCGGGAGGCGAAGTACCCCCGGCCCGGCGGCATCGGCCGGGGCCGGACGCTGCCGATCAGGTCGCCCTCCGCCGGATCGCCGGACAGCACCACGCCCTGCGCGCCGAGCTCCTTGATGCGCTGCATGAACGGCTCGTACATGGAACGCGAGGCACCCGCCGAGTTGCGCGCGATGATGAACCGGACGCCGGTGTCCCGGGCGAACGGCAGGTACTCCACCAACGGGGCCAGCGGATTGCCCTGGCTGGTCGCCACCAGGTCGTAGTCGTCCACGATGATGAACACGTCCGGACCCGTCCACCAGCTGCGGTCCCGCAGCTGCTGCGGGGTGACGTCCGGCGGCGGCTGACGGCGGGCGAACACCCCCGCCAGCGCCTCCATGTGCATCTGCATGGAGCTGGCCATCGGCGCGTACTCCAGCAGGTGCTCCTCCGGCAGCGCGCCCAGCAGCGCCCGCCGGTAGTCGCCCACCACCAGCTTGGCCTGGTCCGGGGTGTACCGCTGGGCGATCTGCGAGGCGATCAGCCGCAGCAGGTTCGTCTTGCCGGACTCGCTCTCGCCGAACACCAGGAAGAACGGATCGGTCTCGAAGTCCACGAACACCGGCTCCAGGTCGGTCTCGTCGATGCCGATCGCGATCCCGTGACGCGGGAACTCCCCGCCCTTGGGCAGCTGCTCGGCGTGCAGCAGCCGCGGCAGCAGCCGCACCCCGGGCGCGGCCTGGCCGGCCCAGCTGCCCTTCACCGCGGCGACGAACGCCGCGGTGCCCTCGGACAGGTCGCCCGGTTCGTGCGAACCGTCGATCCGCGGCAGCGCGCCCAGGAAGTGCAGCTTCTCCGCCACCTGACCGCGGCCCGGCATGCCCGGCGGCACGTTCGCCGCGACCTTGCGGTCGAACTCGGAGTCCATGACGTCGCCCAGCCGCAGCTCCAGCCGGTTCAGCATCTGGTCCTTCAGCGCGGCCCGCACCTCCATGTACCGGGCCGCGGTGATCACCACGTGGATGCCGTAGCCCAGACCACGCGCCGCGATGTCCGTGACCACCGGCTCCAGCCCGTCGTACTCGGTGCGGAAGCCGCCCCAGCCGTCGATCACCAGGAACACGTCGCCCCACGGCTCGCCCGGCAGCTCACCGGCCGCCCGGCGCCGCCGGTAGGTGGCGATCGAGTCGATGCCGTTGGCGCGGAAGAACTCCTCCCGCCGGTTGAGCACGCCCGCCACCTCGGCGACCGTACGGCGCACCCGCTCCGGGTCCAGCCGGGACGCGATCCCGCCCACGTGCGGCAGGTCCGCCACCGCCGACAGACCGCCACCACCGAAGTCCAGGCCGTAGAACTGCACCTCGCGCGGGGTGTGGGTGAGCGCGAACGACGCGATCAGCGTCCGCATCAGCGTGGACTTGCCCGACTGCGGGCCGCCCACCACCATCATGTGGCCGGCCGCACCGGAGAAGTCCCGGTACAGCACCTCGCGCCGCTGCTCGAACGGCTTGTCGATCAGACCCATGGGCACCACCAGACCGCCCGGCCGGGTGTACCCCTCCGCGTGCAGTCCGCGCGCCTCGCTCGCCGCCAGCGCCGGCAGCAGCTGGTCCAGCGGCGGCGCCTGGTCCAGCGGGGGCAGCCACACCTGGTGCGCGGGCACGCCCTGGCCCTCCAGCCGGCCCACGATCACGTCCAGCACCGTGGCCGCCAGCGCGTCGTCCTCCCGGGGCGCCGCCTGCGCCGCCAGGTACGCCGGGTCCGGAGCCGCGTACACCACGGGAACCGGAGCCGCCGTGAACAGCGCCGGCCGCCGCTCCACCGGGAACTGCCCGACCGACAGCTCCGGGCCGCCCGACCGGTACACCCCCGACACGTACGCCGCCTTGAACCGCACCATCTCGTCCGTGCCGAACTTCAGGTAGCCCGAACCCGGCACCGACGGCAGGTGGTAGGCGTCCGGCACGCCGATCGCCGTACGCGACTCGGCCGCCGAGAACGTCCGCAGACCGATCCGGTACGACAGGTAGGTGTCCAGGCCGCGCAGCTTGCCCTCCTCCAGGCGCTGCGAGGCCAGCAGCAGGTGCACGCCCAGCGAACGGCCGATCCGGCCGATCTGGATGAACATGTCGATGAAGTCGGGCTTCGCGGTCAGCAGCTCGGAGAACTCGTCGATGACCAGCACCAGCGAGGCCAGCGGCTCCAGCGGGGCACCCGCCGCGCGCGCCTTCTCGTAGTCGTGGATGTTGGCGTAGTTGCCCGCCGACCGCAGCAGCTCCTGCCGGCGCTGCAGCTCGCCGCGGATGGAGTCGCCCATCCGGTCCACCAGCGTCAGGTCGTCCGCCAGGTTGGTGATCACGGCCGCGACGTGCGGCATCTGCGACATGCCGGTGAACGTCGCGCCGCCCTTGAAGTCCGCCAGCACGAAGTTCAGCGTCTCCGACGTGTGCGTCACCGCCAGGCCCAGCACCAGCGTGCGCAGCAGCTCCGACTTGCCGGAACCGGTCGCGCCCACGCACAGGCCGTGCGGACCCATGCCCTCCTGCGCGGCCTCCTTCAGGTCCAGCATCACCGGGCCGCCGTCCTCGCCGACACCGATCGGCACCCGCAGCCGCTCGCCGGCCGACCGCGGCCGCCAGGTCCGCGCCACGTCGATGGACGCCGCGTCGCCCAGGTTCAGCAGGTCGGTGAAGTCCAGGTTGGCCAGCAGCGGCTCGTCCTCGTCACCGCCACCGGTGCGCAGCGGCGCCAGCTGCCGCGCCAGCGCCTCCGCCGCGGGCAGCGACAGCACGTCCGGCGTGCCCTCGTACGCCATCCCCGCGCCCAGGTCCAGCCGCAGCCGGCCCGGCCGGACGACCACCGACAGGCCGCCCCGCGGCTCGTCCAGCTCGCCGGCGACCACCTCGACGATGGTGACGCCCTGCAGCCCCTCGGCCGCAGCGAACACCGAGTCCGGCGGCACCAGCCCGCCCCGGCCGTCCGCGTCCAGCACCACCACCACGTGCGGCTGGTCGAGCACCGGCGAAACGTCACGGCTGAACCGCGGCCGTCCGTCCAGCCGGGACCCCAGCAGCCCCTCCAGCTCCGCCAGGTCGTCACCGAACAGCCGCTTCGACCCGGCCCCGTCGACCTGCCCCGGCACCTGCGTGTGCGGCAGCCACTTCACCCAGTCCCAGGCCGGCACCGCGCCCGGCGCCGCCACCACCGCCACCATCAGGTCGTCGGGGGAGTGCAGCGTCGCCAGCTGCGCCACCAGCGCCCGGGCGGTGCCCCGCGCCGACGCCGGCTCACCCGACACCGTCACGTGGTAGAA
Organism: Streptomyces sp. NPDC012888; assembly: GCF_042900645.1. Taxonomy (NCBI): domain Bacteria; kingdom Bacillati; phylum Actinomycetota; class Actinomycetes; order Kitasatosporales; family Streptomycetaceae; genus Streptomyces; species Streptomyces sp. NPDC012888. The sequence goes on along the minus strand of NZ_JBIBBM010000016.1, from coordinate 13,034 downwards.
GGCCCGCATCGACACCGCCAGCGGCAGCCCGTCCAGCGAGGAGTGGATCCGCAGGAACCGCTGCATCGCACCGGCCGTCAGCGGCTCCAGCTCGTCCACCGGCGCCGTCTCCGGCGCCACCAGCGGAGTCGCCAGCCGCTGCACGCCCAGCCCGAGCCGGGCCTGCCCGAAGTCCGCGTCGCCGACACGCCGTTCCCACAGCCGCGAGCCCTCGGCCACCACCGACCACAACTGCTCCGGCGCGGGGTGCAGGTAGAGCTGCGCGTCACGCTGCACCCGCGCCGTCCGCCGTACCTGACGGCGGGTCTGGGCCAGGTACTTGAGGTAGTCCCGCCGCACATCGGCCATCTGCCCCTGCGTACCGCGCCGGTAGCGCACCACCTGGGCGATGACCATCGCCACCGTGGACGCCAGCATCAGCACGCCCATGATGCGCATGAACGGCATGGCACCCGGCATGAAGAAGAACACCACCGACGAGCCCATGCCGAGCATCGGCAGGAGCTGCATCAGCACGCTCTCCTGCTGCCCGCGCGGAAGCTCCGGCGGAGCCTGCAGCTTCAGCTCCTCCGAAGGGACTTCGGGCGGCAGCGACCGGGGCGGGCGTTTGACGACGATCTGGCTCACCGGAGCATCAATCCCTCGAAAACGGACGGGACGTCGAAACCGGCGCCCCCAAGTCCCGGGCCCGGCAGGGGCACTCCGCGCGGAACGGGCGCCACCCGGCGGAGGCCGGGGCACGTGATCCTACTTGCCGACTGTCACCCCGCCGCCCGGTAGGGTGTCGCGCGCACCGTGCGCATCCGCGAACGGAAAGCGCGCACAACCGACACGAGTGAAGCCAACCACGGGGGTCACACAGGTGAGTACGGCCACAACGACGGGTTTCGTGAGGGTCACCGTCGTGGCCCCGGACAGCCGCATAGACGTCGCCCTCCCCGAGGACATCGCCGTCGCGGACGTCTACCCCGAGCTGCTCCGCCTCACCGGCCAGACCCAGCCCGTCGGCGCACCCACCGGATACCACCTCGTCCGCCGCGACGGCTCCGTCCTCGACGGCGCCCGCACCCTCGCCGCGCAGACCGTCCTCGACGGCGAAGTGCTCAGCCTGCGCCCCTTCGCCGAGTCCCTGCCGCCGGCCGTCTTCGACGACGTCTCCGACGCCGTCGCCTCCGCCGTGGTCCGCGACCGGCACCGCTGGAGCGACGACATGCTGCGCGCCGCCGGCCTCACCGCCGCGGTCGTGCTCCTCGTCCTGATGGGCTTCGTACTCTGGTACGCCGACCCCGTCCGCCACGACATGCACGGGCTGCCCGGCATCATCGCCGGCGCCGCCGGCCTGCTCCTCACCGCCGCCGCAGGCGTCCGGGCCCGCGTCTACCGCGACCGCGGCTCCGCCCTCGCGCTCGGTCTCGGCGCGCTCCCGCTGGTGCTGATCGCCGGCTCCGGCATCCTGGCCCCCGCCGCCGGGCAGGGCCCCGGCAGGCTCCAGTTCCTGCTCGGCTGCGTCTGCGTGCTCGTCGCCTCCGTCACCCTGGTCGCGCTCACCCCCAACGGCGACGCCCTCTTCGTCGCCACCACCTTCCTGGCCGCCACCGGCACCCTCGCCACCTTCACCGCGATCCTCACCGGAGCCTCCGCCACCGGCGCCGCCTCCGTGTGCGCCCCCGTCGCGGTCGGCCTGATCGCCTTCCTGCCCGGCCTCTCCGCCCGCTTCGCCCGGCTGCCCATCGGCTACGCCGCCCCGCAGAGCTCCGTCGACGACTACGAGAACCCCGACGGCCAGGGGCGCTACGACGAGCCCTACGGCGACCAGACCGCCGACCTGCCCGACGCCACCCCGCTCGACGCCGAGCTCATCGCCGCCCAGGCCCGCCGCGGCCACGAGATGCTGCTCGGCCTGGCCGGCGGCTGCGCCGCCGTCGCGGTCGGCTCCGCCGCCGTACTCGGCTTCTCCGACAACACCTGGGGCCGGCTGCTCGCCCTGGCCACCGGCCTCGCCCTGCTGCTGCGGGCCCGCCTCTTCCGCTACACCTCCCAGGTCGTCTGCGCCCTGGCCGCCGGCCTCGCCGCGATCGCCCTGCTGGTCCTCGGCCTGGCCCTCAACCCGCCCCACGACCTCGTCACCGAGCTCCTCAAGTACGGCGAGAGCGGCGGCCTGGACCTGCGCACCATCTGGCTGTCGGCCGCCGTGGCCGCCGGTGCCGCGCTCCTCGCCGCCATCGGCCTCGTCGTCCCCCGCAAGGGCCTCTCGCCCTTCTGGGGCCGGCTCCTCGACCTCACCGAGGCCGCGGTCCTGCTCAGCCTGGTGCCGCTGTGCCTGGCCGTGCTCGACGTCTACGTCCGGGCCCGCTCTCTCACCAGCTGAGACCGGGCCACCCGGCAGCCTGGTACGCTGTGTGACGGTTGTCTGTGCAGTGCGCCCGAACGGGCTGCCGCCGGACCCCACCCGCCCCACGAGTCACCGAAGCCCCCCAGAGAAGCAGACCTGGGGCACTCCGGGGCGAACTCACTACAAGGAGTAAGCGTGTCGCTCGACGCCGCCACCAAGAAGCAGATCATGGCCGAGTTCGGTACCAAGGAGGGCGACACCGGCTCCCCCGAGGTCCAGGTCGCGCTGCTCTCCCGCCGCATCTCGGACCTGACCGAGCACCTGAAGGCCCACAAGCACGACCACCACTCCCGCCGTGGTCTGCTGATCCTCGTCGGCCAGCGCCGCCGCCTGCTGCAGTACCTGGCCAAGAAGGACATCCAGCGCTTCCGTACGCTGGTCGAGCGCCTGGGCATCCGCCGCGGTGCCGCCGGCGCCAAGTAAGACGCCGTGAAGGGAGCGGTTCCCACTCTTAGGGGGCCGCTCCCTTTGCTGTACGTGCGGGACGTACCGGACGCTTTGTAGTCTGGTCACAACGCACACCGAAGCTGTACGACGAAGCACAACTGAAGAGGGGGAGCGCCCTCCCTACGCACCGCCGGTCCTCGGTAGTGGCACCCGGAGAGCCCGTACGGGCCCCGTCCCGGGTGCTTCGATCGAAGACCGGCCCGCACGCAAGGCGCGCTTCTCCGAAACCGTCCCCCGCCACACGGGCGGAGGACGGAGACGACGAAAATGGAGAAAACGCTAGTGGAGAACGAGACCCACTACGCCGAGGCCGTCATCGACAACGGCTCCTTCGGCACCCGCACCATCCGCTTCGAGACGGGCCGTCTGGCCCGCCAGGCCGCCGGCTCCGCCGTTGCCTACCTGGACGACGACACGATGGTCCTCTCCGCGACCACCGCGTCGAAGAAGCCCAAGGACCAGCTCGACTTCTTCCCCCTCACGGTGGACGTCGAAGAGCGCATGTACTCCGCCGGCAAGATCCCCGGCTCCTTCTTCCGCCGTGAGGGCCGCCCCTCCGAGGACGCGATCCTCACCTGCCGCCTGATCGACCGCCCGCTGCGCCCGTCCTTCCGCAAGGGCCTGCGCAACGAGATCCAGGTCGTCGCCACGATCATGGCGCTCAACCCCGACCACCTGTACGACGTCATCGCGATCAACGCCGCGTCCGCGTCCACCCAGCTGGCCGGCCTGCCCTTCTCCGGCCCGATCGGCGGCGTCCGCGTCGCGCTGATCCGCGGCCAGTGGGTCGCCTTCCCGACGCACACCGAGCTCGAGGACGCCGTCTTCGACATGGTCGTCGCGGGCCGCACCCTGGATGACGGCGACGTCGCGATCATGATGGTCGAGGCCGAGGCCACCGAGAAGACGATCCAGCTGGTCAAGGGCGGCGCCGAAGCCCCCACCGAGGAGATCGTGGCGGCCGGCCTGGATGCCGCCAAGCCGTTCATCAAGGTCCTCTGCAAGGCCCAGGCCGACCTCGCCGCCAAGGCCGCCAAGCCCACCGGCGAGTTCCCGGTCTTCCTGGACTACCAGGACGACGTCTACGCCGCCCTGTCCGACGCCGTCCGCGGCGAGCTGGCCCAGGCGCTGACCATCGCCGGCAAGCAGGAGCGCGAGACCGAGCTGGACCGCGTCAAGGAGCTCGCCGCCGAGAAGCTCCTCCCGGCCTTCGAGGGCCGCGAGAAGGAGATCTCCGCCGCCTACCGCTCCCTGACCAAGGCCCTGGTCCGCGAGCGCGTCATCAAGGACAAGGTCCGCATCGACGGCCGCGGCGTCACCGACATCCGCACCCTGGCCGCCGAGGTCGAGGCCATCCCGCGGGTCCACGGCTCCGCCCTGTTCGAGCGTGGCGAGACCCAGATCCTGGGCATCACCACCCTGAACATGCTCCGCATGGAGCAGCAGCTGGACACCCTCTCCCCGGTGACCCGCAAGCGCTACATGCACAACTACAACTTCCCGCCGTACTCCACCGGCGAGACCGGCCGCGTCGGCTCCCCCAAGCGCCGCGAGATCGGCCACGGCGCCCTCGCCGAGCGCGCCCTCGTCCCGGTCCTGCCGACCCGCGAGGAGTTCCCCTACGCGATCCGCCAGGTCTCCGAGGCGCTCGGCTCCAACGGCTCCACCTCCATGGGCTCGGTCTGCGCCTCCACCATGTCGCTGCTGAACGCCGGTGTGCCCCTCAAGGCCCCGGTCGCCGGCATCGCCATGGGCCTGATCTCCCAGGAGATCGACGGCGAGACCCACTACGTCACCCTCACCGACATCCTCGGTGCGGAGGACGCCTTCGGCGACATGGACTTCAAGGTCGCCGGCACCAAGGAGTTCGTCACCGCCCTCCAGCTCGACACCAAGCTGGACGGCATCCCGGCCTCCGTCCTGGCCGCGGCCCTCAAGCAGGCCCGCGACGCGCGCCTCCACATCCTCGACGTGATGATGGAAGCGATCGACACCCCGGACGAGATGTCCCCGAACGCCCCGCGGATCATCACCGTCAAGATCCCCGTGGACAAGATCGGCGAGGTCATCGGCCCCAAGGGCAAGATGATCAACCAGATCCAGGAGGACACCGGCGCCGAGATCACGATCGAGGACGACGGCACCATCTACATCGGTGCCGCCGACGGCCCGGCCGCCGAGGCCGCCCGCGCCACGATCAACGGCATCGCCAACCCGACCATGCCGGAGGTCGGCGAGCGCTACCTGGGCACGGTCGTCAAGACCACCACCTTCGGTGCCTTCGTCTCCCTGCTCCCGGGCAAGGACGGCCTGCTGCACATCTCGCAGATCCGCAAGCTCGCCGGCGGCAAGCGCGTGGAGAACGTCGAGGACGTCCTCGGCGTCGGCGCCAGGGTCCAGGTCGAGATCGCCGAGATCGACCAGCGCGGCAAGCTCTCCCTGATCCCCGTGATCGAGGGCGAAGAGGGCGCCGAGGCCGAGAAGGACGACTCGGCCCAGTGACCTCCCGCAGTTCCCGTGTGACGGCCCGCCCCTCCTCCGAGGGGCGGGCCGTCGCCCGTACCCAAACCCTGCTCAAGGGCACCAACGGCATCGGCACCGTCCGCCGCACCGTCCTGCCCGGCGGACTGCGCGTCGTCACCGAGACGCTGCCCTCCGTCCGCTCCGCCACCTTCGGGATCTGGGTGAACGTCGGCTCCCGCGACGAGACCCCCACCCTCAACGGGGCCACCCACTACCTGGAGCACCTCCTGTTCAAGGGCACCGCCAAGCGGTCCGCCCTCGACATCTCCGCCGCCATCGACGCGGTCGGCGGCGAGATGAACGCCTTCACGGCGAAGGAGTACACCTGCTACTACGCGCGCGTCCTCGACACCGACCTGCCGCTGGCCATCGACGTGGTCTGCGACATGCTCACCGGCTCCCTCATCCAGGAAGCCGACGTCGACGCCGAGCGCGGGGTCATCCTCGAAGAGATCGCGATGACCGAGGACGACCCCGGCGACATGGTCCACGACCTGTTCGCCGAGACCATGTTCGGCGACAGCCCCCTGGGCCGCCCCGTCCTCGGCACCGTCGACACGATCAACGCGCTCACCCGCGACCAGATCGCCCGCTTCTACAGGAAGCACTACGACCCCACCCACCTGGTCGTCGCCGCCGCCGGCAACGTCGACCACGCCAAGGTGGTCCGCCAGGTCCGCGCCGCCTTCGAGAAGGCCGGTGCCCTCGGCCGCACCGACGCCGTCCCCACCGCCCCGCGCACCGGCTCCCGCAGGATCCGCACCGCCGGCCGCGTCGACCTGGTGAACCGCAGGACGGAGCAGGCCCACGTGGTCCTCGGCATGCCGGGCCTCGCCCGCACCGACGACCGCCGCTGGGCCCTGGGCGTACTCAACACCGCCCTGGGCGGCGGCATGTCCTCCCGCCTCTTCCAGGAGGTCCGGGAGAAGCGCGGCCTCGCCTACAGCGTGTACTCGTACACCTCCGGCTTCGCCGACACCGGCCTCTTCGGCGTGTACGCGGGCTGCCGCCCCAACCAGGTCCACGACGTCCTGCGGATCTGCCGCGACGAACTCGACAAGGTGGCCTCCGAGGGCCTCACCGACGAGGAGATCAGGCGGGCCGTCGGACAGCTCTCCGGCTCCACCGTCCTCGGCCTGGAGGACACCGGCGCCCTGATGAACCGCATCGGCAAGAGCGAGCTGTGCTGGGGCGCCCAGATGTCGGTCGACGACATGCTGGCCAGCATCGCCGCCGTGACCCCGGACGACGTCCGCGCGGTCGCACAGGATGTACTGGCCCAGCGACCCTCCCTCTCGGTGATCGGCCCGCTCAAGGAGAAGCAGGCCGCCCGCCTCGACGAAGTGGTCGCGTAGTTCCGTACGCACGTAAGGAAGCGAACAACATGAGCAAGCTGCGCGTGGCCGTCCTCGGTGCCCAGGGCCGCATCGGCTCCGAGGCCGTCAAGGCCGTCGAGGCCGCCGGGGACATGGAACTGGTCGCCGCGCTCGGCCGCGGCGACAAGCTGGAGACGCTGGCCGAGGCCGGCGCCCAGGTCGCGGTCGAGCTGACCACCCCCGCCTCGGTGATGGGGAACCTCGACTTCCTCGTCCGCCACGGCATCCACGCCGTGGTCGGCACCACCGGCTGGACCGAGGACCGCCTCGCGCAGCTCCGCGGCTGGCTCGCCGGCTCCCCGGAGACCGGCGTGCTCATCGCCCCCAACTTCTCCATCGGCGCCGTCCTCACCATGAAGTTCGCCGCCCAGGCGGCCCGCTACTTCGAATCCGTCGAGGTCGTCGAACTGCACCACCCCGACAAGGTCGACGCCCCCTCCGGCACCGCCACCCGCACCGCCCAGCTCATCGCCGAGGCACGGACGAAGGCAGGCTGCGCCCCGCAGCCCGACGCCACGGCCACCGCCCTCGACGGAGCCCGCGGCGCGGACGTGGACGGCGTCCCGGTCCACGCCGTCCGCCTGCGCGGCCTCCTGGCCCACCAGGAGGTCCTGCTCGGAGGCGAGGGCGAGACCCTGACCATCCGTCACGACTCCCTGCACCACAGCAGCTTCATGCCCGGCATCCTGCTGGGCGTCCGCCGCGTGACGCAGACCCCGGGCCTCACCTTCGGCCTGGAACACTTCCTCGACCTGAACTGAGCGAAGACATGCGCGCGAAGATCACCTACCTCGTCACCGCCGCCGTCCTGGCCCTGTACTTCGTCCTGGCCGGCGGCCGCGGCGTGGCCCTGCTCCGCATCGGCACCCCCCTGACCGTCACCTTCGGCGTGATGGTGCTGATCCTGCCCGTCATCGGCATCTGGTTCCTCTGGAAGAACACCCGCTTCGTCCAGAAGGCCAACCAGCTCTCCGCCGAACTGGAGGCGGAGGGCGGCCTGCCGGTGGACGAGCTGGAACGCGACGAGTACGGCCGCATCCTGCGGGACTCCGCCGACGAGGTCTTCGCGCGCCGCAAGGCCGAGACCGAGGACGCGCCGGGCGACTGGCGCACCTGGTTCCGCCTCGCCGTCGCCTACCACGACGCCCGGGACACCCCCCGGGCCCGCAAGGCCATGCAGCGCGCCATCGCCCTGCACGACAGGAAGCCCGTACGGGCCTGATCCCCGTACGGGCTCCCCGTACCGCTCGTTCCCGCGCCGGCGGCGCGCCGCGGACTCAGCCGACCGGCACGCCCCGGTACTCGTCCGCCCAGGCCTCCACCGCGTCGGCGGCCCGCTCGAAGGCCTCCGGCCGGGACAGGAAGTCCGCGTCGTGGTCGGTGAGCAGCAGCGGCTGCTCGGAGCCGCCCTGCACCGCCACGGTCAGCGCCTGCCCCTGCACCGTCCTCGGCAGCCCCAGCCAGCGCACCGGCTGCTGCACCGTACGGACCCCGGCGACCTGCTGCCACTTCAGCGACCGGGTGGCGAAGAAGCCCACCCGCCGCAGTCCGGACCCGCTCACCCACACCCCGGCCCGCAGCAGCCGCCCCGCGGCACCGACCACGGCGAGCGCCGCGGCCAGGCAGACCGCGGCCCCGCTCCAGGCCCCCGCGAACGCGATGATCATCGTGGCCAGCAGCATGAAGGACGCGACGAGCAGCAGTAGCGCCCCGATCGCCACCCGCCAGGGTCCCGGCCGGTAGGGCCGGCGCCAGCGCTCGTGGTCGTCGTGGGGGAGGGCGACTTCGTCCGGTTCGGCCGTCAGGAAGGGCAGGGGCACGGCTGATCCTCACTCATGTGCACAGGCGGCCGGGACCCGGCGGATCAGCGCCCCTCGGCCGCCTCGGACTGCTGTGCCTTCTGGGGCGCCTGGTGGGGCTGCAGTGCGGGCATGCCGAAGAGCAGCGAGCCGACGAGCCCCGCCACCACGGTCAGTCCGACCAGGGTACGGGCGGCGAGCTGGGTCTTGCTCAGGCGCTCCCGGGGCGGCGGAGTGACGTTACTGCGGAAACGGTCGGCCTCGGCGACGAAGGCGAACGGGACGGGTTCGCGCCGGCTGAACATGTCGGGCCTCACTCCTCACGGGTCGTCATGGTGCGTTGCTACCAAGTACGACGTACGAAGGGCCCGATCGGTGCCGGTTTTCGGCACATTACCCAAAGTTTATGCCTGTGTGTCAGCTGTAGAGTGGCCGGGCCCCTCGCACGCGACTTGGAAGGACCCTGGTGAGCGAGACCGCCGCTTCAGAGGCAACGGACCTGAAACCCAGCTTCCGCAGTGACGTCACGGTGGAGTTGGTGAAGCACGCCGCGACGGACTCCGACGTGCTGTGGGCCGCCCGTGTCTCCACGGCCGGCGAGCAGTCCCTCGACGAGTTGCAGAAGGACCCCGAGCGCTCCAAGGGCCTCATCAACTACCTGATGCGGGACCGGCACGGCAGCCCCTTCGAGCACAACTCGATGACCTTCTTCATCAGCGCCCCGATCTTCGTCTTCCGCGAGTTCATGCGGCACCGGGTGGGCTGGTCCTACAACGAGGAGTCGGGCCGCTACCGCGAGCTCCAGCCCGTGTTCTACGTGCCGGACGCCGAGCGGAAGCTGGTCCAGGAGGGGCGCCCGGGCAGGTACGTCTTCGTCGAGGGCACCCAGGCGCAGCAGGAGCTGACCGGCCGCGTCATGGAGGACTCGTACCGGCAGGCCTACGAGGCCTACCAGGAGATGCTGGCGGCCGGCGTGGCCCGCGAGGTAGCCCGCTCCGTCCTGCCGGTGGGCCTGTTCTCGTCGATGTACGCCACCTGCAACGCCCGCTCGCTCATGCACTTCCTGGGCCTGCGCACCCAGCACGAGCTCGCCAGGGTGCCGTCCTTCCCGCAGCGGGAGATCGAGATGGTGGGCGAGAAGATGGAGCAGCACTGGGCGAAGCTCATGCCGCTCACGTACGCCGCCTTCAACGCGAACGGCCGGGTGGCCCCGTAACCCCCTACCCGTACGGATGTACGAAGCGCGCTTCCGAAGTGTCCGTATTGCGACGTTTCGTGAAGTTCATCTAGGCTGATCAAACGGACCCGGCACTGCTTGAACCCCCGAGCAGGCAGTGCCGGGCTCCACACACCGTTGACGTGCCCCGAGGGGACACCGCGAGCATGGCAGCGAGTAGCGTGTTACCCATGGCTCCGATCTCGACTCCGCAGACCCCCTTCGGGCGGGTCCTCACCGCCATGGTTTCGCCGTTCACGGCAGATGGCGCACTCGACCTCGACGGCGCGCAGCAGCTCGCCGTCCACCTGGTGGACGCAGGCAACGACGGCCTGGTCATCAACGGGACCACCGGCGAGTCCCCGACCACCACCGACGCGGAGAAAAACGACCTCGTACGAGCCGTACTGGAGGCGGTCGGCGACCGCGCCCACGTGGTCGCGGGCATCGGGACCAACGACACCCACCACAGCATCGAGCTCGCCCGCCAGGCCGAGCGCACCGGCGCACACGGCCTGCTCGCCGTCACGCCGTACTACAACAAGCCCTCTCAGGAGGGCCTGTACCAGCACTTCTCGGCCATCGCCGACTCCACCGGCCTCCCGGTCATGCTGTACGACATCCCCGGCCGCAGCGGCGTCCCGATCAACACCGAGACCATGGTCCGGCTGGCCGAGCACCCCCGCATCGTCGCCAACAAGGACGCCAAGGGCGACCTCGGCCGCGCCAGCTGGGCCATCGCCCAGTCCGGCCTCGCCTGGTACTCCGGCGACGACATGCTCAACCTCCCGCTGCTCTCGGTCGGCGCGGTCGGCTTCGTCTCCGTCGTCAGCCACCTGGTCACCCCCGAGCTGCGGTCCATGATCGAAGCCCACGTCGGCGGCGACGTGCAGAAGGCCACCGAGATCCACCAGAAGCTGCTCCCGGTCTTCACCGGCATGTTCCGCACCCAGGGCGTCATGACCACCAAGGCGGCCCTGGCCCTCAAGGGCCTCCCGGCCGGCCCGCTGCGGCTCCCCCTCGTCAGCCTGAGCGCCGAAGAGACCGCCCAGCTCAAGCTCGATCTCGCCGCCGGCGGGGTACAGCTCTGAACAACGGACTTCACAACTGAATAAGCAGGACCACACAAAAACAACAGCAAGTGCACGAATGTCACACGCGCCACGTGCCTTAAGGGGTACGTGGCGCGTGTGGTGAGGAGAGTCTTTTGAGCCATCCGCATCCGGAACTCGGCCCGCCGCCGAAGCTGCCCAAGGGCGGCCTGCGCGTCACCCCGCTCGGCGGCCTCGGCGAAATCGGCCGCAACATGACCGTCTTCGAGTTCGACGGGCGACTGCTGATCGTCGACTGCGGCGTCCTCTTCCCCGAGGAGGAGCAGCCGGGCGTCGACCTGATCCTGCCGGACTTCACGTCCATCCGGGACCGTCTCGACCAGATCGACGGCATCGTCCTCACCCACGGCCACGAGGACCACATCGGCGCCGTCCCCTACCTCCTCCGGGAGAAGCCGGACATCCCGCTGATCGGCTCCAAGCTGACGCTCGCCCTGATCGAGGCGAAGCTCCAGGAGCACCGCATCCGCCCCTACACCCTCGAGGTGAAGGAAGGTGACCGCGAGCGCCTCGGCAACTTCGACTGCGAGTTCATCGCGGTCAACCACTCCATCCCGGACGCCCTCGCGGTGGCGATCCGGACCGACGCGGGCCTGGTCGTCGCCACCGGCGACTTCAAGATGGACCAGCTCCCGATGGACAACCGCCTCACCGACCTGCACGCGTTCGCGCGGCTGAGCGAGGAGGGCATCGACCTCCTCCTCTCCGACTCCACGAACGCCGAGGTCCCGGGCTTCGTCCCGCCGGAGCGCGACATCTCGAACGTGATCCGCGGCGTCTTCGCCGGCGCCCAGAAGCGGATCATCGTCGCGTCCTTCGCCAGCCACGTGCACCGCATCCAGCAGGTCCTGGACGCCGCGCACGAGTACGGCCGGCGGGTCGCCTTCGTCGGCCGCTCCATGGTCCGGAACATGGGCATCGCCCGGGACCTCGGCTACCTCCGGGTGCCGGCCGGTCTCGTGGTGGACGTCAAGACCCTGGACGACCTGCCGGACGACGAGGTCGTGCTGGTCTGCACGGGTTCCCAGGGCGAGCCGATGGCGGCCCTGTCCCGCATGGCCAACCGCGACCACCAGATCCGCATCGTCCCCGGTGACACGGTGATCCTGGCGTCGTCCCTCATCCCCGGCAACGAGAACGCGGTCTACCGCGTGATCAACGGCCTGACCCGGTGGGGCGCCAACGTGGTCCACAAGGGCAACGCGAAGGTCCACGTCTCCGGCCACGCCTCCGCCGGCGAGCTGCTGTACTTCTACAACATCTGCAAGCCGAAGAACCTCATGCCGGTCCACGGCGAGTGGCGCCACCTCCGCGCCAACGCCGAGCTCGGCGCGATGACGGGTGTCCCCAAGGACCACATCGTCATCGCCGAGGACGGTGTGGTGGTCGACCTGGTGGACGGCCGCGCCCGCATCACGGGCAAGGTCCAGGCCGGGTACGTCTACGTCGACGGCCTTTCGGTCGGCGACGTCACCGAGGTCCACCTCAAGGACCGCAAGATCCTCGGCGAGGAGGGCATCATCTCCGTCTTCGTCGTGGTGGACAGCTCGACCGGCAAGGTCGTGGGCGGCCCCAACATCAACGGCCGCGGCTCCGGAATCGAGGACTCCGCCTTCACGGCGGTTGTGCCGAAGATCGAGGAGGCCATCGCCAAGGCCGCCCAGGACGGCGTGGTCGAACCCCACCAGGTGCAGCAGCTCATCCGCCGCACGCTGGGCAAATGGGTCTCCGACGGCTACCGCCGCCGGCCGATGATCCTCCCCGTCGTGGTCGAGGTCTGACCCTCGCGTAGCGCGACGCACCGGAGCGGGGCAACCGGATTTGCATCCGGGGGCCCCGCTCCAGTAAGTTGACGGCTCCACCCCAGCAAGGACCGCGGCACACACGTGTGCCCGTACGGCTCCGGCGGGCGAGTGGAAATCCAGACCTGGGAAACCTGATATGGTCTGATCCGCCCGAAAGGGAAAAGGCCCTCCAACGGCCACCGGAAACGAATTCCGAACCGGAAACGGAGCGGAAAACGGATCTGGTAAGGTTGGAAACGCCGGAAAGAGAAACGCGAGAGCGAAGACCTGGAAAGCGCCGAGGAAATCGGATCGGAAAGATCTGATAGAGTCGGAAACGAAGAACGAAGGAAGCGCCCGGAGGGCCCGGAGACGGGAACGAAGG
>NZ_JBIBBM010000015.1:0-212126 GCF_042900645.1 Streptomyces sp. NPDC012888 | reverse complement strand
GGGGGGACCCTGTGGGAGAGTAGGACGCCGCCGAACAATCATTGCGGGAAGCCCCGTACCGATCGAGAGATCTGGTACGGGGCTTTTCTGCGTTTCTGGCTAGACTCCGGCCATGACCATTCAGCACGTGATACGTCCCGTACGCGCCGACGAGTGGGAGCAGGTGAAGGAACTCCGGCTCGCCGCGCTCGCTGACCCGGCGGCCCCCATCGCCTTCCTCGACGACCTGGAGTCGGCCCGCGCCCGGCCCGACACGTTCTGGCAGGACCGGGCTGCCGGGGCGGCCTACGGCGGCAGCATCCACCAGTTCGTGGCCGAGGCGCCGGACGGCAGCTGGGACGGGTCCGTGACGGTCCTCGTGGAGCGGGCCGGCGACGACGACATCTTCGGCGGGGCGACGGACTTCGACCAGGGCCACCTGGTCGGCGTGTACGTGCGGCCCGGACAGCGGGGTACCGGCCTGGCCGGCGCCCTGTTCGAAGCCGCGCTGGAGTGGGCCTGGTCGCTGGACGAGCCCCTGCTCCGGCGGGTGCGGCTGTACGTGCACGAGCGGAACGACCGGGCAGCGGCCTTCTACCGCCGCGCCGGCTTCCGGCCCACCGGGCAGGTCGTGCCGATGGAGACGGACCCCTTGGCCAAGGAGCTGGAGTACGCCTTCCCCCGTCCCCGTCCCTGAACGGCCCCGCCGCGGGAAGCGGCTGCCGACTAGCGGCTCGGGAGCGCGGCCTCGGCCTCCGGCCAGCGGGAGCGGGCCTGTTCGCGGCTGCGGCACAGGGCCAGCAGCGGCAGAGCGGTGTCCGCGAGCAGGTCGGGGAGCTGGGGGATCGGGGCGACCGCGGCCACGTCGTCCAGGACCAGCGACAGTGGTGGGTCGAGCCGACCGTGGGATGACCGTGCGGCCATGCGACGGCCGTGCTCGACCACGCTGGAAGCGAGTGCGGTCAGCAGGGGCATCGCACCCGGGTGGGCCCGGGGGTCCTCGAGGGGTTCACCCACCAGATAGAGGCTGCCCCCTTCGTTCAGAAAAGATGCCAGGGCGAGCGAATCCGTTCGATTGCCGTTGCAGGACTCACGGATGTGGATCGAGCCGAGGCTGGACAGCGCCCGGGCGGTCAACTGCTGGGCCAGCTCGCGGCGTTCCGGGTGCGCGGTCAGTGCGCTCTCCAGCTCGCCGGCGGAGCCCGGAGCCGCCTTGGGGTGGGTGCGGAGGATCTGTACGGGTTCCTGGGCTCCCGTGCCCTGGGCCCAGCGGTGCACCTGCTTGAACGGGCGGTCGGCGAGCGCCGAGGCGTGGAGCCAGCTGCGCAGGAGCGTTTCCGCCGTGTCGGCGAGGGCGGCGTCGATGCGGGCCTGGGGGCGTACGGGGGCCAGCAGGGCCACCGCGCGGGCCGCGGCGGCGTCGCGGTCGGCGCAGTCCTCGGCCGGGTTCCAGTGGAGCCGGGCCGGGCTGTCGCAGAGGTGCGAAGGGTCGTAGAGCAGGACCGGGCCGAGCTTGGCCCGGGCGTCCTTGGTCTCCTTCCACAGGGTGGGGGAGGAGGTGACGACGAGGGCCGCGCCCTCGGCCTCGCGGATGCGGCGGGCGGCCGCGTGGTGCCGTTCGGCCGGGCCGGCGTAGGCGAGCCGGGCCGGGGGCGCCGCGGGGGTCGGGGCGTAGCCGAAGCCGTAGCGGTAGGCCTCGTCGGAGGGACGGGGTACGGCCGCGCGGGCCGGTTCGGTGGGCTGGGATCCGTACGCGGCCGCGGGTTCGTAGCCGCTGGGGACCGGCACGGGGGGTTCGTCGCTGGACGGTAGGGGTGCCGTTGCGCGGTCCGGGGTGGCTGGTGCGGCCGGGGTGGCGGGTGCCGGCGCGTGCTGCGGGGCCGGGGCGGTCTCGGCGGCCGGGGCCGGGTCGGGGCGCGCTTCCTGGTGCTGGTCCGGGACCGGGACCGGGTCCGGTGTGAGGGCTGCGTGGCGGGCGCGGGCGCGGCGGGCCTTGGTGCGGGCGACGACGCCGATGCCGAAGACGGTCAGCACGAAGAGCACCAGCAGCTGGCTGATGAACAGCCCCCAGAACAGGCCCCAGCCCGAGAGGGCCGCCGGGGCGGTCTCCGGCCAGGCGGCGGCCATGTCGTGCGGTTGCGCTATCAGTGACCGGACGGCTTCGGGGGTGCGGCCGAAGGTGACGGTGTCCGGCCAGGTGCCGTGGGCGAGCCAGGCCGACAGGCCGGTCGAGGACCAGACGAGGGCCGCGAGGCCCAGCAGGAAGGCGAGCAGCCCCACCAGCAGGGAGTCGGGGACTCCGCGCTGGGCGGGCCGGGGCTGCGGCGTCGCACCGGGCATGTCAGGCCACCGTGGTCCCGGCCCCGCCGTTGCGGTGTCTCTCGATGTACATGGCGCGTTCCTCCGCCTCCAGTTCGGCCGCCAGCATGTCCTCGGGGAGATGTGAGGGCGGCGTCGCGGATTCTGTCATCGCGCGGTCCGTGTAGACCAGGGGTCGTTCCGCTTCTGTGATCAGGTGTTTCACTACCTGGACATTGCCGTTGACGTCCCAGACCGCGATGCCGGGGGTGAGGGTGGGGATGATCTCGACGGCCCAGCGGGGCAGGCCGAGGACGCGGCCGGTGGCCCGGGCCTCGTCCGCCTTCTGGGCGTAGATGGTCCGGGTGGAGGCCATCTTGAGGATGGCCGCGGCTTCCCGGGCCGCGGCGCCGTCGACCACGTCGGAGAGGTGGTGGACGACGGCGACGAAGGACAGGCCGAGGCGGCGGCCGAACTTGAGGAGCCGCTGGAAGAGCTGGGCGACGAACGGGCTGTTGATGATGTGCCAGGCCTCCTCGACCAGGAAGATGCGCTTCTTCCGGTCGGGGCGGATCCAGGTGTGCTCCAGCCACACGCCGACGATCGCCATGAGGATGGGCATGGCGATGGAGTTGCGGTCGATGTGGGAGAGGTCGAAGACGATCAGCGGGGCGTCGAGGTCGATGCCGACGGAGGTCGGGCCGTCGAACATGCCGCGCAGGTCGCCGTCGACGAGCCGGTCGAGGACGAGGGCGACGTCCAGGCCCCAGGCGCGTACGTCGTCTATCCCCACGTTCATCGACTCGGCGGATTCCGCTTCGGGGTGGCGGAGCTGTTCGACGATGTCGGTGAGGACGGGCTGGCGGTCGCGGATGGTGTCGTTGACGTGGGCGTGGGCGACCTTGAGGGCGAAGCCGGCGCGCTCGTCCAGGCCGTGTCCGGTGGCCACCTCGATGATGGTGCGGAGCAGGGCCAGCTGGCCGGTGGTGGTGATGGCCGGGTCGAGGGGGTTGAGCTTGATGCCCCCGTCGAGGGCGGCCACCGGGTCGAGCCGGATGGGCGTTATCCCCAGCTGCTGGGCGATGAGGTTCCACTCGCCGACGCCGTCCTCGCCCTGGGCGTCGAGTACGACGACCTGCCGGTCGCGGAACCGGAGCTGGCGCAGGACGTACGTCTTCTCCAGGGCGGACTTGCCGTTGCCGGACTCGCCGAGGACGAGCCAGTGGGGGGCGGGGAGCTGCTGGCCGTACAGCTGGAAGGGGTCGTAGATGTAGCCCTTGCCGCTGTAGACCTCGCGGCCGATGATGACGCCGGAGTCGCCGAGGCCGGGGGCGGCGGTGGGCAGGTAGACGGCCTGGGCCTGGCCGGTGGAGGTGCGGACGGGCAGGCGTGTGGTCTCCACCTTCCCGAAGAGGAAGCTGGTGAACGCCTCGGTGATGGCGGACAGCGGGTCTCGCATGCGGCACTGCCCTCCAGCTAGCGTCGGATGCCGGTCGCGAACGGCAGGGTGTTGACGAAGGCACGGTGGTGCTCGCGGTCGCACCACTCCAGCTTGAGGTAGGACTTGCCGGCCGAGGCGCGGATCGTCCGCTTGTCGCGGGCGAGGGCTTCGGGCGAACGTGAGGACACCGTGATGTACCCGACCAGGTTGACTCCGGCCGCACCGCTGGCGAGATCTTCACCCCGCTGGTCGAGCCGGCCGTGCGCGGCGATGTCGCGGGGGTCGACGGTGCGGTTCATCTTGGCGGCGCGGGAGGCGTCGGCCTCGTCGTTCGTCTTCTCGGTGAGCATGCGCTCGATGGCGATCTCGGTGGGTTCGAGGTCCATGGTGACGGCGACCGTGCGGATCACGTCCGGGGTGTGGACGAGGAGGGGGGCGAGGAAGTTCACGCCCACCGGGGTCATCGGCCATTCCTTGACCCAGGCGGTGGCGTGGCACCAGGGGGCGCGGGTGGCGGACTCGCGGGTCTTGGCCTGGAGGTAGGTGGGTTCCACCGCGTCGAGTTCGGCGGGCCAGGCGTTGCGCTTGGTCATGGCCTGGATGTGGTCGATGGGGTGGTCGGGGTCGTACATGGAGTGGACGAGGGAGGCGAGCCGGCCCTGGCCGAGGGGCTGGCGGACGCGGATGTCGGCCTCGGCGAGGCGGGCGCAGATGTCGGTGAGCTCGCGGGCCATGACGACGGCGAGGCCGGCGTCCTTGTCGAGCTTGCGGCCGCGCTGGGCGCTGGTGGCTCGGGCGATGGTGTGGGCCTCGGCGGCGAGCTCGCGGGTGTAGTGCATGCAGGCGACCAGGTAGGCGCGGTGCTGCTCGGAGGAGGTGGACACCATGGACTGGAGCTGGTCGTAGGAGTCGCGGAGCCAGCCGGGGGCGGTGGGGTCGCCGCGCTGGGCGACGTCCTTGGCGT
Source organism: Streptomyces sp. NPDC012888 (assembly GCF_042900645.1). NCBI lineage: Bacteria > Bacillati > Actinomycetota > Actinomycetes > Kitasatosporales > Streptomycetaceae > Streptomyces > Streptomyces sp. NPDC012888. The sequence continues at coordinate 207,444 of NZ_JBIBBM010000015.1, read as the reverse complement.
GGGCGTCGGGGTCGGCGGGCAGGGTGCGGGCGAGCATCTGGAGGCGGGTGACGAAGCCGTCGCCGTTGGCGACGTGCTTGAGGAGGGTGCCGAAGCGGTCGACGAGGGCTTCCTGGTCCTCGCTGTCGCGCAGGCCGACGCCGGGTCCTTCGATCTCGATGGCCGCGGTGACGGTCCGGCGGTCGGCGTGCAGGAGGACGGCGATCTCGTCGGGGCCGAAGGGGGCGGCGAGCCAGTTGATCCGGCCGATGCCGGGGGGCGGGCCGATCTCGACCTCGCGGCCGTCGGCGGCGCGGGTGCCGGCTTCCATGGCGGCCGAGCGGTAGGTGGTGCCGCGGCGCAGGGTGCGCTTGAAGGAGCGGTTGATCTCGAACCACTTGTAGAAGGTGCGGCCGCGGTAGGGGACGTAGACGGCGGCCAGGGCGAGCACCGGGAAGCCGACGAGGGTGACGATGCGCAGGGTGAGGGAGGGGACGAGCAGTCCGCTCATCATGCCGAGGAAGCCGCCGGCGATGATGAGGGCGATCTCGCCCGTCTCGCGGTTCTTGCCGACGATCGCGTTCGGCCGGGCCCGGCCGATGAGGTACGTGCGGCGGGGCGCGACCGGGTGGATCTGGTGGGACTGGGTCGTCAACGCCCGTCACCTCCTGTGTTCCTGGTGCTCGTGCTCTGGCGGGGCGGGGGTGCGGCGGAGGGGACAGTTCCGCCGCCGGCTCCGCCGCCGGAGGAGCGGCTGCTGTGGGCGGCCACGCCTCCGGAGATCTGGTTGGCGGGGACGGGGCTGCCGCCGCCGTCGGCGCGGTGGGCGCCGCCGCCGCTGCGGCTGCTGTGGGTCTTGATGCCCTGGGAGACGAGGGAGGCCGGGGAGCTGATGACGGCCGCGGCCTGGGCGCCGTCGGTGGCCTGTTTGCGGCCCGCGCGGGCGGAGGCGATCTCGTCGCCGAAGCCGGGTACGAAGCGGTAGATCATCGCGGAGGCGAAGATGGCCAGCAGGATGATGGCGAGGCCGGAGACGACGGCGGAGAAGGCGTCGGGGCCTTCCTTGCCGGCGAGGGCGCCGGCGAGGCCGAGCACGATGACGATGACCGGCTTGACGAGGATGACGGCGAGCATGATGCCGGCCCAGCGGCGGACGTGGCCCCAGAGGTTGCGGTCGACGAGCCCGGCGTAGACGACGACGCCGAGGAGGGCGCCGACGTAGAGCAGGGCGGCGCGGATGACCAGTTCCAGGGCGAGGATGCCGGCGGCGAGGATGGTGACGAGGGAGACGACGATCAGCATGATCGGCCCGCCGCCGATGCCGTCGCCCTTCTTCAGGGCCTCGACGAACGAGCCGAAGAAGACGTCGCTCTGGTTGCCGGTGGCGGAGGCGATGGTCTCGGAGATGCCGTCGGTGGCGCTGACGACGACGTGCAGGACCAGGGGGGTGAAGGCGGAGGCGAGGACGGTCAGCCAGAGGAAGCCGACGGCCTCGGACATGGCGGTGGCGAAGGGGACGCCGCGGATGGCGCGCTTGGCGACGGCGAGGAGCCAGATGAGGAGGGTGAGGACGGTGGAGGCGGCGAAGACGATGGCGTAGTGCTTGAGGAAGCCCGCGTCGGTGAAGTCGACGTCCGAGGTGCCCTTCACGATCTTGCTGAGCTCGGTGACGATCCAGACGGCGGCGTCGGCGCAGCCCTTGGCGAGGGCGGCGAGGGGGTTCAGCGCGTCGGCGGGGTCGGCGGGTCCGCCGATGCCGGGCTGGGTGGTGCCGCCGCCTACGCGTTCGCCGCGTTCGCAGTACTCCTTGGCGGGGCCGCGGATCAGGTCACAGGGGTTGTTGCTCGGCTGCGGCGTTGGTGTGGGGGTGGGGCTGGGGGCTGCCCACGCCCGGGTGGCCAGGAGGATGACGGCGGCCTGCACCGTTGCCAGGATGGCGGTGACGGAGACGGCGCGACGGTCAGCGCGCATAGGTGAACCCCCCGAACTGGGAGACGGCTGCGGCCATGTCCTCAGCCGAGGCGGCCGCCTGGTCGCGCCCCACCGGGGCCGGGCCGTCCTTCTGCGTGAAGGAGGCGATGCGCCAGTCCCCGTTGATCCACCGGAGCTCGAGCGTGTTGGTGTACCAGCTCTCCGAGACCGGGTTCCGGGAACCCTCACCAGCCAGACCGAACAGCGCGGAGTGCCACACGGACACGGAGGCCGTGTCGCCGTTGTAGCGCTCGGTCTTCGTGCCGACGGGGTTGGTCCGCGAGACGAAGGTCAGCCCCTTCGGCGCCTTGCCGTTGGCGTCCAGGCCGATCCTGGCCAGGAACTCCGGATCCCTGTACTGCTGGTCGAGTGCAGCCTGGTTGGCCGCGGCAACGTCGGGCAGGTAGACGGCCTGCACGATGGCCTGGCGGCGCGTCGTGTCGAACATGGCGTCGGAGCCGAGGGCGGCGACGTAGTTGGCGGCCGCGGACTGGGCGCCCTGTTCCGTCTGGGCGAAGCCCGACGGGATGCCGCCGTTCTTGCCGTCCACCGGGCGGACGCCCGTCGGTGCGGTCGGGGACGCCGTCGGAACGTCCTGGTCGGAGCCTTCCGACGGATCGTCACCGCTCTGGTTGGCGAAGGCGATCGCGGCGATCAGCAGGACCACCACGCCCACGACCGTCACCAGCCCGCGCGAGGACCGGGCCGGGCGGCGGGCGCCCCCGTAGGGGTCGCCCGCGGGCTCGGGCAGGCGGGTGCGGGTCTGCCGCGTGCCGCCCAGCGTGCTGTACGGGTCGTGCCGCTCGTCGTCCGTCATTCCTTGTCCGCCCCCTCCGCGTCGTACGACGGTAGCGTGTGGTGAGTCGTCATCAGGAAGCGCAACCTCAGCGGGCGGAGCGGACGGCGGAGGGCTAGACGGCCATTCCGTAGACGATGGTGAAGAGGGTGCCGAGGGACCCGATGATGAAGACGCCGGTGAGGCCGGCGACGATCAGGCCCTTGCCCTGTTCCGCGCTGAAGGTGTCGCGCAGGGCGGTCGCGCCGATGCGCTGCTTGGCCGCGCCCCAGATGGCGATACCGAGGCAGAGGAGGATGGCGACGGCCATGACCACCTCGATCATGACCTTCGCTTCGTTGCCGAGACTGCCGAACGGCCCCCAGTTCGGGGCGATTCCGCCGATGATGGTGGTGATGTCGCCCTTTTCGGCTGCCAGGATCATGTAACTCACCGCCCCTGTATGGGTAGTTCCGTCACCCCGTGCCCGTTGGCAGGGGGTCAGGCACTATCTTCCCTGATGAAACCGTCGGCGTATGTCGACTTGGCGGCTTCCTTTACCTGTTCTCGCCGCCTGGACGCACTTCGTCACCGTCCGTCACTTTGTGTATCACGGGGGGTGACGCCGGGCAATGACGGTGGGACCGGCGCACGCTCGGCCGGGGGGCCGCCGTTCGGCCCAGCGGGACGGCGTGTCGTTGCACCAACCCGCTGACACTTGTCCGACATTCCGTCAGTCATTCCATCTGCGCGCCGGTGCGCGGGGGATGCTCCACCGCGTTCGGTTCGTCGTACGACGCAAGGAGCAAACGGGATGGGTTTTGCATCGAAGGGTCGGCGTGCCCGGTTCGCCGGTGGGGTGGCGCTGCCGCTGGTCTTCGCGCTCGCCGGGTTCACGGCGCCGGCCGCGGCCTCGGACCACGAGCCGGTGGACACCCGGTGTGACACGAAGGCGGTCAAGCCGGTGAACGGTGCGCCGAAGACCGTGCAGCCGGCGAAGCCGGGGAAGCCGGTGAAGCCGGTCAAGGCCGCCGGGCCGGCCGCCAAGGTGGCGCAGCCCGCTCCGCCGAAGAAGTGCCGTGAGGCGTCCCCCGCCGTGGTGTGCAGGGACATCGACTCGACGTTGCTCGCGGTCGTCGAGTACTCGGCGGTGCTGAGCGGCCGCAACATCTACGTCGGGCGGCGTCTGACGCCCGCCACTCCCTACGAGTGGCGGCTGCTGTCGGGTGTGCAGAACCCGGGCTTCCCCCGCAAGCACGCCTGTGGCGTCTCCATCGTCGCCACGGCCGACACGCTGTACGTGAAGGTGCTGACGAAGAAGGGCGACGTCTACGAGAACCGGTGCGTCACCGCGACGCTGATCTGCCCGACCGGCTGGACGGCGCTGGTCCGGCCCGCCTGAGCGGGCCCCGCCGGAGCCGCGTCTGAGCCCCGCGGGTGCCGTGCCCGTGCCCGCCCGTCCGGTGCGCGGGCTGGTGCACGGCACCCCGGCCGGGTGTGCGAGGGGCGCACGTCAGTTCGGTGCGCGCCCGTTCCGCCTCCGCCGTGCCGGCCTACGCCGTCCAGTGCGCGGGGCGGGTGAGGCCGGGCGGGATGCGGGTGGCGGCGGAGCCGCGGGCGGCGTTGAGCTGGGCCTGGGTGCAGAAGATGCTGCCGGTGAGGTCGGCTCCGCTGAGGTCGGCGTCGCGGAAGTCGGCGCCGATCAGGTCGGCGGTGCGCAGGTCGGCCCGGGTGAGGTCGGCGGCGATCAGGTAGGCGCCGCGCAGGTTGGCCCCGCGCAGGTCGGCTCCGGCGAGGCGGGCGCCCATCAGGTCGGCTCCGCGGTGGTTCTTCTTCCGGCCGGGGACCTTGGCGCGGACGAGTTCGCTGGTCCTGAGCAGCAGGGTGTTGATCTGGGCCCGCAGGGCGGGTACGTCGGCGGCGGCGAGGGTGGCGGCGTCGGCCCGGGTGAGTTCCTCGGTCTCGGCGAGGGCGCGGCGGAGCTGGGCGTGGACGGGCCGGGCGGCCGGGTGGGCGAGGGCCTGGTCGACGTAGAAGAGCAGCTCGTGCAGCTGGCGCATGACCGGGAATGCCTCGAACATGGCGCGGGCGGTCCCGGGGTGGGTGCGCCAGTCGCGGCCGCCGAAGGTGACCTGGGAGATCTGCTGGCCGGCGCCGAAGCAGTCGAAGACGGTGCAGCCGGAGAAGCCGCGGTCGCGGAGCCCGGCGTGGATGCCGCAGCGGAAGTCCTGCCGGAGGTTGGAGCAGGGGGTTCCGGCGGACTTGTCCACGGCGAAGTCGGCGGACTTGGCGAAGGGCAGGGCGACGCAGCAGAGCGCGAAACAGTTCTCGCAGTCGGCGTGGAGGAGGGGCAGCGCGGGCCGGGCGGTGGAGCTCACGCCTCCCATTGTCACCGGTCGGGCGCGGTGGCCCGGATCCGGAGGGCGGGGACGGGCGGCGGGGCTTGATCGGGCGGGCCGCTCGGGTGAGCATCGCGTTCATGACAGAAGTGATCGCAGTCGCAGTCATCACCGTGCTCGCCGTGATCAGTCCGGGTGCGGACTTCGCGATGGTGGTGCGCAACAGCTACCTGTACGGGAGGCGGACCGGTCTGCTGGCGGCGGCCGGGGTGGCGGCGGGGGTGCTGGTGCACGTCTCGTACACCATGCTCGGGGTGGGGCTGCTGATCGCCTCCTCCACGGCCCTGTTCACCGCGATCAAGCTGGCGGGCGCGGCCTATCTCGTCTACGTCGGCGTCCGGACCTTCCGGGCCCGGGCCGAGGTGACCGTCGACCTGGAGGCGGCGCCGGGGCTGACCCCGCTTGGCGCGCTGCGTTCGGGGTTCCTGACGAACGTGCTGAACCCGAAGACCACGCTGTTCGTCGTGGCCACGTTCACGCAGGTGGTCGAGCCCGGCACGCCGGTGTGGCAGCAGGCTGGGTACGGGCTGTTCATGTCGGCGGCGCACCTGGGGTGGTTCGGCGCGGTCGCGCTGTTCTTCTCGAACGCGCGGCTGCGGGAGCGGATGCTGCGGGCGCAGAAGGCGCTGAACCGGGCGATCGGGTCGGTGCTGGTGGGGCTGGGGGTGGGCCTGGGCTTCGCGCGCTGACGCCCTTCCGCCCCGGGTTACCTGTGGGTAGCGTTCCGGGTATGGGTGCAGCCGCAGCGGGTGAAGCGTTCTACGAGCGGATCGACGGGGCCGGGCGGTTCGCCGCCACCGAGTACACCCGGGGGCCCTGGGACCCGGGCGTGCAGCACGCGGGCCCGCCCGCCGCCCTGCTCGGGCGGGCGGTCGAGGAGCGGCCGGGTGCCCGTACGGACATGCGGATCGCGCGCGTCACGTACGAGGTGCTGCGCCCGGTGCCGATCGGCGGGCTGACCGTCGCCACGTCGGTGCTCCGGGCGGGGCGCAGCACCGAGGTGGTCGAGGCGTCGCTGGTGCCCGAGGGGGCGGACGCGCCGGTGATGCTGGCGCGGGTGCTGCGTGTGCGGGTCGCGGAGGGGGCGGTTCCGGCTGTGTTGCCCGGGCCGGTGCTGCCGGCGCCGGGGGAGGTGGCGCAGACCCCGTTCTTCCCGGTGCCGTGGGACGTCGGCTACCACACGGCGGTGGAGACCCGGTTCGCCGAGGGGGCGTTCCTCCAGCCCGGCCCGGGCGCGTGCTGGATGCGGATGAGGGTGCCGCTGATCGCCGGGGAGGAGCCGGGGGCGGCGGACCGGGTGCTGGTGGCGGCGGACTCCGGCAACGGGGTCAGCGCGGTGCTGGACATCCGCCGGTACGTCTTCGTCAACAGCGACCTGACGGTCCATCTGCACCGTTACCCGGTGGGCGAGTGGGTGTGCGTGCAGGCGCGGACGAGCGTGGACCCCGGCGGCATCGGCCTGGCGGACTCCCTCCTGCACGACGAGAAGGGCCCGATCGGCCGCGGCGCGCAGAGCCTGTACGTGGCCCCGCGCTGACGGGCGTGCCGCTAGCCCAACCCCCTTGCCGATGTGGGAAGTCGGTGTGGCAGGCTCGGCGGGATGGAGGCACTGAAGGACACCGACCCCGCGCAGATCGGCGCGCACGCGCTGCTGGCCCGGCTGGGGGCCGGCGGTATGGGGCAGGTGTACCTCGCGCGGTCGCCGGGCGGGCGGCTGGTCGCGGTGAAGGTGATCCGCGACGAGATCACCGGCCACCCGGAGGCGCTGGCCCGGTTCCGCCGGGAGGCGGAGACGGTGCGGGCGGTGCGGTCGGCGTACACGGCGAACCTGATCGACGCGTCGCTGGCGGCCCCGCCGTACTGGCTGGCCACGGAGTACGTGGCCGGCCCGACGCTCGCCCACGCGGTGTCCCGCCACGGCGCCCTGCCGGCCGACACCTGCCGCCGGCTGTTCGCGGCGCTGGCGGAGGGGCTGGCCAGCGTCCACGCGTACGGGGTGACGCACCGGGACCTGAAGCCGCAGAACGTGATCCTGGGGGCGCAGGGGCCGCAGCTGATCGACTTCGGCATAGCCAAGGGCGTCGGGGCGACCATGCTGACCCACGAGGGTCAGGCTCCCGGGACGCCCGGGTACACCGCACCGGAGGTGCTCGTCCGGGGCGAGAGCGGCGGGGACCCTGCCGACGTCTTCGCCCTCGGAGCGACGATGGCGTACGCCGCCACCGGTCGCCCGCCGTTCGGGGTGGGCGATGCGGCGACCGTGAGTTACCGCGCGGTGCACGAGGCGATCGACGTGACCGGCGTCGAACCGGAGCTCGCCGAACTGATCCGGGCCTGCGTGGAGAAGGATCCGGGAGCGCGTCCCGACCCGGCGGAGATCATCCGTCGCTGTGCGGTGCGGGTCCCGTTGGTGGACGATCCCGTCTACCAGGGGCTGGGGTCGCTGGCGGCACCCGTTCCCGTACACGAGATGCGGACCCAAGGACCCGGGTACGGGTACACCCCGACCCACGCGGGGTCGCCGACGTCCGCCCCGGACCGCCGCCGGCGCACCGGGCGGTGGGTGGCCGCGGGTACGGTCGCGGCGGTGCTCGGCGGGGTGGCCGTGTGGCAGCTGCCCCTCGACGGGGGCGAGGGCGGCTCGGGTGCCGACGCGGCAGGAGGAAGGAGCCCGGCCGCGCAGACGCCCGGCGTCGGCGGCACTCCGCAGGGATCGGCCGGGCCCACCGCGTCGCCGGCGGGACCTCCCACCTACATCCGCGCCAAGGGCAAGGACGTGCACCACTGGAACGCGGTCAGGGGCAGGTGCGACTCGTTCGTCGAGGGGGACGTCGTCCCGCAGTTCCAGACGGCGATCACCACCCCGGAGACCGACCACCTGAAGGTGTTGTCGAAGGGTTCGGCGAAGGTCGAGTTCCGACTCAAGTACGAGACGCCGAACAACGAGCCCTACTACGTGGCCGTCGCCGTGAAGCCGCCTTACGAGACCGACGACCAGGGGCGGCTGGGCACCGAGCTCAACAACGAGCAGCTGGGCTTCGTGGCCAAGGCGCAGAACCTGTTCGCCGGGGACGAGAAGGAGTGGAAGGCGCTGACCTACCCGGACGACTTCTCCATGCGCACCAGCAGCGGCAAGGTGATCCCCGCTCCGCCGCTCGACTCGATGCGCGGGGAGTGGACGGTGGTGTTCCACCACGCGAAGTCGGACACGGAGTACAAGAGCATCCTGTGCGACGGGTTTGCGACCTGACGGCGACACGGGTCCCGGACGTACTGTGAAGGGACGGGCGATGGGGGAGGGTTGACGGGTGCGCAAGGTCTGGGTGGCCGGCGGGATCGGCGTGGGGCTGTGCCTGGGCTTCATCGCCCTGCTCGTCGTCGGCACGTACTCGGCGGCGGCCGGCATCGCGGGCGGGGCCGGTGGCCGGCTGGTCGGTCTCGCGCCCGGAGCGGTGCCGTCGAAGTACCAGGCGCTGGTGCAGAAGTGGGGCAACCTCTGCCCTGCCGTGACCCCGGCGCTGCTCGCCGCCCAGCTGTACTCGGAGAGCGGGTGGGACCCGGACATCGTCAGTCCGGCCGACGCCCGCGGCATCGCCCAGTTCATCCCGGGTACCTGGGCCACCCACGGGATCGACGGGGACGGCGACGGGGACCGGGACATCTGGGATCCCAACGACGCGATCCCGTCGGCCGCCTCGTACGACTGCGAACTCGCCAGGTACGTCGGCAAGGTCCCCGGTGACCCGACGGCGAACATGCTGGCCGCGTACAACGCGGGGGCCGGCGCGGTGAAGAAGTACGGCGGTGTGCCGCCGTATCCGGAGACCCAGGGCTACGTCAAGAAGATCATCACGCTGGCCAGGAGCTTCGAGCGGCCCGTCGGGCGGGTGGCGCCCTCTCAGCAGGCGGCCGGGGCGATCTACTTCGCGCAGAAGCAGCTCGGGAAGCCCTACCTGTGGGGCGGGGAGGGCGGGGTCGAGGACGGTGGGCGGTTCGACTGTTCCGGGTTGACGCAGGCCGCCTACGAGACGGTGGGGATCAGGCTGCCGCGGGTGGCGAACGACCAGTACAACGCCGGGTCGCATCCTTCGCGGGACGAACTGCTCCCCGGCGACCTGGTGTTCTTCTCCGACGATCCGACGAACTCCCGGGCGATCCGGCACGTCGGCCTCTACGTCGGCGGCGGGTACATGATCAACGCCCCGTACACCGGCGCGGTGATCCGGTTCGACAAGATCGACACCCCCGACTACTTCGGTGCCACCCGGGTCACCAGGGACGGGGCGGAGGCCCTGCCGGTCCGTCAGAAGCCGGCGCCCACGACCCCCAACACCGGTGCCGGCAACGCTCCGTGATGCAAAGGCCTTGAGCTGCGACGATGAGTCACTCTTCGATAACGTTGGGGTGATCATTCGGTGGAGAGTGGAACGTACGCGCCAGAACGGGCGTTCCATGGGCACGGGGGATGATCACCGGGGGGGTCTAAGGGGCGCACAGCGGCGTGCGCCACAGGGGACCGAGCAAGGCAAGGGGTCGCAACACCATGGCTGGACTCGCGACCGGTGGGCCGAACATGGACGTCAGCCTGCTGTACGGGATCAACGGGTTGGCCCAGCGCGCCCCGGACTGGCTCGACCGCGCCGTCGCCGCCGCCGGTGAGTACGGGCTGCTCACGGCGCTCGTCCTGCTCGTGCTGTGGTGCTGGCGCGGCGTCAGGAAGCGGCCCGCGCCCGCCGCCGCAGAAGGCTTCGCCGCCCTGGTGTGGGCTCCGCTCGCCGCCGCGATCGCGTTGCTGCTCAACGTCCCGCTGCGCGAGTTCGTCGCCCGGCCCCGCCCCTTCCGTCAGCATGGCGGACTGGAGGTGCTCGCCTCGGGCAGGCACGACTTCTCCTTCGTCAGCGACCACGCCGCCCTCGCCATGGCCCTGGGCGTCGGCCTGTTCATGGCCAACCGCAAGCTCGGCTTCGCCGGGATCGGCCTGGCCCTGGCCGTGGGCCTGTGCAAGGTCTACACCGGCGAGCACTACCCGACCGACGTGGTCGGCGGACTCGCGCTCGGCACCGCCGTGGTGCTGCTCCTCGCCCCGCTCGCCATGGCCCTGCTGACCCCGCCGGCGCGGGCACTCGCCGCCTCGCGCCGCGTCGGGTGGCTCGTACGGGCCAGGGGGTGCGCCCCCGCGCAGCCCGTGGACCTGCCCCGGGCCGCCGCGGCGCGCGAGAGCGACCTGGCCGCCTGAGGCGGCACGGCGCGGCCCGGGTCAGGGGGTGCCGTCGCCGGGGCCCTCGTCGTCGTCGCGGTCCCGGCGGTAGCGGGCGCGCAGCCACAGCCCGGTGGCGGCCGCCGCCGCGGTGGTCGTGCCGATGGCCAGGGCCACGTCGCCCGGGCCGTCAGCCGTGCCGACGGGTCCGGCCCGGGCCACCGCGGCCGGGACCGCGGCGAACAGCAGGGTCCAGGCGAGCACCGCACCGCGGCGCCCCAGTCGTGGCGGCATGTGTACAGCGCAGCGCCCCGGGCGCGGCGGGGCCACCCGGGTGGGCCGGACGGGTGAAGGTCAGGCGGCGGGGTGGCGGGAGGCGTCGTCGCGGGCCTTGTCGCGGGAGCGGCGGGCCGGGCCGCGCCAGCCGCAGCTGCACTGCGCGACGGCGAACGACCCGCGTTCGGCGGTTTCGGTGACGTGGAGGCCGGGCTGGGCCGGTACGGCCCCAAGCGGAAGAGCGGGCTGCAATCGGGTGTGCGATTCCACGTTCCCCACGGTACCGGGTCGGCCGTGTTCCCGATGAGGTGCATCTCGTTCGGCGGACCGTGACGGGCACCCAGGGGTGTCGTTAAGCGGAACGGGTGGGGCCTCGGACAAGCGGCGTTCATGCGTTGGGGGTTGGCAGGCGATGGTGGTGCACCAGCAGAGGCGCGGTGGCCGGGACCGGGGGCCCGTCGTCGCGGTCCCCCTCACGGCGGCCGCGACGGTACTGGCCGTGACGGCGATCGCCGGCTGCGGCGAGAGCGAACCGTCGGCGGCCGACGGGACGGCGGCCGTGCGGGCGGCGGCGGACGTGCTCGCCCGGTCGGGCAGCGCCCGCGCCCGTACGGCGATGGAGATGGCCACCGGCGGCACCCGGGTCACCATCCGCGGCGAGGGCGGGGTCGACTTCCGCAACCGGATGGGGCAGCTGCTGGTGATGCTGCCGGCCGACGTCACCGGCAAGCCCGGGCACCGCCCGATCACGGAGCTGCTGACGCCCGGCGCGCTGTACATGAAGAACCGGGGCGCCGGGGTCCCGGAGGACAAGTGGGTACGGGTCGACACCACCACCCTCGCGGACGGCAACCTGGTCACCGGCGGGGCCACCGACCCGCTGGCCGCCGCCGAGCTGCTGCGGGCGGCGGACGGGGTGACGTACGTCGGGGAGACCGAGCTGTCCGGGACGAAGGTCCGGCACTACCGGGGCACCACCGACATCGCACGGGCCGCGCGGAGCGCCCCCGCGCACCTGCGTGGAGCGCTGGAGGCCGCGGCGAAAGGGTTCAGCAAGGACACGGTCCCCTTCGACGCCTACCTGGACGAGGACGGTCGGCTCCGGAAGGTCCGGCACCGGTTCAGCTACGTCAACGACGGGCCGATCGACGTCTCCTCGACCACCCTGCTGTACGGGTTCGGGACTCCGGTGACCGTGGTGCTGCCGGACGGCGCCGACATCTACGCCGGCAAGATCGCCGAGTAGCGGAGCGGGTGCGCCGGGTGACCGGCCGACCGGTTGCCCGGTGGGCCGGGCGGGCGGGTTCTGGCCAGGGTGGTATCCGGAAATGGTCCATCCGTGTCATGCGCGCGCCGTCGGGGCCTCCCTACGCTGAGAACCCGATTCCGGTAGCCGGCAGAGAGAGGTGAGACGCGCGTGACTCCCGGAGGCGGAACGGCGGTGCATGACCACGTGGCTCTCGCCGAGATCGAGCTGTGCGGCGAACTGATCATCGCGGCGTCCGCGGCGCTGGAGGACCGGCTCAGCCAGGACCGGATCGACGAGGTGCTGCTCGGGGCGGGTGCCGCCTGGGGCGGGTGACGCCGTACGCCGGGCCCCGCCGTACGCGCCGGCTCAGGTGCGCAGCAGCCGGGCGATGGCCTTGGTGGCCTCCTCGACCTTCGCGTCGATCTCGTCCCCGCCCTTGACCGCCGCGTCGGCCACGCAGTGCCGCAGGTGCTCCTCCAGCAGCTGGAGGGCGAAGGACTGGAGCGCCTTCGTGCTGGCCGAGACCTGGGTGAGTATGTCGATGCAGTAGACGTCCTCGTCGACGAGCCGCTGCAGGCCGCGGATCTGGCCCTCGATCCGGCGGAGCCGCTTGAGGTGCTCCGCCTTCTGGTGGTGGTAGCCGTGGTGGACGCCGGCCGGCTCGGCGGGGGTGCCGGTCTCGCTCTCGGTGGTCGTCATGCGTCCTCCCGTTTCCGTGGGTGAGGGGCCTCCGGGGCGGGCCTCCGCCGCCTCCCGGTGACATACCCCTCATGGGTATAGGGTAGCGGGCTTCACCAGGAGTGGCGGGGCCCGTACCCCTCACTCTGCCTGATGGAGGACACTGGGGAACGGCCGGTTAGCCGTGGCCGGAGGATGCGCCTAGCATCAGCGTGTCCGAAACCTATGCACCCCGAGGACCTCACGTGCGATTTCGTCTGACCCCCAGGGAGACGAGCTTCTACGACATGTTCGCCGCATCCGCGGACAACATCGTCACCGGCTCCAAGCTCCTGATGGAACTGCTCGGGGCGGACGCCTCCGCCCGGGCCGAGATCGCGGAGCGGATGCGGGCGGCGGAGCACGCGGGGGACGACGCGACCCACGCCATCTTCCACCAGCTGAATTCCTCCTTCATCACGCCGTTCGACCGTGAGGACATCTACTCCCTCGCGTCGTCGCTCGACGACATCATGGACTTCATGGAGGAGGCCGTCGACCTGGTGGTCCTCTACAACGTCGAGGAACTCCCCAAGGGCGTCGAGCAGCAGATCGAGGTGCTGGCGCGGGCCGCCGAGCTGACCGCCGAGGCGATGCCCCACCTGCGGACGATGGACAACCTCACCGAGTACTGGATCGAGGTCAACCGGCTGGAGAACCAGGCCGACCAGATCCACCGCAAGCTGCTCGCCCACCTGTTCAACGGCAAGTACGACGCCATCGAGGTGCTCAAGCTCAAGCAGATCGTGGACGTGCTCGAGGAGGCGGCCGACGCGTTCGAGCACGTCGCGAACACGGTGGAGACCATCGCGGTCAAGGAGTCCTGAACCCCGTGGACACCTTTGCGCTGGTCGTGACCATCGGCGTCGCGCTCGGCTTCACCTATACCAACGGCTTCCACGACTCCGCGAACGCCATCGCCACGTCGGTGTCCACGCGGGCGCTGACCCCGCGCGCGGCCCTGGCGATGGCCGCGGTGATGAACCTCGCCGGTGCCTTCCTGGGCAGCGGGGTGGCCAAGACGGTCAGCGAGGGCCTGATCGAGACCCCGCACGGCAACCGGGGCATGTGGATCCTCTTCGCGGCGCTGGTCGGCGCGATCGTCTGGAACCTGGTCACCTGGTACTTCGGCCTCCCCTCGTCCTCCTCGCACGCGCTGTTCGGCGGCATGGTGGGCGCGGCCCTGGCCGGCGGGACCGAGGTGATCTGGAACGGCGTGGTCGACAAGGTCGTCATTCCGATGTTCGTCTCGCCGGTCACCGGTCTCGTCGTCGGCTACCTGGTCATGGTCGTCATCCTGTGGATGTTCCGCCGGGCCAACCCGCACAAGGCCAAGCGCGGCTTCCGCATCGCCCAGACGGTCTCGGCGGCCGGCATGGCGCTGGGCCACGGCCTGCAGGACGCGCAGAAGACCATGGGCATCGTGGTCATGGCGCTGGTCATCGCCGACGTCGAGCAGGCCGGCGACCCGATCCCCGTGTGGGTGAAGGTGGCCTGTGCGGTGATGCTGTCGCTGGGCACCTACGCGGGCGGCTGGCGGATCATGCGGACCCTGGGCCGGAAGATCATCGAGCTGGACCCGCCGCAGGGCTTCGCGGCCGAGACCACCGGTGCGTCGATCATGTTCGGCTCGGCGTTCCTGTTCCACGCGCCGATCTCGACCACGCACGTGATCACCTCGGCGATCATGGGCGTGGGGGCGACCAAGCGGGTGAACGCGGTGCGCTGGGGCGTGGCGAAGAACATCATCCTGGGCTGGTTCATCACGATGCCGGCGGCGGCCCTGGTCGCCGCGCTGAGCTTCTGGGTCGTGAACCTGGCGTTCGGCTAGCCGCGCGGGCCGCGGGGCGGCACGAAACGGAAACGGGCCGGCTCCCCCCACCCAGGGGGAGCCGGCCCTTCTTTCTGCCGACCTGCGGTGGCACCGCCATGCAGCACCGCAGGACGTCTGTGGGGACCGGGACTCAGCCGAAGCGGCCGGAGATGTAGTCCTCGGTGGCCTGGACGGACGGGTTGGAGAAGATCCGCTCCGTGTCGTCGATTTCGATCAGCTTGCCGGGCTGGCCGACCGCCGCGAGGTTGAAGAAGGCGGTGCGGTCGGAGACGCGCGCGGCCTGCTGCATGTTGTGCGTCACGATGACGATCGTGAAGCGCTCCTTCAGCTCGCCGATCAGGTCCTCGATGGCGAGGGTGGAGATCGGGTCCAGCGCCGAGCAGGGCTCGTCCATCAGCAGGACCTGCGGCTCGACCGCGATGGCGCGGGCGATGCACAGACGCTGCTGCTGGCCGCCGGAGAGGCCGGAGCCGGGCTTGCCCAGGCGGTCCTTGACCTCGTTCCAGAGGTTGGCGCCCTTGAGGGAACGCTCGACAACGTCCTCCAGCTCGGCCTTCTTGAACTTGCCGTTCAGGCGGAGGCCCGCCGCCACGTTGTCGAAGATCGACATGGTGGGGAAGGGGTTCGGGCGCTGGAAGACCATGCCGACGGTGCGGCGGACCGCGACCGGGTCGACGCCGGCGCCGTACAGGTTCTCGTCGTCCAGGAGCACCTTGCCCTCGACGCGGCCGCCGGGGGTGACCTCGTGCATGCGGTTCAGGGTGCGCAGGAAGGTGGACTTGCCGCAGCCGGACGGGCCGATGAAGGCGGTCACGGAGCGGGGTTCGACGGTCATCGAGATGTCGTCGATGGCCTTGTGGTTGCCGTAGAAGGCGGAGAGACCGGAGACGTCGATGCGCTTGGCCATGTGATTCAGAGCTTCTTTCGTGGCCGCGGTCAGCGACCGGTCTTCGGGGCCTTCCAGCGGGCGATGCCGCGGGCCACCAGGTTGAGGATCATGACGAAGGCGATCAGGACGAGCGCCGCGGCCCAGGCGCGGTCGTAGGAGGCCTCACTACCGACCTTGTACTGCTCCCAGATGTAGAGGGGGAGCGACGACTGGGCGCCTTCGAAGGGGTTGTTGTTGATCAGCTGCGCACCGAAGACCAGCAGCATGATCGGCGCGGTCTCACCGGCGATACGGGCGACGGCCAGCATGACGCCGGTGGAGATGCCGCCGATGGCGGTGGGCAGGACCACCTTGAGGATCGTGCGCCACTTCGGCACGCCGAGGGCCAGGGAGGCCTCGCGCAGCTCGTTCGGGACGAGCTTGAGCATCTCCTCGGTGGAGCGGACCACGACCGGCATCATCAGGATCGCCAGGGCCATGGAGCCGGCGAAGCCGGAGGGGCCGAAGCCGAGCATCAGGTTCCAGGTCGACAGGATGAACAGACCCGCGACGATGGACGGGATGCCGGTCATGACGTCGACGAAGAAGGTGACGGCCCTGGCCAGCGAGCCCTTGCCGTACTCGACCAGGTAGACGGCGGTCAACAGGCCGATCGGGGCGGCGATCAGGGTCGCCAGCGCGACCTGCTCGATGGTGCCGAGCAGCGCGTGGTAGACGCCGCCGCCCTCGTCGAAGGCGGTGATGCCCGACATCGAGTGCGTCAGGAAGTAGCCGTCGAGGACCTTGAGGCCGCGGCTGATGGTGACCCAGATCAGGGACAGCAGCGGGATGACCGCGAGGACGAAGCAGACCCAGACGACCGAGGTGGCGACGCGGTCCTTGGCCTGGCGGCGGTTCTCGACGACCGAGCTCAGCGTGTACGTGATCACCACGAACAGGAGCGCGGCGATCAGGCCCCACTGGACCTTGCTGCCGAGGGAGGCGGCGGCACCGATGCCGGTGCCCAGGGCGATGGAGACGACGGCGATGCCGGCCGGGGCCCAGCGGGGCAGGCCGCCGCGGGTCAGGCTGCCGGAGGACCTGCGGGCGCCGGTGGGGCGCGGGTCCTGAAGTGCGTGGCTCATCAGGCGTTCGCCCCCGAGAACTCCTTGCGGCGCGCGATGATGAGGCGGGCCGCGCCGTTGACCAGCAGGGTGAGCAGGAAGAGGACCAGGCCGGACGCGATCAGCGCGTCCCGGCCGAACTCGTTGGCCTCGTCGAACTTCGCGGCGATGTTCTGCGCGAAGGTGCCGCCGCCCGGGTCGAGGATGTGCAGCGAGATGAGGAAGCTCGGGGAGAGCACGGTCGCGACGGCCATGGTCTCGCCGAGGGCGCGGCCGAGGCCGAGCATGGAGGCGGAGATGATGCCGGAGCGGCCGAAGGGCAGCACGGACATCCGGATGACCTCCCAGCGGGTCGCGCCGAGGGCCAGGGCGGCCTCCTCGTTCATGCGCGGGACCTGCAGGAAGACCTCGCGGCTGACGCTGGTCACGATCGGCAGGATCATGATCGCCAGCAGGATGCCGACGGTGAACAGCGAACGGGCGACGCCGACCTGGGTCTTCTCGAAGACGTAGGTCCAGCCGAAGAACTCGTCCAGCCAGAGGTTCAGGCCGTTCAGCTGCGGCACCAGGAAGAGCGCGCCCCAGATGCCGTAGATGATCGACGGCACGGCGGCCAGCAGGTCGACCACGTAGGCGAGCGAGGAGGCCAGCTTGCGCGGCGCGTAGTGCGAGATGAAGAGGGCGATGCCGACGGCGATCGGCACGGCGATGACCATCGCGATGATCGAGCTGACGATCGTGCCGAAGAGCAGGACGGCGATGCCGAAGACAGGGGGGTTCGCCGAGGCGTTCCAGTCGGAGGTGGTGAGGAAGTTGCCCTCGTTCTCCGACAGCGCGATCGACGCACGGTAGGTGAGGAAGACGGCGATCGACGCCATGATCACCAGGAGCAGGATGCCGGAGCCCTTGGAGAGGCCGGCGAACACCTTGTCACCGGCCTTGCCGGTGGACCTGTCGCTCCTGGTCGCCGATGGCGGAGCCGTGTCTATGCGGGTGGGTGTGGTGGAAGCCATGTTCTTTCCGGTCTGTGTGGGGGGCATGCCCCCTGGCGGCGGTGCACCGGATCCCCCGGGTGGAGGGGGAGGGCCCGGATGCCGGGTCGCCCTGGACGGTGGGCGACCCGGCAGCTGGGTCGTGTCGATCAGGCGAGCGAGGCGACGACCTCGCGGACCTTGGCGTTGATCTCGGCCGGGATCGGCGCGTAGCCCTTCTCGGAGAGGACCTTCTGGCCGGCCTCGGAGGAGGTGTAGGTGAGGAAGGACTTCACGGTCTTCAGCGTCTCGGGGTTGTTGCCCTTGTCGCAGACGACCTCGTAGGTGACCAGGACGATCGGGTAGGCGCCCTCGGCCTTCGTGGCGTAGTCGAGCTTCAGGGCCAGGTCGGAGCCGGTGCCGGCGATCTTGGCGGCGGCGATGGCCTTGGAGGCGTTCTCGGCGGTCGCGGCGACCGGGGCGGTGGCACCGGTGTTCAGGTCGACCGTCTTGATGCCCTGGGCCGAGGCGTAGGAGAGCTCGAAGTAGCCGATCGCGCCGGAGTTCTGCTTGACCTGGGCGGCGACACCGGAGGAGCCGGAGGCGGCCTGGCCACCCGGGGCCGGCCACTTCTTGGCGGCCTCGTACGGCCACGCGTCACCGGCGGTGGCCTTCAGGTACTTGCCGAGGTTCTCGGTGGTGCCGGAGTCCTCGGAGCGGTGGAAGGCCTGGATGGCGAGGTCGGGGAGCTCGACGCCGGGGTTGAGCTTCTTGATGGCCTCGTCGTTCCACTTCTTGATCTTGTCGTTGAAGATGTTCGCGATGGTGGCCGCGTCCAGGTTGATCTTGTCGACGCCCGGGACGTTGAAGCCGAGCGCGATCGGGCCGCCGACCATCGGCAGGTTGATGCCCTGGCCGCCCTTGCAGATCTTCTTGGACTCCTCGACCTGCTCCGGCTTCAGCGCGGAGTCGGAGCCGGCGAAGCCGACGGTGCCCTGGTTGAAGGCCACGATGCCCTCACCGGAGGAGGACGACTTGTAGTTGACCTCGACGCCCTTGCAGGCCGCCATGTAGTTCTTGATCCACAGGTCGACCGCGTTCTTCTGGGCGGACGAGCCCGAGGCGAGCAGCTTGCCGGTGGCGCCGTCGCACTTGACGTCGCCGGCCGCGACGCTCGGGGCAGCGCTGTTCGAGCCGTTGTTCTTCGTGTTGTCGTCCGAGCCGCACGCCGTGAGGACCAGGGCGCCGGACACGACGAGCGCCCCGAGGGCGGAGGCACGAAGCATGTTCTTGCGCTGAAGCTTCACTGTTCGGGTGTTCCTTCCAGGAGCCGCCGGCCGCTTTCTGGTTTCGGGGCGGCGTGCGTAGAGGACTACGTCGGGTGGCCGGCGGAGCTGCGCGTTCTCGGCGGGACTCGCACCGTGCACTGCCGAAATTAGGCAGAACAGGTGACGGGGCCGACGGTCGCAAGTGAACGAACGGTGAACCGTGGCGGACGGCATGGTGAGGCGGTGCGCCGGAGCACCGCGGCGCCACTTTCCGTTATCCCGCCGTTATCTCGGCGTTTTCAACGTGCGATCCGGATGGCCGGATCTCGCCGGTGGAGGGACCGCACGCGGCCCCGCTCGCCGACCCCTCATGGCTCCGCCCTTACCCCGCGGGGACCCTGTCACTCCCGGACGTCAGACGCCGGCCGGGCTGGACGCCGCCGCGGCGCCCGACCACAGGTGCTGGAAGGTGAAGCGGGCCGCCTCCACCTCGTGCCGCTGGTCGGCGTGCAGCACGCCGAGGGCGTAGGCGGTCGCCGGGGCGATGCGGGGGGTGCGGGCGGCCGTCGCGGAGGCGGCCGCGGCCTCCGCCGCGTCCCGGTGCCGGTCCAGGGCCTCGCCCGCCGCGGCCAGCCGGGTCACGTCCTCGCCCAGCGTCTCACGGGCGTACCGGTGCACGCGCAGCAAGCGGCGGACCGCGTGCCACGGCGCGTCCTGCAGGGCGTCGTCCACCAGGGCGTCCGCGTTGTACGGGCGGGCCGCCCGGACCAGGGGGAGGGCCGACACGGCGACTTCCAGCCGGGTCCCCGTCTGCTCGGCCAGCGGAACAAGCACGTCCGGCACCCGGCCGGCCGCCGCCACCTCGTCCAGCGGCACCTCCGACGCCAGCACGGCCACCGCGTCCGCCACCGCGTGGAACCGGGAGGACCCGAGGGCCTGCAGCGTGGCCGAATGCGCACGGGTCCGGGCCAGGGTGAGCTGGCGTTCCAGCAGCGCCCCGGCCCGCGCGGAGCCCACCGTCAGCGAGCCGGAGGAGGCCCTCGGCGCCGGTACGTCGGGGGACCCGGAAAGCCGGTGCAGGGCGTCCAGCAGCCGGGTCAGGCGGCTCGCGCAGGCGTGCTCGTCGGCCAGGGTGGAGGAGAGCCAGACCAGCTCGGTGCGCAGCCCGTCCGCCCAGGACGACTGGGTCACCGCGCGGAACGTGGCCAGCGAGCCGCTGATGCGCCGGGACGCGGCCCGCAGCGTCCTCGCGGCCTCCGCCCCGTCGGCCGCGTCGGCGCCGCTCTCCTCGTACAGGCGGAGCCCGCGCAGGAAGGCGGTCGCCTGCGACCGCAGGTACGCCCCGAGGACGTCACCCGCGGTCGCCGCCGTCAGGTCATGGTTTCGCTGAGCCACGCCGGCGCCTCCGGGCGTCTATGAGCATCTCCTGTACGTGCCGCAGCGGCTGACCCTCGGGGTCCGTGCTGTGCCGCGTCCATTCGCCGTCCGGCCCCAGGTGCCAGGAGGAGGTGGCGTCGGACATGCCGGTCTCCAGCATCCGGTCCAGGGCCGCGCGGTGGGCCGGGTCGGCGACCCGGACGAGGGCCTCGATGCGGCGGTCGAGGTTGCGGTGCATCATGTCGGCGCTGCCGATCCACACCTCGGGCTCGCCGCCGTTGCCGAAGGCGAAGATCCGCGAGTGCTCCAGGAAGCGGCCGAGGACCGAGCGGACCCGGATGTTCTCCGAGAGGCCGGTGACGCCGGGGCGCACGGCGCAGATGCCGCGCACCCAGATGTCCACGGGCACCCCGGCCTGGGAGGCCCGGTAGAGCGAGTCGATCAGCGCCTCGTCGACGATCGAGTTCATCTTGAGGCGGACGTACGCGGGGCGGCCGGCGCGCTGGTGCGCGGCCTCCTTGTTGATCCGGGAGATCAGGCCGTCGCGGAGCGAGCGCGGGGCGACCAGCAGGCGGCGGTAGGTCTCGCGGCGGGAGTAGCCGGACAGCCGGTTGAAGAGGTCGGAGAGGTCCGCGCCGACCTGCGGGTCGGCGGTCAGCAGGCCGAGGTCCTCGTACAGCCGGGCGGTCTTCGGGTGGTAGTTGCCGGTGCCGACGTGGCTGTAGCGGCGCAGGGTCTCGCCCTCCTGGCGGACCACGAGCGACAGCTTGCAGTGGGTCTTCAGCCCGACGAGGCCGTAGACCACGTGGCAGCCGGCCTCCTCCAGCTTGCGGGCCCACTTGATGTTGGCCTGCTCGTCGAAGCGGGCCTTGATCTCGACCAGGACGAGGACCTGCTTGCCGGACTCGGCGGCGTCGATCAGGGCGTCGACTATGGGGGAGTCGCCGGAGGTGCGGTAGAGCGTCTGCTTGATGGCGAGGACGTCGGGGTCGGCGGCGGCCTGCTCCAGGAAGGCCTGCACGGACGTGGAGAAGCTGTCGTACGGGTGGTGGAGCAGGACGTCGCGCTCGCGCAGGGCCGCGAAGATGTCGGGCGCGGAGGCGGACTCGACCTCGGCGAGGTCGCGGTGGGTGCCGGCGATGAACTTGGGGTACTTCAGCTCCGGCCGGTCGAGGGAGGCGATGCCGAAGAGACCGGTCAGGTCGAGCGGGCCGGGCAGCGGGTAGACCTCGGCGGCGGAGACCTTCAGCTCCTGGACGAGGAGGTCCAGGACGCCGGGGTCGATGGACTCCTCGACCTCCAGGCGCACGGGCGGGCCGAAGCGGCGCCGCATGAGCTCCTTCTCCAGGGCCTGGAGCAGGTTCTCGGCGTCGTCCTCCTCGACCTCCAGGTCCTCGTTGCGGGTGACCCGGAACATGTGGTGGGCGAGCACCTCCATGCCGGGGAAGAGCTCCTCCAGGTGCGCGGCGATCACGTCCTCCAGCGGGACGTAGCGCTGCGGGGAGGCCTCCAGGAACCGCGACAGCAGCGGCGGGACCTTGACGCGGGCGAAGTGGCGGTGGCCGCTCACGGGGTTCCGGACGACCACGGCGAGGTTCAGCGACAGGCCGGAGATGTACGGGAACGGGTGCGCGGGGTCCACGGCGAGGGGGGTGAGCACCGGGAAGATCTGGTTGCGGAAGAGGGTGAACAGGCGGGCCTGCTCCTTCTCCGTCAGATCGGGCCAGCGGATGAGGTGGACGCCCTCGTCGGCGAGCGCGGGGGAGACGTCCTGCTGGAAGCAGGCGGCGTGCCGGGCCATGAGCTCGCGGGAGCGGGTCCAGATCAGGTCGAGGACCTCGCGGGGCTGGAGGCCGGAGGCGGAGCGGGTGGCCACGCCGGTGGCGATGCGGCGCTTGAGGCCGGCGACGCGGACCATGAAGAACTCGTCGAGGTTGCTCGCGAAGATGGCGAGGAAGTTAGCCCGTTCGAGTAGCGGGGTGGCCGGGTCCTCCGCGAGTTCGAGCACCCGCTCGTTGAAGGCCAGCCAGCTGCGTTCGCGGTCGAGGAACCGGCCGGCGGGGAGTTCGCCGTCGTCCTTCTCGTCGAAGGCGTCGAGGTCGGAGTCGATCTCGGGCTCCAGGTCGGCGTGGGGGCGGTGCGCGGCTATGGAACCGAGCCGCGCGGGCCGCTCCGGCTGGGAGTTCTGGAGGGGGACCTCGGTGGCGCTGGCGCTGGGCTGGTGGCTCATGACTCCATTCTTCCGCGCACGCGGCAGGACAGGCGCGTCGGACGGCGTTGCCGTCGGTCGGGGTCCAGGGTGCATGTGGGGGAGCGTCGCAAGCGTGCATTAATGCGCGGTTAATGGGGCGTGGCCTCCAGGGAGCCGCTACCGGGCCCCCGGGGCCCACGGCCGGGCGGGGCCCGCGGCCGGGCGGGGCTCCGGCCGGGCTCGCGGGGCTCCGGCCGGGCACGCGGGGCTCCGCCCCGCACCCTCCCCCGGACTCCGTCCGGGGGACCCCCACGCCTCGAACGCCGGCGGGGCCGGGGTGGCCGGGGCGTCGGCGGCGGCTTCGGGGGGTCAGCTTTCCGTGCGGTACATGAGGTCGACCTCGTGTGTCGTGAAGCCGAGGCCCTCGTACACCGAGAGCGCCGCCGGGTTGTCCGCGTCGACGTAGAGCATCGCCGTCGGCAGGCCCGCCGCGGCCAGGTGGCGGAGGCCGATCGCGGTCAGGGCCTTGCCCAGGCCGCCGCCCTGCGCGCCCGGCAGTACGCCGACCACGTACACCTCGCCCAGCCCCTCCGCCGCGTGGACCTTGGTCCAGTGGAAGCCGACCAGGGCCCCGTCCCGTTCCGCCAGGAAGAAGCCCGAGGGGTCGAACCACGGCTGCGCCTTGCGGTCGTCCAGGTCGCGCTGGGTCAGCGAGCCCTGCTCGGGGTGGTGGGCGAAGGCCGCCGCGTTCGCCGTGAGCCAGGCCGCGTCGTCCTCGCCGGGGACGAACGTGCGGACGGTGACGCCCGGCGGGAGTTCCGGAGACGGCAGTGGCGGCGCGTCCGGGCCCAGGGGCCGCCGGAGCTGGCGGAGCTCCCGGAAGAGGGTCAGGCCGAGCACCTGCGCCAGGTGGCGGGCGGCGGACTTGCCGCCGTGCGCCCAGACCCGGATCCGCTTGCCGGTCTCGGCCAGCAGCGCCGAGCCCAGCGCCCGCCCGTGGCCCCGGCCGCGCAGCGAGGGGTGGATGACCAGTTCGGCCGCCGGCGCCTCCACCGGGTCGGTGTCCTCCAGCTGCGCGTAGCCGGCCAGCCTGCCGCCCTCGGTCAGGAGGAAGTGCCGGATGCCGGGGCGGGCACCGCCGCGCAGCTGGAGCCGGCCCTGCTCCGAGACCGCGCTGGTGCCGTCCGTGCGCGCCGCTTCCTCCAGCAGGCCTTGGACCGCGTCCGCCTGCTCCTCCGTCAGTTCGTCGAGCGTCAGAATCTGCCGTCCCGGCTCCACGGCCGCTGCTGCGTCAGTCATGCGACGAGCCTACGACCGTGAGCTGTCGCACGGCCGGTCCCGACCCCCAAATCCGTCGATTCCCGGCTATGGGTGGACAGTTCGTCCGGTTTGCCCCGTGTGATCTACTCGCGCGTAACCAGCTCGCAACCCGCTACCCCCTGTCGGAGCTACGCGCGTTGACCATAGGCTGCGGGGACCTCCCAAACTCTTTCGCTGTCCACAAAGGGGAACTGATGTCAGCGACACCACAACGGCGCCGCCGCAGCCGCCGGTTGGCCTTCGCCGCCCTCGCCGTCACGGCCGGGGCCGGCACGCTGGGCGCCGTCGCGCTGCCGGCCGTGGCCACCACGCCCGCGCCCGCCAGTGGTGACGGCCGCACCGTCGACGTGCAGCTGCTGTCCTTCAACGACCTGCACGGCACGCTGGAGCCGCCGCAGGGCTCTTCCGGCACCGTGACCGAGCGGCAGGCCGACGGCACGACCAAGGCCATACCCGCCGGCGGTGTCGAGTACCTGGCGACCAGCCTGCGCGAGGCCCGCAAGGGCAAGCAGTTCAGCATCACCGCCGCCGCCGGCGACATGATCGGCGGCAGCCCGATGCTGTCCGGGCTCTTCCACGACGAGCCGTCCATCGAGGCCATGAACAAGATGGGCCTCGACGTCACCAGCGTCGGCAACCACGAGTTCGACGAGGGCCGCGACGAGCTCCGCCGCATGCAGTACGGCGGCTGCCACCCGGTCGAGGGGTGCTACGAGTTCGACAAGACCTTCGAGGGCTCGAAGTTCCCGTACCTCGCGGCCAACGTCACCGACGAGAAGACCAAGCGTCCGCTCCTGTCGCCCACCTTCGTGTGGAAGAAGGACGGCGTGAAGATCGGCTTCATCGGCGTGACCCTGGAGGGCACCCCGGACGTCGTCACCGCCGAGGGCGTCAAGGGCCTGAAGTTCGGCGACGAGGTCGAGACGATCAACAAGTACGCCGCCCAGCTGCAGAAGCAGGGCGTGCAGTCCATCGTCGCGCTGATCCACGAGGGCGGCCTGCCCGCCTCCGGCGCGTACAACTACGACTGCAACGTGCCGGGCGCCGGCGCCGGCATCTCGGGTGCCATCGTCGACATCGCCAAGAACGTCGCCCCGTCGGTCGACGCGCTGGTCACCGGCCACACCCACCAGGCGTACGCCTGCAACATCCCGGACCCGGCCGGCCAGCCGCGGACCGTGACCTCGGCGGCCTCCCTGGGCCGGCTGTTCACCGAGACCACGCTGACGTACGACCGCAAGACCAAGGACATCGTCCGCACCGCGGTCAAGTCGCCGTCCGCCGCCAACCACGTGGTGCACCGCGACCAGCCCAAGGCCGCGGACATGACCGAGCTGATCACCCGCTGGAACGCGCTGGCGGCGCCGATCGCCAACCGCCCGCAGGGCTTCATCTCGGCCGACATCCCGGGCCGCGGCTCCTCCGCCTACGAGAAGCCGCTCGGCGACCTGATCGCCGACGCCCAGCTGGAGGCCCTGGCCCCGGCCGACAAGGGCGGCGCGCAGCTGGCCATCATGAACCCGGGCGGCATCCGCGCGGACCTGGCGTACAAGGCGGCCGGCGCCGAGGGCGACGGCGTGGTGACCTACGGCGAGGCCTTCACGGTGCAGCCGTTCACCAACATGATGAACGTGGTGGACCTGACCGGCGCGCAGCTGATCACGGCCCTGCAGCAGCAGGTCTCCGGCCCGGTCAACGGCGCCAACCCGAAGATCCTCCAGGTCTCGAAGGGCTTCACCTACACCCTCGACATGACGAAGGCCGGCGCCGACCGGATCGTGGTCGACTCGGTGAAGCTGAACGGCGAGGCGATCGACCCGGCGAAGACCTACCGGGTCGCGATGAACGAGTTCCTGGCGGGCGGCGGTGACGGCTTCACCGTCCTGAAGGAGCACAAGAACAAGCTGGTGGGCGCGTCCGACCTGGACGTCTTCAACGCCTACCTGGGCAAGCACTCCTCGGAGACGAACCCGATCGCGCCGCCGGCGGCCGACCGGATCACCGTCATCAAGTAGGCGACGCCTTCGGCGGTCCCGGAAGGGGGCGGCCGGCCGCTTCGGCGGCCGGCCGCCCCCTTCGGCTTTCCTCAGAGTGCGCCGAGGAAGTCTCCGACCGCGGCCGCGAGTCCCTCCGGGTCCTCGACCGGGACGACGTGGCCGGTGTCCAGGGCCTTGTACGAGGTCCCCGGTCGGGCCGCGACCATCGCGTCGGCCAGCTCCCGGGTGAGGACCTCGCTGCGCAGACCGTGGACGAGCAGGGCCGGGCAGGTGGAGGCGGACCAGGCGGGGAAGTCGTCTCCGCGGGCCGCCTCCACGGTGGCGAGCAGGTCCTGCGGGTGGAACGGCAGTCGCCAGCCGCTGCCGTCGGGCAGCGGGCGCAGGGCGGGGGCGACCGTCGGGCCCAGCGGGCCGCAGGCGGCGACGAGCTCCTCGCGGGTGGGCGCGGTGTACGGGAACGAGGCGAGGAAGCCGAAGAAGTTGGGGGCGTCGTGGGGGAAGACGATGCCCGCGTCGACGTTCACCAGGGCGCTGACCAGTTCGGGGTGCCCGGCGGCCAGGTGCAGGGCGTTGAGTCCGCCGAGGGAGTGGCCGACGACGGGGAGCGGGCC
This sequence comes from Streptomyces sp. NPDC012888, assembly GCF_042900645.1. Classification (NCBI taxonomy): domain Bacteria; kingdom Bacillati; phylum Actinomycetota; class Actinomycetes; order Kitasatosporales; family Streptomycetaceae; genus Streptomyces; species Streptomyces sp. NPDC012888. The sequence continues at coordinate 181,320 of NZ_JBIBBM010000015.1, read as the reverse complement.
GAGGTCGAGGTGCTCCAGCAGGGCCACCAGGTCGGCGACGTAGTCGGCGCGCTGGTGTGAGGGGCCGCGGTCGGAGTCGCCGAAGCCGCGCTGGTCGGGGGCGATGACCCGCCACTCGTCGCCGAGTCGGGCGGCCAGGTCGGCCCAGAGCAGGCCCTCGGAGAGGCCGCCGTGGACGGCGAGCAGGGGGCGGCCCGGGCCGCCGAAGTCGAGGTAGGACAGGGTGCGGCCGTCGATGGTGAAGGAGTGGCGCAGGCCGGGGTCGGCGGCGGCGGCGATGGCCGCGCGGGCGACCGTGTCGGTGCTGGTCATGGTGTCTCCCCTCGTTTCCCGGCGGGGCGGTGCGTCCTCGCCGGGGCGTGTGCGGCCACCGTACGGCGATCTTGCTCGCTTGCGCAATACCCTCGTATAGATCGCCTGATCTATACAAGCGTTTACGGCTCCGGGTTCGGCGTACGATCCCCGGATGGGAAATCGTGAGGACCTGATGGCCGGGGCGCGCCGCTGCCTGGAGGAGAAGGGCTACCTGCGCACTACCGTCCGCGACATCGCGGCGGCGGCCGGCGTCAGCAGTGCCGCCATCGGCTACCACTTCGGCTCCCGTGAGGCCCTGCTCAACCAGGCGCTCTTCGCCGCCCTGGACGAGTGGGGCGAGGAGGTCGGCAGCCTCCGGGGTGCGGGGGAGACCGCCGAGGAGCGCTACGTCGACGTCTGGACCCGCAAGGTCCGTTCCTTCACCGAGCAGCGCTGGCTGTGGTCCGCGTCGGTGGAGGCCTTCGTGCACGCCCAGTCCTCGCCAGGGCTGCTGGCCGTCCTGGCCGCCGGGCAGCGGGCCAGCCGGCGGCAGATCGCCGCCCAGCTGCGCGGCGTGCCCGAGGGCGAGGTGGCCGAAGCGGACCTGCGCGGGCTGGCCTCGGTGCAGATGGCGGTGATGACCGGGGTGATGACCCAGTGGCTCACCGACCCGGAGTGCGCCCCGGACGGCCGGGAGATCGTGTCGGGCCTGCGGGCGCTGGCGGACCTGCTGGAGGGCGCCTGAGGGGCTCCGCCCGCCCCAACTGCCTCCTACCAATGGGTAGTTATTTCTGACCTGTGCACGCCATAATCCGGCTGACGCGGCAGCCGGCGAAGGGGCGGGCATGGCACTGGACAGGCGTACGTTTCTGGTCGGAGCACTCGCCGCGGGCACCGCGGCCGGACTCGGCGCGGCGGCCGCGCCCGCCTCCGCCCGCACCCCCCTCGGCACCCGGGACTGGATGGCCGCGGTGCCCGGCTCCACCGCCCTCCAGCAGCTGACCGTCCCCGGCACCCACGACTCCGGAGCGCTGTACGGCGGCCTCTACGTCGCCTGCCAGAACATCGGCATCGGCGCCCAGCTCGACGCCGGCATCCGGTTCCTCGACGTCCGCTGCCGCGTCACCGGCGGCTCGTTCGCCATCCACCACGGCTCCTTCTACCAGAACGCGATGTTCGGCGACGTGCTCGCCGCCTGCCGCGGCTTCCTGCTCGCCCACCCCACCGAGACCGTCCTGATGCGCGTCAAACAGGAGTACTCCGGCGAGAGCGACGCCGTCTTCCGCGCCGTCTTCGACGACTACCTCGACAACCGCGGCTGGCGACCCCTCTTCCACATCGCCACCGCCCTGCCGACCCTCGGCCAGGCCCGCGGCAAGGTCGTCCTGCTCGGCGACAACGGCGGCCTGCCCGGCATCCGCTACGGCGACCCCACCCACTTCGACATCCAGGACGACTGGAACGCCGAGCCCTTCGCCAAGCGCGGGAAGATCGAGAACCACTTCCGCAAGGCCGTCCAGCAGCCCGGGAAGCTCTTCGTCAACTACGTCTCGACCTCCGCCTACATGCCGCCCCGCTGGAACGCCGACCGCCTCAACCCGCAGATCCACTCGTTCGTCACCGGCGCCGAGATGGCCGGCCGCACCGGCCTCGGGGTCGTTCCCATGGACTTCCCCAACACCCGGGCCGGCTTCATCGAGTCACTGATCGCGCACAACCCCGTCTGACGGATCGCCCGGCGGCGGGGCCGGTGCCCCCGGGATCCGCAGCACGGCCTCGGTCCCCGCGCCGCCGTCCGCCGCCGCCCGCAGCTCGGCCGTACCGCCCGCGCGCCGCACCGTACGGGCCACGATCGACAGCCCCAGCCCGCTGCCCGGCAGCGCCCGCGCCGTCGGCGACCGCCAGAACCGGTCGAAGACGTGCGGGAGCTCCTCCGCCGGGATGCCCGGCCCGTGGTCCCGCACGGTCAGCTCGCCGGCCCGCAGCCGCACCTCCACCACACCGCCCGGCGGGCTGAACTTCACCGCGTTGTCCAGCACGTTCACCACCGCCCGCTCCAGCGAGGCCGCCTCGCCCCGCACGTACCAAGGCTGGATGTCGGCGACGAACGACAGCTCCGGCCCCCGCAGCCGGACCCGGGCCAGCGCGGTCACGGCGATGTCGTGCCATGCGACCACCTGGAGCGGACCCGGACGGTCGGCGTCCGGCCGGGACAGCTCCTGCAGGTCCCCGATCAGCGCCGCCAGTTCGCTCATCTGCGCCTTGACCGAAGCCAGCAGCTCCCGCCGGTCCTCCGGCGGGAGCGCCCGGCCCGTCTCCTCGCTGCGCGCCAGCAACTCGACGTTCGTGCGCAGCGAGGTCAGCGGCGTGCGCAGCTCGTGGCCGGCGTCGGCGATCAGCTGCGACTGCCGGTCCCTGGAGGAGGCGAGCGCCGCCGTCATCGAGTTGAACGAGCGCGACAGCCGGGCGATCTCGTCCTCGCCCTCGTCGGGGATCCGGACCGTCAGGTCCTCGGTACGGGCGATGTGCTCGACCGCGCCGGTCAGTTCGTCCACCGGCCGCAGCCCGGCCCGGGCGACGACCAGCCCGGCCGCCCCCGCCCCCAGCGCACCTATCCCGGCCACCAGCAGCAGCACCCAGGCCAGGGTGGACAGGGGCTCGTCGACGTCGGCCAGCGGCTTGGCCACCGCCAGGGCCACCTGCTGGGTCCCGGCCTGCGTCTCCACGCGCAGCGGCTGGCTGTACACCCGCACCCGGTCGCCGTCGGCGGTCGTGGAGTCGTACAGCGACGGCCCCCGCTGCCCGCGCGCGATCTCCTTGTCGATCCGGGTGACGGGCAGGGTCTCCCGGCCGTCCACCCAGCAGTGGCTGCCGTCGGCGAAGTCGAGCTGCACCGTCGCGTTGAGGTCGCTCACGAACTGGCCCGGTCCCACCGGCGGCTTCGACAGGCAGCCCAGCCGGTACGCCGGGGACTTCGTCACCTGCTCCACCGCGTCCGTCGACCGCAGGGAGCCGTCCAGCTGGTCGCGCAGCTGCGCCCGGACCATGAACCAGCTGACCGCCGCGACGCCCGCCACCGCCACCGCCACGGCCACGGCGACCAGCAGGGCCAGCCGGGACCGCAGCGGCAGCGCCCGGAACCCGGCGACCGGGCTCACTCCGCGGTCCCGCCGTCGCCCGCCCGCAGGACGTAGCCGACCCCGCGGACGGTGTGCACCAGGCGGGGCTCACCGCCCGCCTCCGTCTTGCGCCGCAGGTACATCACGTACACGTCCAGGGAGTTGGAACTGGGCTCGAAGTCGAAGCCCCACACGGTCTTGAGGATCTGTTCGCGGGTCAGGACCTGGCGCGGGTGCGCCAGGAACATCTCCAGCAGGGTGAACTCGGTACGGGTCAGCTCCACCGGCCGCCCGGCCCGGGTGACCTCCCGGGTGGCGAGGTCCATGCGCAGGTCGCCGAAGGCCAGCACGTCCTCGGCGGGCTGCTGCGCGGGGCCGGAGGACGCGACGTACGCGCTGCGCCGCAGCAGGGCCCGGACCCGGGCGAACAGCTCGTCCAGCTCGAACGGCTTCACCAGGTAGTCGTCCGCGCCGGCGTCCAGACCGGTCACCCGGTCGCCGACGGTGTCGCGGGCGGTGAGCATGAGCACCGGCGTGACCGAGCCGGCCGCCCGCAGCCGCCGGGCCGCCGTCAGACCGTCCATGCGCGGCATCTGGACGTCCAGCACGATCAGGTCCGGCTCGTACGCGGCCACCTTGTCGAGGGCGTCCAGGCCGTCGACGGCGGTCTCGGTGGCGTAACCCTCGAACGCGAGACTGCGGCGCAGCGCCTCCCGGACGGCGGGCTCGTCATCGACGATCAGGACCCGCTGCGGGTCGCCTTCGGCGGGAATCACGGTGCGCCCCCTGGGGGTGGTCTGCGGTCGGTCAGGTACGTCCGCCCCAGCCTCGCACGGCGGCGGCCGTCAGAAGGAGGTGCCGAAGCCGGAGCCGTAGCCGGAGGGGCCCGGGGAGCCGGCCCCGCCGGGGCCGCCCTTGCGGAGGGAGTCCAGGTCCGCCTTGATCGCGTTCACCGGGATGGCGAAGCCGAGGCCGACACTGCCGGCGGTGGAGCTGTCGTTGCCGGGCGAGTAGATCGCGGACGGCATGCCGACGACCTCCCCGGCCATGTTCACCAGGGCACCGCCCGAGTTGCCGGGGTTGAGCGAGGCGTCGGTCTGGATGGCCTTGTACGAGGTGGTGTCGGAGCCGGTGTCGCCGTTGAACTGCCGCCCGTCGAAGGAGAACGGCCAGCCGCCGCTGCCGCGCTCACCCTGGGGGGACTTCGACTTCGGCACGTTCACCTCGCGGTCGAGCGCCGAGACGATGCCACTGGTGACGGTGCCGGTCAGCCGGTCCGGGGACCCGATGGCGACGACCTCCTCGCCGACCCTGAGCTTGCCGGAGTCGCCGAGCCTGGCCGGCTTGAGGCCCTTGGCGCCCTCCAGCCTGATCAGCGCCAGGTCCTTGTCCGGGTCGGTGCCGACCAGCTTGGCCGCGTACTTCTTGCCGTCGCTCGTCGTCACCTGGATCTCGGACGCGCCGCTGATCACGTGGTTGTTCGTGACGACCTCCCCGTCGCCGGTGATCACGACGCCGGAGCCGGTGGACTGGCCGCCGCCGCCACGGGTGTCGATGCGGACGACGGAGGGGCCGACCTGCTCGGCGACGCCGGAGACCGTGCCGGCGGAGGACTGCGAGATCGGACTGCCGGAGAAACCGCCGGGCCCGGAGCCGGGGGCGGTGCCGAGGAACTGCTGCACCGCGGCGGCCGTCCCACCGCCGACCAGGGCCGCGGTGATGGCCACGGCGGCGAACAGCGCGACGGGCCGGGGGCGCGGCCGCTGCCGCTTGGCATGCGCGGCGCCGGTGCCCGGCGGGTACGCGGGCGGCGGCGGGTAGACGCCGAACGGGCCGGCCGGGCCGGGGCGGTTCTCCTGCGGGTACCCGCCTTCGCGGCGGTGGCTGTCGGTCATGGCACCGAATCTGCCCGCGGATGATGAGAGCAACCTGAGTCCCGCCTGAGAAGCCCGCCAGAACCGCGTATGCCCCATATAAACCCGCCGCGGCTCCAGCCCGCCGGCGTTCGGGGCGCGGAGTGCTGGGGCGGGACCCCGGGTGCGCCGCGAGGGCTACGCGCAGCCGCAGCTGCGGCGGATCACCAGCGCCGAGGGGAACTGCTTCAGGCGTTCCCGGCGCGACCCCGCCACCCGCAGCGCGTCGTCCAGCACCAGATCCACCGCCGCCCGGGCCATCGCCGGCCGGTCCGACGCGATCGTGGTCAGCGGCGGGTCGGTGAGCGCGGCCTCCTTGACGTCGTCGAAGCCGGCCACCGCCAGCTCCCGCGGCACGTCGATCCGCAGCTCGCGCGCCGCCCGCAGCACGCCGATCGCCTGGTCGTCCGTCGCGCAGAAGATCGCCGTCGGCCGGTCCGGCCGGGCGAGCACCTCCAGGGCGACCCGGTACGCGTCGTACCGGTTGTACGGGGCCTCGATCAGCCGGCCCTCGATCGAGCGGCCGGATTCCAGCATGGCCCGCCGCCAGCCCTCCACGTGGTCGGCGACCGGGTCGCCGACCGACGGGGTGTTCTCGACGCCGCCGATACAGGCGACGTACTCGTGCCCGTGCTCCAGCAGGTGCCGCGTCGCCAGCTGCGCGCCACCGATGTCGTCCGTGACGACGGCCACGTCGTCGATCGCCTCCGGGCGCTCGTGCAGCAGCACCACCCGCGCGTCCCACGCCTCGATCTCCGAGGCGGCCCGCTCGCTCATGCCCTGGCTGACCAGGATCAGGCCGGACACCCGCATCCCCAGGAAAGCCCGCAGGTAGTGGACCTCGCGCTCGTCCCGGTAGTCGGAGTTGCCGACCAGGACCATCTTCCCGCGCTCGGCGGCGGCCTGTTCGACCGCGTGCGCCATCTCGGCGAAGAACGGCTGCCGCGCGTCCGGGACGATCATGCCTATGAGGTCGGTGCGGCGCGACGCCATGGCCTGGGCAACCCGGTCGGGCCGGTACCCCAGCTCCTTGATGGCTGCGAGTACACGCTCGCGCGTGGCCGGGGCGACCGGCCTGGGTCCGTTGTTGATGACGTAGGACACGACGGCGGTGGAAGTACCCGCCAGTCGCGCCACGTCATCCCGCGTCACCTTGGCCACGCGCGGAAGTCTACGCGGGGTGACCTACCTCTGGGCAGGTCGTCCTGCGCTTCGGACGCCGACCGGCCTGTCCTCCATCCGGGGGACGGCCGCGGCGGCGTCCGCGGCCGCCTTGCTGCGGGCCTCCTCGGCCGCCCGTTCGACCTTCTCCGGGGCGACGAAGCGGTAGCCCACGTTCCGGACGGTGCCGATCAGCGACTCGTGCTCGGGGCCCAGCTTGGCGCGCAGCCGCCGCACGTGGACGTCCACCGTCCGGGTGCCGCCGAAGTAGTCGTAGCCCCAGACCTCCTGCAGCAGCTGGGCCCGGGTGAAGACCCGCCCGGGGTGCTGCGCGAGGTACTTCAGCAGCTCGAACTCCTTGAAGGTGAGATCGAGCACCCGGCCCTTGAGCTTGGCGGAGTACGTCGCCTCGTCGACCGACAGGTCGCCGTTGCGGATCTCCATGGGGGAGTCGTCGGAGCCGAGCGACTGGCGGCCCACCGCCAGCCGCAGCCGCGCCTCCACCTCGGCCGGGCCGGCGGTGTCGAGCAGTACGTCGTCGATGCCCCAGTCGGCGGTGACGGCGGCCAGGCCGCCCTCGGTGACGACGAGGACCAGCGGGCATCCCGGCCCGGTGGAGCGCAGCAGCTGGCAGAGCGAGCGGACCTGGGGCAGGTCGCGGCGGCCGTCGACGAGGATGACGTCGGCGCCGGGGGTGTCCACCAGCGCCGGCCCCTCGGCTGGGGCCACCCGTACGTTGTGGAGCAGCAGGCCGAGTGCGGGCAGCACCTCCGTGGAGGGCTGCAGGGCGTTCGTCAGCAGGAGCAACGAGCTCATCGGCACGACCCCCCGGCCGGGGTGCGGGTCGTGCGGCGGTGCAGGAATGGCTGGCCCATCACGTCGGTTCCTCCTCGGTCCCGTCGAGGACGTGCTCTGTACGGGTTGCGGTCCCCGCGCCCTGAGGCCCGCATGGATTCCACTGTTCGCACTCTGTTCAACGTGCTGAAAGCACAAAAGGACCCGGGGGGCTACGTTGCCCGGATCCTCTTCGCTGCCAGGATAGCCCGCCGGGCCTTCCCGGGCCGAGGTCGTCCGGCACAGAGGTTCTGTGGAACGCACCACCCCCTCGGGGGCCGTCCGTCCCGTGTGCGCCCGGTTTCACCGGTTCGGCGGCCCGCCGTGCGGGCGGGGCGGCGCGCGGCGGGCGCACCGGGGCACGGGGGAGCGGGCGCCCTCGCCGGTGGCGCGAGGCGTCATCATGGAGGCCGACGGTACGGAGCCGTACGGACCCGTACGGAGCCGACGAGAGGAGCTGCAGTGGCAACCGGAACCATCCGCTACTGGGCGGCGGCCAAGGCCGCGGCCGGGACGGCGGAGGAGCCGTACGCGGCGAGGACACTGGCCGAGGCGCTCGACGCCGTGCGCGCCGCGCACCCCGGGGAACTGGCCCGGGTGCTGCAGCGCTGCTCCTTCCTGGTGGACGAGCAGCAGGTCGGCAAGCGCAGCCATGAAGAGGTCCTGCTGACCGAGGGCGGCACCGTCGAGGTCCTGCCGCCGTTCGCGGGCGGGTGACGGGCCGACGATGAGCACGCCAGCCGAGAACCGACCCGGCCAGCCCGGCCAGCCCGGCCAGCCCGGCCAGCCCGGCCAGCCCGGCCAGCCCGAGCAGGCCGACCCGTACGCCACGCAGACCTGGCAGTCCGACACCTGGGACACCACCTACCAGCCGGTGCACCAGCCGGGCGTGGTCCCCGGCCAGGACCAGGGGGACAGAGGGGCGCAGCAGCCGCTGGCCGCCCCCGACAGCTGGTTCCGGGACGCCGCGCCCGCCGAGCCGGCGGCGGCCCAGCAGCCGCAGCAGCAGCCGGGTGCCGGGTGGCCGGCTGCCGACGCCGGTGCGAGTGGCTCCTGGTCCGACGCGGGCCCGCACGCCTACCCGCAGCCTCACCACCCGCAGCATTCGCACCACCCGCAGCCACAGCCACAGCCAGAGCAGCAGCAGCCCATCGCGCCGGAGGGCTGGTTCCGCGACGAACCGCAGGCCGCCGCGCCCTGGCCCGGTGCGGCCGCCGCGCAGCAGCCCGCCCCGGGCGGACCCTGGCCGGAGGCCCCGGCCGCGGCGGCCCCGGCTCCGTCCGCCGCCGAGACGGCGTACCTGCCGCCCTACCCCGGCGGGGCCGCCGGGCAGGTTGATGCCGCCGAGACCGCGTACCTGCCGCCGTACCCGGGCGGTGCCGCCGCCGGGCAGGTTGATGCCGCCGAGACGGCGTACCTGCCGCCGTACCCGGGCGGTGCCGCCGCCGGGCAGGTTGATGCCGCCGAGACGGCGTACCTGCCGCCGTACCCGGGCGAGACCGCGGCACCCGCCCCGGCCGCCGCCGTGCCCCCGCAGCCCACCCCGGACGCCGCCGAGACGGCGTATCTCCCGCCCTACCCGGGCCCCGGCGCCGAGGCGGCCGTGCCCCCGCAGCCCACCCCGGACGCCGCCGAGACGGCGTACCTCCCGCCGTACCCGGGCCCCGGCGCCGAGCCGGCCGCGGCCGCGGCCCCGGCGCCCGAGCCGCACCACGCGGCCCACGCCGCCGGCCCGGACGCCGCCCGGGCCGCGGGGCCGGACGACGGCGACACCGGCTACTCCCCGCCCACCCTCGCCGGCACCACCCGCATAAGGGACCCCCGCCAGGCCCGGGCCGAGGGCCGCTCCCCGATCATCGACCCCGGCCCGCAGCCGGCGCTGCTCACCGCCGCCCTCGGCGTGCTGCTGGCCGCGGCCGCCGCGGTCGCGGACTGGGCGCTGCTGCTGCCCCTGGTCGCGCTGCAGGGCCTGACCGCGGCCGGCTGGTTCCGGCTGAACGGCATGTGGCCGGCCCGGCAGGGCATCGCCCTCGCCTTCGCCGGAGCGGTCACCGCCGACATCGCGGTGCTCGCGGTCGGCGCCCCGTACGGGCCCGGTGCCGTCATCGGCACCCTGGGCGCCTGGGTGCTGCTCACGCTGGTGCTCCAGCTGCGCAGCCAGGCCGACCCCGACGAGCGCATGTACGGCCTGATGGCCTCGGTGGCCTCCGCCGCGCTGGCGATCGTCTGCGCCGGCTACCTGGCCGCCGACCCCGCGGCCGTGACCGTCGGAACCGCGGCGGTCGCGGTGGCCGTCTTCACCCGTGCGCTGCCGTTGCCGCCGGCCCCCTCCGTGGGCGTCTCGCTGGCCGCGGCCGCGGGAGCCGGCGTCGCCGTGGGCGGCCTGACCTCCGCGGGCGCCGGCGGGGCCCTGGTGGGTCTGGCAGCGGGGGTGTGCGCGCTGGTGGGGCTGCGCGTGGCGGCGTACGACTACCCCTCGAAGTTCGTCCACATGACGGCCGGGGTGGCGCTGCCGCTGGCCGCCGCCGCCCCCGCGGTCTACCTGATGGGGCGCGTGATCAACTAGGGCGGGTCCCCCCGGACGTCGTCCGGGGGAGGGTCGCACGACAGGGGGGAACGGAATGCGCGTCATACGGGTGCTGCTGGTCGTGGGGCTGGTCCTGGCCGGCCTGTTCACGGCGGCCGACCGGCTCGCGGTCGGCTACGCGGAGGACGAGCTGGCCGCCAAGGTACGCGCGGGCGGCGGCTCCTCGATCGGCAGCACCGAGGTCGACATCGCGGGCTTCCCGTTCCTCACCCAGGTCATGGACCGGCGCCTGGAGCGGGTCGACGTCCGCCTCGACGACGTCACGGTGGCCGCCGACGGCCGCCGCATGCGGATCGCCCGGCTGGACGCGGCCCTGCACGACGTGGCCGTCGACGACGACTACTCCGGCGGCACCGCCCGCCGCGCCGACGGCTCCGCCCTGGTGACGTACGAGGACCTCACCAGGGCCTCCCAATCCGGTGTGACCGTCGCCTACGGCGGGGCGCCCGGCAAGGTGAAGGTCACGGCGAGCATCGAGATCCTCGGCCGCACCCTCACGCGCAGCGTGATCTCCACCGTCACCCTGGTCGACGGCGGTACGGTCCGGGTCCGCGCCGACGAGGTGCCCGGCGAGGGCATTCCCGGCGTGGAGGACCTGGTCCGGCGGAAGACCGACTTCGACCGGAAACTGGGCGGCGGTCTGCCGGCCGGTCTGGCACTGTCCGGTCTGACCTCGGACGCCTCCGGCGTGCGGCTCACGCTCGGCGGCTCCGACGTGGCCCTGGGCGGCTGATCCGGCCGCTCTGGCCGAATACTGAGACGGCCGGGTCCGGTCCGCAGGAGAACGGCGACCGACGGGCGCGAAAACCCCCGGCACGGCGGCCCCGACAGCCACTCCATCCCGAAATCCGGACGATCCCGTCTCGGAATATGACACGCCGGTGACAGGGCGGCCCGTTCCTCCCTACGATCCATGCCCATGAAGCGAATGCAGGCGGACCTCACGAAGCGGCGGGCAGTAGACCTGTGTCGCGTCGCCGCCATGCTCTGTCGCTGATCCGGCACCACGCGCGACGCCGCGACCGCCGGGCCGTACGACGGCCCCTTCCCCGCGTGACCCCCCCGGAACCGCCGAACCGCCGACCAGCGCCCTGACGCGCCGGCACCCGAGCACACCCGGAAACGGGCCCGCACGCACCCCCGCACCACCGCAGCACTCCTGCACCGCCCCGCCGAACACTGCCCCGGAGGAGAACACCATGAGCCGCAGCGACGTCCTCGTAGACGCCGACTGGGTCGAGGCCCACCTGGACGACCCGAAGGTCGTCGTCGTCGAGGTGGACGAGGACACGTCCGCCTACGACAAGAACCACATCCGCAACGCCGTCCGGATCGACTGGAAGCAGGACCTCCAGGACCCGATCCGCCGCGACTTCGTGGACCAGGAGGGCTTCGAGAAGCTCCTCTCCGCCAAGGGCATCTCCAACGACGACACCGTCGTCCTCTACGGCGGCAACAACAACTGGTTCGCGTCCTACGCCTACTGGTACTTCAAGCTCTACGGCCACCAGGACGTCAAGCTGCTCGACGGCGGCCGCAAGAAGTGGGAGCTCGACTCCCGCGACCTGGTCGACGGCGCCGAGGTCCCGCAGCGCCCGGCCACCCAGTACAAGGCCAAGGCCCAGGACACCTCCATCCGCGCCTTCCGCGACGACGTCGTGGCCGGCATCGGCAGCCTGAACCTGGTCGACGTCCGCTCGCCCGACGAGTTCTCCGGCAAGCTGCTCGCCCCGGCCCACCTGCCGCAGGAGCAGTCGCAGCGCCCCGGCCACGTGCCGAGCGCCCGCAACATCCCGTGGTCCAAGAACGCCAACGACGACGGCACCTTCAAGTCGGACGACGAGCTCAAGGCCCTCTACGAGTCCGAGCAGGTCGACCTGGCGAAGGACACCATCGCCTACTGCCGCATCGGTGAGCGCTCCGCGCTGACCTGGTTCGTGCTGCACGAGCTCCTGGGCCAGGAGAACGTCAAGAACTACGACGGCTCCTGGACCGAGTACGGCTCCCTGGTCGGCGTGCCGATCGAGCTCGGCCCCAACAAGTAACCCCACGGGCACGCGCGACCCGTAGTACGAACTCTCTAGGACAGGACAGAGACATGTGTGGAGCACAGATCGGCGGGCCGGACCTCTCGACCCTCAAGCCGGGTGAGACGGCCATCCAGGGCCAGGTGACCAAGGACGGCGAGCCGGTGACCGGCTACGTCCGCCTGCTGGACGCGACCGGCGAGTTCACCGCCGAGGTGCCGACCTCGGCCACCGGCCAGTTCCGCTTCTACGCGGCCACCGGCACCTGGACGCTGCGGGCGCTCGTGCCCGGCGCCCAGGCGGACCGTTCCGTCGTCGTCGCCGAGGCCGGCGGCGTGACGGACGTCGCGATCGCCGTCTGAGCGACGCGCACCTGATCGGCCGAAGGGCCGCACCTTTCCCCCGGGGGTTGGACGCCACTGGACCGGGGACGGGTGCGGCCCTTCGTGCCGTCCGCGCCCGGAACTACGCTGAAGGCATGTACGCCCGGCGCCGGCGCGCCTACTTCCTGCTGATGGGCGCGTGCCTCTTCCTCTTCGTCTCCGCCTGGTCCTACGTGCGGCTGTGGTCGGTGGAGGCGGCCGTCGCCCTCTGCGTGGTCGCGATGGTCCTTCCCCCGGTCGCCGCCCTGGTCGCGAACCGCCGCGGCCCCGACGACCGCTGGTGGGACGACCCGTCGGGCGACCCGAAGTCCGACGAGTGGTGGGACGAACTGGACGGCAAGCGCCGCCCGGGCGACACCGAATCGTGATCTCGGGTGTCCTGAACTCCCCCTCCCCTCAGACGGTCCTTCTTGTGCACTGGTGATCGAATCCATGACGCATGTCCTGTGGGGGGACCCCTTTTGGAAGACGCACTGACCGCGGCCGAGCCACAGCAAGCCGTACGGTCCACCCCGGAGACGAGCCCGGACAGCGGGAGACGATGGGGCAGGCCTTCCGGGACGAGGGACTCCGCCAAGTGGCGGCGCGCGGCTGGGTCACCTCCGACGGCACCCGAACCCGCGTCTACCTGCTGCGGTTCCACTCCTCCGGCTTCGTGGACACGTACAAGAGCTGCGGCGTCGACATCCGGATCAAGGGCGGCCCGCGGCTGGAACCGGACCACGATTGGAGCAAAGCCAAGGTCTCCCAGCCCGGTGGCCCCTCCTCCGGCGGCTTCCAGGGCTCCGGCACGCTCAGCTCCAGCACGGTGAACGTCTACCAGGAGGCGGTGCCCGTCGGAGACGAGCAGGTCCGGCTGGGCTGCCTGCAGATCGGAGACGTGCAGGCGGTCATCCTGCAGACCCGCAAGGGCGGCGTCGCCACCGTCCCCTTCCACCAGACCGTGATCCTCCAGAACCAGCTGCTCGGCTGAGCCCCGGGCACCGGCCGAGTTGCCATTACGGCCCACCTCACACAGTGCGCCGGTCCCCGGGCCAGTAGGCTTGGGGACCGGTCCCGCACAGTCAACCCTCCCGAGGAGCACCCCGTGCTTGAGGCAGTCTTCACCTCCCTGCTGGTCCTGGTCTGCGTCGGCGTCCTCGCCTTCACCGTGCTGGCCGTCGCCAAGCTCTACCAGGGCCAGCGCTGACCTCCGGTCCACCACCCCTCCCACAGATCGCCTGAGCAGCCACACATGATCCACATTCCGTCCGACCTGAACCCGGGCCTCGTCCCCCTCGCCTTCCTCCTCGGCACCTGGGAGGGCGCGGGCGTCTTCGACTACCCCGGCGACGAGAAGTGCAACTTCGGCCAGGAGGTCGTCTTCGCCCACGACGGCCGGGACTTCCTGTCGTACTCCTCGAACACCTGGGTGCTGGACGCCGAGGGCAACAAGGTGAAGCCCCTGGAGTCGGAGACCGGGTACTGGCGCATCGGCAAGGACCGCCAGATCGAGATCGTGATGGTCCGCGACCAGGGCGTGGTCGAGGTCTGGTACGGCGAGCTCGCCGAGGGCAAGCCGCAGATCGACCTCGCCACCGACGCGGTCGCGCGGACCGCCGCCTCCGGCCCGTACAGCGGCGGCAAGCGCCTCTACGGCTACGTCAAGGGCGACCTGATGTGGGTCGGCGAGAAGGCCACCCCCGAGGTCGAGCTGCGCCCGTACATGTCGGCCCAGCTCAAGAAGGTCGTCACCCCGGAGGACGTGGCCGAGATGGCCCGCAACCTCCCGGACATGCCCGACGACGGCATCGCGTTCTTCCGCTGAGCCCGACTCGGCCGAGCCCCGCGAAAGGGGGCCGCGGGAACGGTCCGCGGCCCCCTTCGCGCGCTTACACTGGCCGGGTGGTGAGCACCGACTGGAAGAGTGACCTGCGGCAGCGCGGATACCGCCTGACCCCGCAGCGCCAGCTCGTGCTGGAGGCCGTCGACGCCCTGGAGCACGCGACCCCGGACGACATCCTCGCCGAGGTCCGCAAGACCGCCTCCGGCGTGAACATCTCCACCGTCTACCGGACCCTGGAGCTCCTGGAGGAGCTCGGCCTGGTGTCCCACGCCCACCTCGGCCACGGCGCCCCCACCTACCACCTCGCCGACCGGCACCACCACATCCACCTGGTGTGCCGGGACTGTGCGGACGTGATCGAGGCGGACCAGGACGTCGCCTCCCAGTTCACCGCCAAGCTGCGCGCCGACTTCGGTTTCGAGACCGACATGAAGCACTTCGCGATCTTCGGACTGTGCGCGAAGTGCGCCGCCAAGCGGCGGTCGGACCAGTCGTAGGCAGTCGTAGGCTTTCCCCATGACCAGCCCTTTGATTGATCTGCCCGGTGCCGTACCGGCCGAAGGCCGTGACGAAGGCGTCGCAGCCCACTACGGAGAGCTCTACGGCGAACAGCGCGCCCTCGCCGACGGCCGCGGTTTCGTCGACCTGTCGCACCGCGGCGTCGTCACCGTCACCGGACCGGAGCGGCTGAGCTGGCTGCACCTCCTCCTCACCCAGCACCTGACCGAGCTCCCGCCCGGGCGGGCCACCGAGGCGCTGATCCTGTCCGCCAACGGCCACATCGAGCACGCGTTGTACCTCGTGGACGACGGGGAGACCGTGTGGGCGCACGTCGAGCCGGGAACCCAGGAGGCGCTGATCGCCTACCTGGAGTCGATGAAGTTCTTCTACCGGGTGGAGGTCGCCGACCGGACCGGCGAGTTCGCGGTGGTGCACCTGCCCGCCGGGTCCATCGCGGAGCTGCCTCAGGAGCTCGTCGTACGGGAGACCCCGTACGGGCGTGAC
This sequence comes from Streptomyces sp. NPDC012888, assembly GCF_042900645.1. Classification (NCBI taxonomy): domain Bacteria; kingdom Bacillati; phylum Actinomycetota; class Actinomycetes; order Kitasatosporales; family Streptomycetaceae; genus Streptomyces; species Streptomyces sp. NPDC012888. The sequence goes on along the minus strand of NZ_JBIBBM010000015.1, from coordinate 166,172 downwards.
GTGTTCCTGCCGCGCGAGCGGCTGACCGGCTTCGCCGCCGAGTACGGGCCGGCCGCGGGCCTGCTGGCGTACGAGGCGCTGCGGGTGGAGGCGCACCGGCCCCGCCTCGGCCTGGAGACCGACCACCGGACCATCCCGCACGAACTGGGCCTGATCGGCACCGCCGTGCACCTGCAGAAGGGCTGCTACCGGGGGCAGGAGACGGTGGCCCGGGTCCACAACCTGGGCAAGCCGCCGCGCCGGCTGGTCTTCCTGCACCTCGACGGCTCCGAGGTGCTGCTGCCCCCGCACGGCGCCCCCGTACGGCTGGCCTCCGACGGGCCCGAGGGCCGGCAGCTGGGCTTCGTCACCAGCGCGGCCCGCCACCACGAGCTCGGCCCGATCGCCCTCGCGTTGGTCAAGCGGAACGTGCCGGTGGACGCCGCGCTGCTGGCCGGCACCACGGCCGCCGCGCAGGAGGTCGTCGTCCAGCCGTAGCGCGGGCCGGCGGTCAGATCTCCAGGAGCACCGTGAACGGGCCCTGGTTCGTGAGCGAGACCCGCATGTCCGCACCGAACCGGCCCGTCTCCACGGTCGCGCCGAGCTCCCGCAGCCGCGCCACCACCTCGTCGACCAGCGGCTCCGCGACCGGGCCGGGCGCGGCCGCGTTCCAGGTGGGCCGGCGGCCCTTGCGGGCGTCCCCGTACAGCGTGAACTGCGAGACCACCAGCAGCGGCGCCCCGTTGTCGCTGCACGACTTCTCGCCGTCGAGGATCCGCAGCGACCACAGCTTGCGCGCCAGCTGCCCGGCCTTCTCGGGGGTGTCCTCGTGGGTGACCCCCACCAGGACGCACAGCCCCTCGCCGACGATCTCGCCCACGGTCTCACCGGCGACCACGACGCTCGCGCCGTCCACCCTCTGCACCACTGCTCGCATACCACCTGTGTACCAGGCGTGCACCCGTCCGGGGCCGATCGGGTGGCCGGAGACTGCACCGCCCCCGCCGTCAGTGGCACGATGCACGGAGGCGGTGCGCCGAGCACCGGTCGAGGGGACGGACACGTTCGTATGAATACTTCTGGTACCTCTGCATCCGCGGGCCCCGTGCCGGCGGTGCGGCCGCCCGCGCAGCGCGGGCAGGACGTACGGCCGCCCACCCTGCACGAGCTGGGCCTCGCGGAACTGCGCACCCTGCGCCGCGACGCGCAGCGCGACGAGGCCGACCTCAGCTACGTGCGCCGGCTGCTCCAGGGCCGCATCGACATCCTGCGGGCCGAGCTGGCCCGGCGCGCCGACCCCGAGGCGCCGGTGGTGGTGGTGGACCGGCTCTCCGAGATCCTCGCCGACGCGCCTTCCAGCCGCAGCGCCTCCGCCCGGCACGTCACCCTCGGCACCCCGCACAACGAGGAGTTCCGGCTGCTGGCGGCCGAGATGCTGTCCGACGTGGAGCTGTCGGACCTGGACGCCCGCACCGACGCCGAGCTGCACGACGCGATGGGCCGGCTGGTCCGCTACGAACAGCAGGTGTCCCGGCGCCGGCAGCAGCTCCAGCGCACCGCCGACGACTGCAGCGCCGAGATCACCCGCCGGTACCGGGAGGGCGAGGCGCAGGTGGACGACCTGCTCGGCTAGCGGACGCCGGGCTTCCGCCCGGGCGGGCCGAAAATGGGAGGAAGGGGCGCGGACCGGCGTCTAGCGTGACGGTCATGAGCCTCGACCGAAGCATCGAGATCCGCCCGGTCACCGAGCCGGAAGTCGCCGAGTGGTGGGGCGCCAAGCAGGCCGGTTTCCTGGTCCCCCTCCAGGTGACGGAGGCGGACGCCGTCCAGCGCGCCAAGTACTTCGACCTCTCCCGCACCCAGGGCGCCTTCGACCCGCACACCGGCCGCTGCGTGGCCGCCTTCCGTTCCTTCGCGCAGCGGCTGACCGTGCCCGGCGGTGCCGAGGTCCCGGCCAGCGCGGTCTCCGCGGTGGCCGTGCTGCCCACCCACCGGCGCCGCGGCCTGCTGAGCCGGATGATGGCCGCCGAACTCGCGGCCTCGCAGGCCCGTGGCGACGTGCTGTGCACCCTGATCGCCGCCGAGTACCCCATCTACGGCCGCTTCGGCTTCGGCCCGGCCACCCACGCCGCGGAGTGGGAGGTCGACGTACCGCGCACCGGTCTCGACCCGCGGCGGCCGTCCCCGGCCGGCGGCGGCCGCATCGACCTGGTGGACGTGGCGGAGGTCCGCCGGGTCGGCCCGGCGCTGCACGAACGGTTCCGGGCGGTCACGCCGGGCGCGGTCGGCCGGGACCAGCGGTGGTGGAACCTCGCCACCGGGCTGGAGGAGACCTCCGACCGCCCCTACCGGCCGTCCTTCCACGCCGTGTACCGGTCGGCGTCCGGCGAGGTGGAGGGCCTGGCGGTGTACCGGGCGGACGACCAGTGGACGGACGCGAAGGTCCCGTCGAACACCCTCAGCGTGAAGGACCTGATCGCCCTCACCCCTCAGGCGGAACGGGAGCTCTGGTACTTCCTGTGCTCGGTGGACTGGGTGGTCCGGGTCCGCACCGGCTATCGGCCGCCGGACGACGTCCTGCCGGACCTGCTCCCCGACCCGCGCTCGGCCCGGATGCTCACCTCCGCCGACTTCCTGTGGGTGCGGCTGCTGGACGTCGTACGGGCGCTGGAGGCCCGGACGTACGCGGTGCCGGGCACGCTCGTGCTGGAGGTCGAGGACGGGTCGGGCCCGGCCGGCGGCCGCTACCGGCTGGACGCCGGGACCGGCGGCTGCGAGCGGACCGGCGCGCCGGCGGACCTGACGCTGGGCGTGGACGTGCTGGGCGCCCTGTACCTGGGTGACGCGTCGGCGGCGCGGATGGCGGCGCTGGGGCGGATCACCGAGCACCGCGCGGGGGCGGTGGAGCTGGCCGACGCGGTGTTCCGGACCGGCCGGCGCCCGTGGTGCCCGGATATGTTCTGAATGATGGAGACACGAGTGACGGACTGGGTGGTCGAGCGGCTGCGGGCCGCCGGCTGCGTCTTCGCGGAGGAAGAGGCCGGGCTGCTGCGGACGCGGGCGGCGGAGGGCGCGGACCTGGAGGAGCTCGTGCGGCTGCGGGCCGCCGGGCGTCCGCTGGAGCACGTGGTGGGGTGGGCCGAGTTCTGCGGCCTGCGCATGGCGGTGGGCGAGGGCGCGTTCGTGCCGCGCCGCCGCACCGAGTTCCTGGTGTCCGAGGCGGTGGCCGTGGCCCGGCCGGGCGCGGTGGTGCTCGACCTGTGCTGCGGGGTGGGCGCGCTGGGTGCGGCCGTGGCCGCCGCCGTGCCGGGGGCGGAGCTGCACGCGGCCGACATCGACCCGGTGGCGCTGGAGTACGCCCGGGTCAACGTGGCTCCGTACGGCGGCCGGGTCCACGAGGGCGACCTGTACGGGGCGCTCCCGGCCGGGCTGCGCGGCCGGGTGTCGCTGCTGGTCGCCAACGCCCCGTACGTGCCGACCGGTTCGCTGGGGCTGCTGCCCGCGGAGGCCAGGGAGTACGAGCCGCGGACGGCGCTGGACGGGGGACCGGACGGGCTGGACGTGCAGCGGCGGCTGGCGGCCGGGGCGCCGGACTGGCTGGCGCCGGGCGGGCACCTGCTGATCGAGACGAGCGGCCGGCAGTCCCCGTCGACGGCCTCGGCGATGACGGCGGCCGGTCTGGCGGTGCGCGCGGTGTCCTCGGAGGAATGGGGGGCGACGGTGGTGGTCGGCACGCGGGCCGTGGACTGACACGGACGGCGGGTGCGTGCTGCTGCAAGCAGCTGCTTGCAAAAGTTAGCGGCTTGCGGGAGGATCGGGGCATGGCATCCCTGAACGTCGGGAACCTCGGCGAGTACCTGCGCGAACAGCGCCGCCAGGCCCAGCTGTCGCTGCGTCAGCTGGCCGACGCCGCAGGGGTGTCGAACCCCTACCTGAGCCAGATCGAGCGCGGGCTGCGCAAGCCGAGCGCGGACATCCTCCAGCAGCTGGCCAAGGCGCTGCGGATCTCCGCGGAGACGCTGTACGTGCAGGCGGGGATCCTGGACGAGCGGGACCGGGACGAGGTGGAGACGCGTGCCGCCATCCTGGCCGATCCCTCGATAAACGAGCGGCAGAAGCAGGTGCTGCTCCAGATCTACGAGTCGTTCCGCAAGGAGAACGCGCTCACCGAGGAGCCCCGCCCGCCGCAGGAGGACCAGCGGTCCGGGCGGACCGAGCAGTCCGAGCAGCCCCAGTAGTCCGAGCAGCCCGAGTAGTCAGAGCAGTTCCAGCAGACCGAACAGAACCGCGATCCGGGAGGACCGGAAGATGGCCGTCGTCGATGACCTGAAGAAGACCCTGACCGACCCGACTCCGCTCTACTTCGCGGCCGGCACGGCCGACCTCGCCGTGCAGCAGGCCAAGAAGGTGCCGGCCCTCCTCGAGGCCGTGCGCAACACCGACCCCAAGGCCGTGCAGGAGCGGGCCCGGGAGGACCTGGAGGCGGTGGCCGCCAAGGTGGCCGGGGTGATCGGATCCATCGACCCCAAGGGCTTCGACCCGAAGAAGATCGACGCGAAGAAGATCGGCGAGACCGCCCAGGACCTCGCGCTGCGCGGGGTCGGCGTGGCCGCCGAGTACGCGGTGCGCGCCAAGGAGACCTACGACCGGGTCGCCGAGCACGGCGAGCAGGCCGTGCGCACCTGGCGCGGCGAGGTCGCCGACGAGATCGTCGAGGTCGCCTCGGTGGTCGAGCCCGAGCCGGCCGAGGAGCCGAAGCCGGCGGCGCGCAAGCGGACCGCGAAGAAGGAGGCGGCCGCGGAGCCGGCGGAGGCCGCGGCCGAGTAGGTAGACGACGGCGCGGGCCGGGCACCTTGGGGGTGTCCGGCCCGTTCTTGTAGGTAGCGTGGGAGAGCGGGACTTCGTCGGAAGCGGCAGGCAAGGCGGTAGCGGGACATGTGGACGCAGGGCACGTTGATGCAGGGGCTGTTTTCCGTCCAGTGGCTGATCGGGCTGGCGCTGCTGGTCTTCGCGGTCGTCGCCTTCGTGATGGCCCTGGTGGCCCGCGAGGACGCCTACCGCGCCGCGGACAAGCAGACCAAGACGTTCTGGCTGGTCATCCTGGGCATCGCGGTCGTCGGCTGCTTCCTGGGCTGGCTGTTCCTGCAGGTGGCCGGACTGATCGCGACCATCGTGTTCATGGTCGACGTGCGGCCCGCGCTGCAGCGGGTCTCCGGCGGCGGCCGGCGGGGCAGCAGCAGCGACGGGCCCTACGGCCCGTACAACGGCAACCGCTAGCCGCCCGGCCTGGCTGCGTCCTGGCCCGGCTGCGCCCTGGCCCGGCTGCGCCCGGTCCGTGCCGGGGCCCGGGCCCCGGCCCCCGGCGGGGCCGGTCGCGTCAGCCGCGGGCCAGCAGGACCAGGGCCACGTCGTCGGTGAGCTCGCCGCCGTTCAGGCTGCGGGCCTCGGTGACGGCCGCCTCCAGCAGGCCCTCGCCGGCCAGTCCGCGGTCCAGGTGCCGGTTGATCATCTCCACCATGCCGTCCTGGCCCAGCCGCTCGCGCCCGGTGCCGATCCGGCCCTCGATCAGCCCGTCCGTGTAGAGCATCAGGCCCCAGGAGCTGCCCAGCTCCACCTGGCGGCGGGGCCAGCGGGCGCGCGGCAGCAGCCCGAGTGCCGGACCGCTGTCCTCGTACGGCAGGAGCCGCGCGGGCCCCTCGGTACGGGCGACCAGCGGGGCCGGGTGTCCGGCCAGGCAGAGCCCGGCCCGGCGGCCGTCGGGGGAGATGTCCACCGTGCACAGGGTCGCGAAGATCTCGTCGCAGGGCCGTTCCACCTCCAGCACCTGCTGGAGGGTGGCCAGCAGGTCGTCGCCGGAGAGGCCGGCCAGGGTCAGCGCCCGCCAGGCGATCCGCAGCTCCACGCCGAGGGCCGCCTCGTCCGGGCCGTGGCCGCAGACGTCGCCGATCATCGCGTGCACCGTGCCGTCCGGGGTGCGGACCGCGTCGTAGAAGTCCCCGCCCAGCAGGGCCCGGCTGCGGCCGGGCCGGTAGCGGGCGGCGAACCGGATGTCGGAGCCCTCCAGCAGCGGCGTGGGCAGCAGGCCGCGTTCCAGGCGGGCGTTCTCCTGGGCGCGCAGTTTCGATTCTGCAAGCTTGTACTGGGCGATGTCGGCCCGCTTGCGCTCCACCGCGTAGCGGATGGCGCGGCTCAGCAGCCGCCCGTCCAGCTCGTCGCGGAAGAGGAAGTCCTGGGCGCCGACGCGCACCGCCTCGGCCGCCCGCTCGGCGTCGGCCTCGGCGGTCAGCACCAGCACCGCGTGGCGCGGGGCGATGCGCAGCACCTGCCGCAGGGTGGCCAGCTCGTCGCCGGCCGTCTCCACCGCGGTGGCCGTGACCCGGGCCGGGCCGGAGCCGAGCCCGGCACCGGGCAGGCTCAGGTCGAGCAGGATGCAGTGCACGTCCTGGGTCAGCAGCCGGGCCGCCTCGGTGAGGTTCCGCGCGGTGCGGATGCGGATGCGCTGGCCGTCCGTGTCCAGGATCTCCGGGACGGTGAGGCCGCCGGCCGGGTCGTCCTGGATCACCAGCAGCGTCAGGGGCTGCTGGGGAATCCCGGGCTGACCGCTCTCCGCGGCCGGGATGTCCCTCTGCCGCGGTACGGGTACGGCGGTCATCGTCTCGGTTCCTTCCCTCCCCCCGAGGGTGCGCTCACTGCGCCCCGACCCTAGCGGGAGGACACGGGCCGATGGAATGCCACTGCCGGCCACGCCCCGGGCATATGCCCCTAACGCGCGCGAAGTCGCAGGTGGCGGGATGACGTACATCACGCCGCGGGGGTGCGGAATCTCGGCAGTCGGGATACCGGAACGGGGCCTTTCGGCTACGCGTCCGGGCGGACGACGGCCTTGATCGGCATGGACCCGGCCCCCGCGATCGTCACGTCCCGGCCGGAGCGCGGGGCGTGCACCATCGCGCCGTCCCCGACGTACATCGCCACGTGGCTGGCGTCGTCGTAGTAGATGATCAGATCCCCGGGCCGCATGTCCTTGAGCGGGACCTTCGGCAGCAGCCGAAGCTGCTCCTGCGAGGTGCGCGGGATGTGCCGGCCGGCCGCCAGCCAGGCCTGCGAGGTCAGCCCGGAGCAGTCGAAGGAGTCGGGTCCCTCGGCGCCCCACACGTACGGCTTGCCGATCTGGGCCGTGGCGTACCGGACGGCGAGCTTGCCGGCCTCGGTGGCCGCGCCCTTCACGTCCTTCATCCCGCCGCTGTTCAGCCAGTCCTTCTGCGCGCGGTACTGGGCCTCCCGCTCCAGCTGGAGGAGCCGGGCCTTCTCCTCGGCCTCCAGCTTGCTCTCCAGCTCCTCGGCGGCCTTGATCTTCTCCTCGATCTTCTTCTTCGCCGCCTCCTGCTTGAGCCGGTTGGCCTCCAGGCCCTGCCAGTGGGCGGTGGCGTCCTTTGCGTACTGCTGCAAGTCGGCCTGGGTGCGGTTCAGTTCGGTGAGCACGTCGGCGGTGGCCTTCTCGCCCTGGCGCAACCGGTCGGCGCCGTCGAGGAACTGGGCCGGGTCGCTGCTCATCACCAGCCGGGCGCCCGGCGGCAGGCCGCCCGAGCGGTACTGGGCGCGGGCCGCCGCACCCACCCGGTTCTTCAGGACGGTGATCCGGTCCTGGCCGGCCGCGATCTGTTTGGCGAGGGAGACGATCTGGTCGGACTGCCGCTTGGTCTCGGTCTCCGCCTGGTTGTAGGCGTCGGTTGCGGCGCCCGCCTGCCGGTGGAGCTCCTCGATCTCCTTGCGGACCTGCTCCAGGGACTTGGCGCCCGGCACCGGGGCGGGAACGGCGAAGGCCGTGCCGGAGAGCACCGGAGCGGTGAGGATGGCCGTCGCGCACAGCAGAGTGAGCGCCACCGAGCCGCGTCGCCGTCGGTTCATCGTCCCCCCAGACACCGAGATCCGCCTTCAGGTCAGATCTGACTATTCATCAGTAACTTGTTGCCGCCTTCGGGATGGTGCCACGACTCCGGGAAAACCGACACCCTTGCGGGCACCCGTCCGATCATGCACTCCGTCCCCTCCGGCCCCCCGACGACTCAACGGGACCGGACCGACGCCGGTTCCCCGACCGGCCGGATTCACCCCGCTGGGCGCAACGCGTCCCAGCGCACGGTCAGTTCGCCCTGCCGCCAGCGCACCGGCCCGTCCGTCAGCGGCCAGTCCGCCGCCAGCGCCCGCGCCGTGCGGATCCACCGCTGCCGGGCCCCGTACGAGGCGTAGGGCGCGGCCGCCGCCCACGCCCGGTCGAAGTCCCGCAGGAACGCGTGCACCGGCTCACCCGGGACGTTCCGGTGGATCAACGCCTTCGGCAGCCGCTCCGCGAGGTCCGAGGGCCGCTCCAGGGAGCCCAGCCGGGTCGCGAAGGTGACCGTGCGCGCCCCCTCCGGCCCCAGCGCCACCCACACGTGCCGCCGCCCGATCTCGTCACAGGTGCCCTCGACCAGCAGCCCGCCCGGGGCGAGCCGCCCGCACAGCCGCCCCCACACCTCGGCGACCTGCTCCTCGTCGTACTGCCGCAGCACGTTCGCCGCCCGGATCAGGGCCGGCCGCTCGCCGCCGTCCAGCGGGACCTCGAACCCGCCGTGCCGGAAGCTCAGCCCCTCCCGCTCGTACGGCCTGGCACCCGCCACCCGGGCCGGCTCGATCTCGATGCCGACGACCCGCACCCGGGGCGCGGCCGTCCGCAGCCGGGCCAGCAGCTCCACCGCCGTCCACGGCGCGGCCCCGTAGCCCAGGTCGACCGCCACCGGGGCGTCGGCCCGGCGCAGCGCCGGCCCGTGCACGGCCGCGATCCACCGGTCCATCCGGCGCAGCCGGTTCGGATTGGTCGTCCCGCGGGTCACCGTGCCCACGGGACGGCTCGGGGGAGGGGTGCGGGAGGCCATGGGCCGAGAGTAAGCGGAAGGAACGGGCCGGATAAAAATCCGGCAAACCGAGGGCCGATCCGCCCGGACTGGAATGCCGGGCAGGCCCGCCGTGGTTGCACCCTTGACGGGCGCACCCCGCGCCCGGCGCCGACCTGCCTGCCGGCGACCAGCGACCGGCGACCACCGACCGAGAGGACTGCTCCCTTGAGCCAGTACGTATCCCGGCTCGGAGGAAGGCGTGCGGCCGGCCGCCTCACCCGCCACGACCCGCCCCGCCTCCGCCTCCCGGAGTTCGGCCAGCACCGCAAGCCGCGCCGGGTGGCCATGCTCAGCGTGCACACCTCGCCGCTGCACCAGCCGGGCACCGGCGACGCCGGCGGGATGAACGTGTACATCGTGGAGCTCGCCAGGCGGCTCGCCGCGATCGGCATCGAGGTCGAGATCTTCACGCGGGCCACCGCCGGCGGCCTCCCGCCCTCCGTCGAGCTGGCCCCCGGCGTACTCGTCCGCCACGTCGACGCCGGACCGTACGAGGGCCTGGCCAAGGAAGAGCTGCCCGCGCAGCTGTGCGCCTTCACCCACGGCGTGATGCAGGCCTGGGCCGGCCACCGACCCGGCTACTACGACCTGGTCCACTCCCACTACTGGCTCTCCGGCCACGTCGGCTGGCTCGCCGCCGAGCGCTGGCGCGTCCCGCTCGTCCACGCCATGCACACCATGGCCAAGGTCAAGAACGCCTCCCTGGCCGAGGGCGACACTCCCGAGCCCGCCGCCCGCGTGATCGGCGAGACGCAGATCGTCACCGCCGCCGACCGGCTGATCGCGAACACCTCGGAGGAGGCCGACGAGCTGGTCCGCCACTACGAGGCCGACCCCGGCAAGGTCGCCGTCGTCCACCCCGGCGTCAACCTCGACCGCTTCACCGTCGGCGACGGCCGGGCCGCCGCCCGCGCCCGCCTGGGCCTGCCCCAGGACGCGCTGATCCCCCTCTTCGCCGGCCGGATCCAGCCGCTCAAGGCCCCCGACGTGCTGCTGCGCGCGGTCGCCCGGCTGGTCGACCGGGACCCGTCGCTGCGCCCCAGGCTGTTCGTGCCGGTCGTCGGCGGCCCCAGCGGAAGCGGCCTGGCCAAGCCGGAAGGCCTGCAGAAGCTGGCCTCCGCGCTGGGCATCGCCGACCTGGTCCACTTCCACCCGCCGGTCGCCCAGGACCGCCTGGTCGACTGGTTCCGGGCGGCGTCGGTGCTGGTCATGCCCTCGTACAGCGAATCCTTCGGGCTGGTCGCCGTCGAGGCGCAGGCCACCGGCACGCCGGTGCTCGCCGCCGCGGTCGGCGGCCTGCCGGTCGCCGTCGCCGACGGCACCACCGGCCTGCTGGTGCCCGGGCACGACCCGGCGGACTACGCCGACCGGCTGAGGCGCTTCGTGGACGACCCGGGGCTGACCGAGCGGATGGGCCGGGAGGCGGCCCGGCACGCCCGCTCCTTCGGCTGGGACACCGCCGCCAGCGGCACGGCGGACGTGTACACCGCGGCCATGCATGATCACCGCCGTCGCGTACGCTCCCACCATGGCTGATCACGCGGCGATCATCGAGTCCACCCTGACCGGCGCCGAGCTGGAGTGGGAGTCCCCCGAACCCGGCTCGTACGTGGTCAAGCTGCCCGGCACGCGCAAGCTGTCGACGACCTGCTCGCTGCTGGTCGGACGCCACTCGCTGTCCGTGAACGCGTTCGTCATCCGCCACCCCGACGAGAACGACGCCGCCGTCCACCGGTGGCTGCTGGAACGCAACCTCAAGCTGTACGGCGGCCTCGCCTACGCGGTGGACGGCCTCGGCGACGTCTACCTGGCGGGCCGGCTGCCGCTGTCGGTGATCACCCCGGAGGAGCTGGACCGGCTCCTGGGCACGATCCTGGAGGCGTGCGACGGCGCGTTCAACACGCTGCTGGAGCTGGGGTTCGCCAGTGCGATCCGCCGCGAGTACGCGTGGCGCACGTCCCGCGGGGAATCCACGGCCAACCTCTCCGCCTTCCGCCACCTCACCCACCCCACCCCCTGACCCGGGCCCGGCCTCGCCTCCGACCCCGAACGGCGTTCGAGCGGACCGAGCGGCACCCCCGCCGGGCACGCGGGGCGGAGCCCCGTGGCCTGGGCGGAGGCTTGTCCGGCAGTCCGGCGCGGGGTCACGCCGCCGGGGTCGGATCCGGGCTGGGGGCGGGCAGCGGCTGGGCGGCGGCGGCCTGGGCGGGCTCCGCCGGGAGGCCCCGCATCAGCAGCCAGTAGCCGAGCGCGGCCACCGTGCCCAGCACCCCCGTCGCTCCCCAGAGCCACCCCGCCCCGTACTCGTCGATCACGTACCCCGCCATCAGCGGAGCGACCAGCGCGGCCACCGCCCAGGACATCGTGTACATGCCCTGGTAGCGGCCCCTCCCGTGCACCGGGGACAGCCGCACGACCAGGCTCATCTGCGTCGGCGAGTTCACGATCTCCGCCAGCGTCCACACGCACACCGTCAGCGCGTAGGCCCCGATCGACCCCGCGAAGGCCGTCATCGCGAACCCGTACCCGGCCAGCAGCGCCGACACCACCAGCAGCCGCTGCGGATCGCGGTGCTCGATGAAACGGGTGACCGGAATCTGCAGCACCACGATCAGCACCCCGTTGACCGCGATGACCAGCCCGTAGTCCCCGGGCGAGAAGCCCGCCGCGCCCATCGCCACCGGAAGCCCCACCGACCCCTGGGTGAAGATGAGGGAGATGAGGAAGGACAGGCCGACGACGCTCATGAACCGCCGGTCCCGCAGCACCGTCCCGAGCCCGACCTCCGGCTCCGCGCCGCCCGCCGTCCCCGGCACCCGCTCCGGCCGGGACTCCGGCAGCTTGACGAAGACCAGCACCGCGCAGACCAGCGTCAGCGCCGCCTCGCCCAGGAAGCCCGCCAGGTAGCTGAACTCCGCGACGAAGCCGGCGGCGACCGCGCTCACCGCGAAGCCGAGGTTGATGGCCCAGTAGTTCAGGGCGAACGCCCGGACCCGGTCCTCCGGCCGGACGATGTCCGCCATCATCGCCTGCACCGCCGGCCGGGAGGCGTTCGAGGTCATGCCGACCAGCATGGCCACCGCGGCGATCGCCGCCGGATGCTCCATGAAGCCCAGCAGCGCCACCGACAGCGCCGTCGAGACGTTGGCCGCCAGCATCGTGGGCCGGCGCCCCAGCCGGTCGGTCATCACCCCGGCCCCCAGGGAGGAGACCACTCCGCCGAGCCCGTGCAGGGCGGCCACCAGTCCCGCGAACGAGGCCGAGTAGCCCCGGTCCAGGGTCAGGTACAAGGCCATGAAGGTGGCGACGAAAGCCCCGAGCCGGTTCACCAGCGTGCTCGTCCAGAGCCACCAGAACGCCCCCGGCAGACCCGACACGCTCTCGTGCACGGCTCGTCTCATCGCGGCAACGGACATACGGATTCCCCCCGGCGGTGTGTAAGTGGTGCGGCACTGGGCCGGACGTTACGGCCAGGGGGGTTCCGGACGCCACTGGATTGACGCCCCGCGTCAATCGGCGGGGCCCGCGGCAGCGCACGCGTGCCCTTCCGCGTCCATTAGGCTCGTACGCATGGCCGACGCACCGTACAAGCTGATCCTGCTCCGCCACGGCGAGAGCGAGTGGAACGCGAAGAACCTGTTCACCGGCTGGGTGGACGTCAACCTCAACGAGAAGGGCGAGAAGGAGGCGGTCCGCGGCGGTGAGCTGCTCAAGGACGCCGGCCTGCTCCCCGACGTCGTGCACACCTCCCTCCAGAAGCGCGCGATCCGCACCGCCCAGCTCGCGCTCGAGGCCGCCGACCGCCACTGGATCCCGGTCCACCGCTCCTGGCGCCTGAACGAGCGCCACTACGGTGCGCTCCAGGGCAAGGACAAGGCCCAGACCCTCGCCGAGTTCGGCGAGGAGCAGTTCATGCTGTGGCGCCGCTCGTACGACACCCCGCCGCCGGCCCTCGAGGACGGCACCGAGTTCTCCCAGTCCGGGGACGCGCGCTACGCGACGATCCCGCCGGAGCTGCGCCCGAAGACGGAGTGCCTCAAGGACGTCGTCCAGCGCATGCTCCCGTACTGGTACGACGGCATCGTCCCGGACCTGCTGGCCGGCCGCACGGTCCTGGTCGCCGCCCACGGCAACTCCCTGCGCGCCCTGGTCAAGCACCTGGACGGCATCTCCGACGCCGACATCGCGGGCCTGAACATCCCGACCGGCATCCCGCTCTCCTACGAGCTGGACGCCGAGTTCAAGCCGCTCAACCCGGGCGGCACCTACCTCGACCCGGAGGCCGCGGCCGCCGCCATCGAGGCCGTGAAGAACCAGGGCAAGAAGTAACGAAGCCCGCCGAGGGCCCCCCGCCTGCGGATATTCCGTGGGCAGGGGGCCCTCGCGTTGTTACCGTGCGCGGATGACCTTGCGCCTGGAGAAGATCGTTCCCGCCAACGTCGAAGCCGGGATCGGGCTTCGGATACGTCCCGAGCAGGAGGGGAACGTCGAGCCCGTCGCCCACTCGTTGGCCGAGGCCTACGCCTGGGGGGACACCGCCTGGCCGCGGCTGATCGTCGACGGGGAGCGGGTCGTCGGGTTCCTGATGGCCTTCCTCGACATCCAGTGGAACCCGGCGAAGGACCCCGAGGACCGGCGCAGCGGGCTGTGGCGGCTGAACATCGCGGCCGACGCGCAGGGCCGCGGGTACGGACGGTACGCGGTCGCGCAGGTGGCGGAGGAGATCCGGCGGCGGGGCGGCGACCGGCTGTACACCACGTGGGAGCCGGGCGAGGACGGTCCCAGGGAGTTCTACCTGAAGCTGGGCTTCCGCCTCACCGGCGAGACCAGCGGCGGTCAGACGGTCGGCGTGCTCGACCTCGATGGGTGAGCAGCCGGCCGCCGCGGCCGCCGGCCGCGGCTTCGGCAGCCCGGACGAGGCGCTGGCCCGGTGGCGGCTGGTGGTCGTCGACATAGAGGCCGGCTTCGACCTGGCCTGGGTGTGGGAGTACGCCAACGAGCTGGCCTGCCGGGACTGGCTGCACGCCGCCTGGCCGCGGCTCGGCGAACGGGAGCGGGTCCTGCGGCAGCCGGTACTGGACCGCTGGGACGACCGGTTCTTCGCCGCGACGCTGCCGATGGCCGTGGACGGAGCCGGCCTCGGCGAGCGGGACGGAGCCTGGTGGCACCGCAGGTTCCCGGCACGCTGCTTCCGCGGCGAGGGGCAGTCGCTGCCGCCGCACTGGTCGCCGCCGCCGGTGGTGGAACCGTACTGACGAAGGGGCCCCGGCCGTGACGGCCGGGGCCCCTCGCGCGCGGGCGGCGGTCAGCCGCACTGGCAAGGCGCGCCGGACTGGCAGCCGCAGCCGCAGCCCGAGCCGCAGCCGCAGGCCGCGAGCAGCGGGAGCCGCAGCGGCTCCTTCGGCGGTGACTGCTCCTGCTCCGGGGTGATGGGCACGGGGGAATCGGGCATGGTTCCTCCTCGCGGGCGGTGGTGCGTTCGCCTCATTCATGCCCGGCCGGGGCGGCGCGTCAACGGCGCACTGGGGCAGAGCGCCCGGGTCAGACGCCCTCGACCACGGTCGGCGGCTGGAGCTCGTCGGCGTGCTCGCCGGTCACCAGGTAGACCACGCGCTTGGCCACCGAGACCGCGTGGTCGGCGAACCGCTCGTAGTAGCGGCCCAGCAGGGTCACGTCCACGGCCGTCTCGATGCCGTGCTTCCAGCGGTCGTCCATCAGGTGCTGGAAGAGGGTGCGGTGCAGCTGGTCCATCTCGTCGTCGTCCGTCTCCAGCTGGAGGGCGAGGTCGACGTCCTTGGTGATGATCACCTCGGCGGCCTTGGCCATCAGGCGCTGTGCCAGCTGGCCCATCTCCAGGATGGTCGCGTGCAGGTCCCGCGGCACCGCGGTGTCGGGGAACCGCAGCCGGGCGAGCTTCGCCACGTGCTGGGCCAGGTCGCCGGAGCGCTCCAGGTCGGCGCTCATCCGCAGCGAGGTGACGACGATGCGCAGGTCGGTGGCGACCGGCTGCTGGCGGGCCAGCAGGGCGATCGCCCGGGCCTCCAGGTCGTGCTGCAGGTCGTCGACCTTCTGGTCGGCCGCGATGACGCTCTCGGCGAGCTTCAGGTCGGCGTCGAGCATGGCGGTGGTCGCCCGCCCGATGGCGGAACCGACGAGCCGGGCCATCTCGACGAGGCCTTCCCCGATCGAGTCCAGTTCCTCGTGGTAAGCGTCCCGCATGGGTGTTCCCTCTCTCACGTCTGCCGGGGAGCCGGGGGGATCGTTTGGGTCCGGCGCCCACGCTCTCACGGTCCGGGGCGTACGCGTCGGGCTCCGACACCACAAGTGAATCAACCCCGTCGCCACGGTGAACTCTGGGCGACGACTGTTCGAGGTGCCACCCGAACGGCTGTGGAACTGTCGTCGTGCCTGCTTAACCTGGATGCATGGACGTGAACGCGGCGGTCGCCGCAGCGGCTGCGATCGCCGGGTTGTGCACCGGCGTGATCGCCATGCTGGCGTTCCGCTGGAGCGAGCGCGACCAGGCCCGCCCCACCCGGAGCTCCATGAGGCCGGACATCAACGCGGTGCTGCCGCCGGGCGTGGACACCGTCCTCTCGGTACTCCGCTCCTCGGCGGTCGTCCTCGACGAGGCCGACGCGGTCGTCAAGGCCAGCTCGGCGGCGTACGCCCTGGGGCTGGTCCGCGGCGGCAAGCTGGCCGTCGAACCGATGCTCCACATGGCCCGCGACACCCGCCGGGACGGGGAGATACGCCAGGTCGAGCTGGACCTGCCCCGGCGCGGCACCGGCCGAGGCGAGGCCCTCGCGGTGTCCGCACGCGTCGCCCCGCTCGGCTCGCGGCTCGTCCTGCTCCTGGTGGAGGACCTGACCGAGGCCCGGCGGATCGAGGCGGTGCGCCGGGACTTCGTCGCCAACGTCTCGCACGAGCTGAAGACGCCCGTGGGAGCGCTCTCCCTGCTCTCGGAGGCCGTCATGGACGCCTCCGACGACCCCGAGGCGGTCATGCGCTTCGCCGGCCGGATGCAGATCGAGGCCACCCGGCTGACCAACCTGGTCCAGGAGCTCATCGACCTGTCCCGGGTCCAGAACGACGACCCGCTGGAGGACGCCGAGCCCGTGCGCGTGGACACGCTCGTCGCCGAGGCCGTCGACCGCTGCCGACACACCGCTTCCAGCAAGCAGATCACCATGGCCGCCGGCGGCACCGCCGACCTGCGCGTCTGGGGCAACCGCGGCCAGCTCGCGGCCGCCCTGGGCAACCTGGTCGAGAACGCCGTCAACTACAGTCCGGCCCGCACCCGGGTGGGCATAGCCGCCCGCCGGGTGGCCGCCCCCCGGGGCGATTTCATCGAGATCGCCGTCACCGACCAGGGCATCGGCATCCCGGAGAAGGACCGCGAGCGCATCTTCGAGCGCTTCTACCGCGTGGACCCGGCGCGCTCGCGCGCGACCGGCGGCACCGGCCTCGGCCTCGCGATCGTCAAGCACGTGGCCGCCTCCCACGGCGGGGAGGTCACGGTGTGGAGCTCCGAGGGCCAGGGCTCCACCTTCACCCTCAGGCTTCCGGAGGCCGCCACCACCCGGACCGCCGCGCCCGACAGACAAACAGCCACCACCCCTGCCCCGGAGGTCCTTCCGTGACCCGAGTGCTCGTCGTCGAGGATGAGGAATCCTTCAGCGACGCCCTGTCCTACATGCTCCGCAAGGAGGGCTTCGAGGTCGCGATCGCCGCGACCGGGCCCGACGGCCTGGACGAGTTCGAGCGCAACGGCGCCGACCTCGTCCTGCTCGACCTGATGCTGCCGGGCCTGCCCGGCACCGAGGTCTGCCGGCAGCTGCGCGGCCGCTCCAACGTGCCAGTGATCATGGTGACCGCCAAGGACAGCGAGATCGACAAGGTCGTCGGGCTGGAAATAGGAGCGGACGACTACGTCACCAAGCCCTTCTCCTCGCGGGAGCTGGTCGCCCGCATCCGCGCGGTGCTGCGCCGCCGCGGCGAGCCGGAGGAGGTCACGCCGGCCGCGCTGGAGGCCGGACCGGTCCGCATGGACGTCGACCGGCACGTGGTGACGGTGGCCGGCGCGAAGGTCGACCTGCCGCTGAAGGAGTTCGACCTGCTGGAGATGCTGCTCCGCAACGCGGGGCGGGTGCTGACCCGGATGCAGCTGATCGACCGGGTGTGGGGGGCGGACTACGTGGGCGACACGAAGACGCTCGACGTCCACGTGAAGCGGCTGCGGGCGAAGATCGAGCCGGATCCGGGGGCGCCGCGGTACCTGGTCACGGTCCGCGGCCTCGGCTACAAGTTCGAGCCGTAACCATTCCCGCGGCCGAGCCCCCGTGTTCGGACGGGGCTGCGGGCCGGGTGGTGACGTGCGAGAGGGCCCCGCCCGGGGTACGGGCGGGGCCCTCTCGGGTGGGGTCAGTGACCGGCGGCGTGAGAGGCCGAGCCGGACGGGGTGACCGCGGCCGAGCCGGACGGCGTGGCGGCCGGGGAGCCCGAGGTGCCCGCGGCCGGGGTGGCGGCGGGGCTGCCCGACGGCGTGGCGGCCGGAGAGCCGGACGCGCCGGGCTTGGCGCCGGGGGCGGCCGGGGCGACGGTCGGGCCGTACGCCTCGTAGTAGCCGGTGGCCGGCACGACGAAGGCCTCCAGGGAGACGTCCCCGGTCTGCGACAGCTGGAAGACGACCTCCTGCCCGTCGCCGTCCTCCAGGGACCCGCTGCCGCCCTCGATCACGGCGGACGCGTTGCCCTCGCCGCCGATGACCACCGAGCCGCCGGCCGGGACGGTGATCTTCCCGGAGCCGGTGGCGGGCTTCAGCGCGACGGTGCCGCCGCCACCCGGCAGCGTGATGCCGTCCAGGGTCTGGGCCTTGCCGCCGTTGTTGAAGACGGTCGCCGATACGACGGCCGGCCCCTTGGCCTTCTTGTCTGCCTGGGTGATGACCAGAGCGTTCTGGATCTCGATGTCACCCTTGGTGGCCATCGCGGTGTCCGGCTTGATCCCGAGGGACTGCGCGTCGTTACCGGCGCCGCATGCGGCGAGGGATCCGATGGAGAGGACGATGGCGGCGGCGGCGAGGGCGCCGCGTCGAAGGCTGCGGCTCACGGCGGCGGCAACTCCTTGGACGTACGGACGAGGGCGGTCGGACGGCCGAGGTAAAGCCGCCCTAAGGGTGTGTCAGCGCGCTTAGGTTACCGAGCCGCCGCCCTGCCCCCGCACCCGACCCTCCGGGCCGCCGCCGCGCACCCCCCGGGCTCCGGCGATCTTGTTATTCCGCGCCCCGTCCGCCCCGCCCGGGTATATCGTCCGTGATCGAATTCACCGATTCACCGGTGATCAATTCGGGATTGGCTCGGAACCCGTCCGTGCGGGTGTCCGCCAGTCGAACGGAGTACTTCCGTTTGGCTGCTCGGAACCAGGCAAAACGGGACGTACATCACAGCCTCCGGCTCGCCCGCCAGGTGTAACGTGGTCGTTTCTGTGCGCCCCGACAGGGCCCCCCACCTGCGAATACCCCCTTCCGCGACACCCCCGGAGCATGTCGCCGCCGCTGTTGTCAAGCCCCGAGATAGGCCCTGACCTGCGAAAACGCCATTCATAACGGTCCG
This sequence comes from Streptomyces sp. NPDC012888, assembly GCF_042900645.1. Lineage (NCBI taxonomy): Bacteria > Bacillati > Actinomycetota > Actinomycetes > Kitasatosporales > Streptomycetaceae > Streptomyces > Streptomyces sp. NPDC012888. The sequence goes on along the minus strand of NZ_JBIBBM010000015.1, from coordinate 147,643 downwards.
TTCTCGTGTTACCCTGGATAGCCACGGAAGGGGTACCTGTCACATGACGTTCAAGGTTGGCGACACCGTGGTCTATCCCCATCACGGGGCCGCGCTGATCGAGGCCATCGAAACTCGCCAGATCAAAGGCGTGGACAAGACCTACTTGGTGCTCAAGGTCGCCCAGGGCGACCTGACGGTTCGTGTGCCTGCGGACAATGCGGAGTTCGTCGGCGTTCGCGATGTAGTCGGCCAGGACGGTCTGGACCGGGTCTTCGAGGTGCTGCGTGCACCGTACGCCGAGGAGCCCACGAACTGGTCCCGTCGCTACAAGGCGAACCTGGAGAAGCTCGCTTCTGGCGACGTCATCAAGGTCGCCGAAGTGGTGCGCGACCTCTGGCGTCGTGAGCGCGAGCGCGGTCTGTCCGCGGGCGAGAAGCGCATGCTCGCCAAGGCGCGTCAGATCCTGGTGAGCGAGCTCGCGCTCGCGGAGAACACCAACGAGGACAAGGCCGAGGCCCTCCTCGACGAGGTCCTCGCGTCCTGACGCGAACACGGACCGTTCCACACAGTGTGCCGCGGTGCCCGTTGACTGCGCCTCCCGTTTTGCGGGGGGCCTGTTGCCGGGCGCTGCGGCATGTCTGTACCCGCGCCCGTACGCGTACTCCCTGACCCGTACGCGTACGCCCTGACAAGCCCCCGTCGCGCACGCCGGCCGCGGTGCGCCGGGTCCGTCACGGAAGGGGCGAGGGCATCGCACCCGGCACACCCCCGCCTACCGCCGGGGGTACCCCCAAGGCCATACCCAAGTCGGCCGAAGGCACAAACCTGGCCGCCCGTCCATGTCCCTGCCCGGAGCTAGCGGAGCTACCCGATGTACGACGAAACGCGCCACGAGGGCCCGGCGGGCCCCCCGCGCCCCCACCGCACCGCCGCGGTGATCCCGGCCGCCGGCCGTGGTGTCCGGCTCGGCCCCGGCGCCCCCAAGGCCCTGCGCGCGCTGGGCGGCATCCCCATGCTGATCCACGCCGTCCGCGCCATGGCCCGGTCACGGGCCGTCTCGCTGGTGGTCGTCGTCGCCCCGCCCGACGGGGCCGCCGAGGTCCGCAACCTGCTGGACGAGGTCTCCCTGCCGGAACGCACCGACCTCCTCGTCGTCCCCGGCGGCGAGACCCGGCAGGAGTCCGTCCGGGCCGGCCTGGACGCCCTGCCGGAGGACGTCACCGCCGTCCTCATCCACGACGCCGCCCGCCCGCTGGTCCCGGTGGACACCGTCGACGCCGTCGTCGAGGCCGTCCGCGACGGCGCGCCCGCCGTGGTACCCGCCCTGCCGCTGGCCGACACCGTCAAGGAGGTCGAACCGGCCGGCCGCCCCGGCGAGCCCGAAGCCGTCCTCGGCACTCCCGAGCGGTCCCGGCTGCGCGCCGTGCAGACCCCGCAGGGCTTCGACCGGAAGACCCTGGTCCGGGCCCACGAGACCATCGCCGTCAACGGCGAGGGTGCCACCGACGACGCCGGAATGGTGGAAAAGCTCGGCGTGACCGTCGTGGTCGTCCCCGGCCACGAAGAGGCCTTCAAGGTCACCCGTCCGCTCGACCTCGTCCTCGCCGAGGCCGTACTCGCCCGCAGGAGGGCCACCGATGCCTACTAGTCCCGAAGCCCCCGCCGGACCCGTGCTTCCGCTGGTCGGCATCGGCACCGACGTGCACGCCTTCGAGAAGGGCCGCGAACTGTGGTGCGCCGGCCTGCTCTGGGAAGGGGAGGAGTACGGGCTGGCCGGGCACTCCGACGGGGACGTCGCCGCCCACGCCGCCTGTGACGCCCTGTTCTCCGCGGCCGGTGTCGGCGACCTCGGCGCCCACTTCGGCACCTCCCGCCCCGAATGGTCCGGCGCCTCCGGCGTGACCCTGCTCGCCGAGGCCGCCCGGATCGTGCGCGCCGCCGGTTTCGAGATCGGCAACGTGTCCGTGCAGGTCATCGGCGTACGCCCGAAGATCGGCAAGCGGCGCGACGAAGCCCAGAAGGCGCTGAGCGCGGCCGCCGGGGCCCCGGTGTCCGTCTCCGGCACCACCACCGACGGTCTCGGCCTGACCGGCCGCGCCGAAGGCCTGGCCGCCATCGCCACCGCCCTGGTCCACCGCGTCCGTCCCGCCTGACGCCCGCCGCCGGCCGCGTGACGCAGCGCCCCGCGGCGGCCGGCGGTCGCGGGGCACTGGCTTCGGCGCACTACCCTTGATGCCGTGACCATTCGCCTGTACGACACCAGCGCCCGGCAGATCCGCGATTTCACCCCGCTCGTGCCGGGCTGTGTCTCGATCTACCTCTGCGGCGCCACCGTCCAGGCCGCCCCGCACATCGGGCACATCCGTTCCGGCCTGAACTTCGACATCATGCGCCGCTGGTTCGAATACCGCGGCTACGACGTCACGTTCGTCCGCAACGTCACGGACATCGACGACAAGATCATCCGCAAGGGTGGCGAACAGGGCCGCCCCTGGTGGTCCATCGGCTACGAGAACGAGCGCGCGTTCAACGACGGCTACACCGCCCTCGGTTGCCTGCCGCCCACCTACGAGCCCCGCGCCACCGGCCACGTCACCGAGATGGTCGAGATGATGCGCGGCCTGATCGAGCGCGGCCACGCCTACGAGGCCGACGGCAGCGTCTACTTCGACGTCCGCTCCTACCCGGACTACCTCAAGCTGTCCAACCAGGAGCTCGACAACCTCCAGCAGCCCACCGAGGAAGGCATCACCGGCAAGCGCGACTCCCGCGACTTCGCCATGTGGAAGGCCTCCAAGCCCGGCGAGCCCGACTGGGAGACGCCGTGGGGCCGCGGCCGCCCCGGCTGGCACCTGGAGTGCTCCGCCATGGCGCACAAGTACCTCGGCAGCGCCTTCGACATCCACGGCGGCGGCCTGGACCTCATCTTTCCGCACCACGAGAACGAGATCGCCCAGGCCAAGGCCTTCGGCGACGACTTCGCCTCCTACTGGGTGCACAACGCCTGGGTCACCATGTCCGGCGAGAAGATGTCCAAGTCCCTCGGCAACTCGGTGCTGGTCTCCGAGATGGTGAAGGCCTGGCGCCCCGTCGTCCTGCGCTACTACCTCGGCACCCCGCACTACCGTTCGATGATCGAGTACAGCGAGGAGGCCCTCCGCGAGGCGGACGCCGCGTTCTCCCGCATCGAGGGCTTCGTCCAGCGGGTCACCGAGATGGCCGGCAAGACCGTCGAACCCGCCGCCGAGGTCCCGCCGGCCTTCGCCGAGGCCATGGACGACGACCTGGGCGTCCCGCAGGCGCTCGCCGTCGTCCACACCACCGTCCGGCAGGGCAACAGCGCCCTGGCCGCCGACGACAAGGACGCGGCGATCGCACGGCTCGCCGAGGTGCGCGCCATGCTCGGCGTCCTCGGCCTGGACCCCCTCGACCCGCACTGGGCCGGAGAGTCCGACCGCGGCCAGGACCTGCACGACGCCGTGGACAGCCTGGTGCGCCTGGTCCTGGAGCAGCGGGAGTCCGCCCGCGCCCGCAAGGACTGGGCCACCGCCGACGCCATCCGCGACCGGCTCACCCAGTCCGGACTGGTCATCGAGGACGGTCCGACCGGCCCCCGCTGGACGCTCGGCCCCCGCTAGGGAGCCCTCCGGGAGCAGCAGGATGTGCCGCCCGCGGTCCGCGGGCGGCACACTGGTCCTACGTACGTACGTATTCACAGCAGCAGAGACAGGTAGTCATGGCCGGGAACAGCCAGCGCAGGAACCGCCGCACGTCCAACAAGAAGGGCGCGACGGTGGGCAGCGGTGGCCAGCGTCGCAAGGGCCTGGAGGGCAAGGGCCCCACGCCCCCCGCGTCCGCCCGCAAGGGTCACGTCAAGAACCGCCTCGCCAACGCCAAGGCCCGGCACGCCGAGCGGCGCCGCCCCGCGCCGCGCCGCGGCGGCCCCAAGGGCACCAGCGAGATGGTCGTCGGCCGCAATCCGGTCTTCGAGGCGCTGCGCGACGGCGTGCCCGCCACCACGCTCTACGTCCAGCAGTTCATCGACAACGACGAGCGCGTCCGCGAGGCGCTCCAGCTCGCGGCCGAGCGCGGCAACATCAACCTGATGGAGGCCCCGCGGCCCGAGCTCGACCGGATGACGAACGGGCTCAACCACCAGGGCCTCGTCCTCCAGGTCCCGCCGTACGAGTACGCGCACCCGGAGGACCTCACCGCCGAGGCGTACGACGAGGGCCAGGACCCGCTGATCGTGGCGCTCGACGGGGTCACCGACCCGCGCAACCTCGGTGCGATCGTCCGGTCGGTCTCCGCGTTCGGCGGCCACGGCGTGGTCATCCCCGAGCGGCGCGCGGCCGGCATGACCGCGGGCGCGTGGAAGACCTCCGCGGGCACCGCGGCGCGCACGCCGGTCGCCCGCGTCACCAACCTCACCCGCGCCCTCCAGGAGTACAAGAAGGCCGGCATCACCGTCGTCGGTCTCGCTGCCGAGGGCGAGCACGAGGTGCAGGACCTGGAGGCGCTCGGCGGGCCGGTCGTCATCGTGGTCGGCTCCGAGGGCAAGGGCCTGGGCCGCCTGGTGGGAGAGACCTGCGACTTCCTGGTCCGCATCCCGATGCCGGGCGGCGCCGAGTCGCTGAACGCCGGTGTCGCGGCCGGCGTGGTCCTGTACGAGGCCGCCCGCCGCCGCGCCTGAGGCCCCGGCGGGCCCCCGGGCCCGCCCCGCAGGATCGCCGGGACGGCGGAGGGCGGGGTTGGGCCGGGCGGCGCAGTGTGCGGGGGCGCGGCCCGGCCGGAAATGATGCCTTGACGGGCCTCGGACAGCTTCGTGCTGTCAAGGCAGTGTCCTAAACATTGATCACTCGGTTAGATGAGTGTGGACACAAGAACGCCCAGGTTCGACGACCAGCCCGCGCTGAGCATGGTCAAGGTGCCGTGCGACCCCGCACAGGTCATCGTCAACCACGCCAGCTTCCGTGTGCGGCTCGCACCGAGCCCGAGCGCGCGTCCCAGGCCCGGCGGAGCACCGGGCGCCCCCGCCCGCGTGCCCGCGCTCAGCGGTGCCGTCGCGGCCGCCGGCGCGACCCGGCGGCCGCGCCGCGCCCCCGTCGTGTGGAGCGGCAAGGCCGGGCCGGGCGGCGACGCCGCCGCGGCCACCGGCGGCCTGCTCCAGGCCGTACGGGAATCCGGCCGCGGCCACGACGAGTTCGACGGCGGGGCGACCCAGGTCATCCCCCGGGTCGACCTCGCCCACGACCTCGCCGGGGACACCCTGCCCACCCCGACCGTGGTGGGCCAGCGCAGCTACGACCACGACGCCACCAGGCCGCTGGCCCCCGTCCCGGACCTGCCGCGCGACCCGGGCCACCGCCCGCCGTACGGCCGGGACGCGGAGCCCGTCGCGGAGATCAGGCGGACCCCCGCCGAACCGCGGCCGGGCCAGGCCTCGTACTACCCCGACCGCCGGATGAACCTGGGCGTCGTGCTGCTCCCGCTGCGCGTCTTCCTCGGCTTCATCTCCATCTACGCCGGCATGGGCAAGCTCTGCGACCCCGTCTACTTCGACGGCGGCGAGCGCGGCTCCATGGTGACCTGGCTGCACACCCTGCACCCCTGGGCGCTGGCGGAACCGCTGCGGGACTTCGCCCTCCAGCACCCGGTCGGCGCCGGCCTGACCGTCGCCTTCCTCCAGGTCATCGTCGGCGTCCTGACCGTCTTCGGGCTGTGGCAGCGGTTCGCCGCCTGCCTGGGCGCGCTGCTCTCCGCCGCCCTGCTGATGACGGTCAGCTGGAAGACCGTCCCGGCCTACGACGCCCCGGACATCATCTACCTGGCCGCCTGGAGCCCGCTGGTCATCGCGGGCGCCCCGGTGTACTCCCTCGACGCCCGCCTCACCGGCGAGGCGTGGCGGACCCTCGGCCCGCGCTCCGAGGTCTGGCGGCTGCGCCGCCGGGTGCTGCGCCGCGGCGCGCTGATGGCCACCGTGGTCGTCGGCCTGACCCTGCTGATCGGTTCGCTGCTCGGTGGGGCGGTGCGCTCCAGCACCGTGGTCACCGTGCCCGGTCCGGGCGAGGCGCCCAGCAACTACCTGCCCGGTTCGCCGCTCCCGAAGGAGCCGGCCGCCCGTACCGAGCAGCGGCCGGTCCCGAAGGCGCCCAAGCAGGCCACCCCCAGCGCCAAGCCTTCGACCCCCGCCAAGTCCCCGCGTTCCAGGACCGGTACGGCCACCTCCAAGGCCACCGCCGGTACCAGCGGCAGCGGTTCGGAGTCGCCGACCGCCACCCGGGGCACGGGCCAGACCGCCCCGCGCAGCCAGACCCCCCGGCAGAGCGCCCCGCAGAAGCCGCCCGCGTCCAGCACGGACAGCGGCGGCAGTGAGACCCCGACCCGCCGGCCGGGTCTGGTGGGCGGCCTGATCGGCGGCTGAACCGGAACCGTCCCCAGGAACCGCAGGAGGGCCCGGCGCGCGAACCGCGCGCCGGGCCCTCCTCGTTCGTCCACGCGCCCCGGGAACGGCCTCAGGGGGCCCTCTGCGCGGCGAGTTCACGTGCTGCCTCGGTGAGGTCCTTCGCCGTGTCGATGGCCCGCCAGTAGGCCCCCTGCGGGATCGGGTAGCCGGCCAGGCGCCGTTCCCGCGCCAGGTGCGGGAACGTGGTCCGCTCGTGGTCGCCCGAGTCCGGCAGCAGGGAGGCGAATCCGGCGGAGAACACGTACACGCCGGCGTTGACGAGGTAGGGCGAGGGCGGGGCCTCGATGAAGTCCAGGACCTGGCCGAAGCCGTTGGTCTCCACCACGCCCCAGGGGATGCGGGGGCGGGCCAGCGCCAGGGTGGCCGTCGCGGCCCGCTCGGTGTGGAAGGCGGCCATCTCGCGCAGCGGGAAGCGGGTCCAGACGTCGCCGTTGGTGGCGTACCAGGACCGGTCGGGGTGGGGCAGGCGCGCCGCCGCGAACTTCAGTCCGCCGCCGCGGCCGAGGGGTTCCTCCTCCACCACCGTCCGCACGCGCAGCGGCAGTTCGGTGGTGCGGAGCCAGTCCTGGAGCACGCCGGCGAGGTGGCCGCAGGAGACCACCGCGTCGGTGACCCCCTCGGCGGCCAGCCAGGCCAGCTGGTGCCCGATGATCGGCGTGCCGGTGCCGGGGATCTCGACCATCGGCTTGGGGCGGTCGTCCGTGTACGGACGCAGCCGCGAACCCTGTCCGCCGGCCAGGACGACGGCCTGGGTGGGGGCGGTGGGGTGCGCGGCTGCGGGGTGCGCGGCGTCGGGGGGTTCCGTCATGGCGGAAGTATGCGGCCGGACCCGCCGGCGTCGGCGCGTCCGGCGGCGCCGGCGTCAGCGCGTCGTCCGGCGGGTACGGCTGGTCCGGCTGGTCCGGCGGTGCGGTCGGCCGGGGCTCGGGGGCCGGCCGACCGGGTGCCGTGACTAGTCGACGGAGGCCACGCCCGCGGCGTACGAGGTGTCGCAGACCGGGCGGGAGTAGGAGTGCGCCTTCGTCGGCCCGTAGGCGACCTTCGCGGCGCGGCCGATGGCCCGGGCGATGCCCATGCAGTGGTCGGCCAGCGACGGGTGGCGGTCCACCTCCTTCTGGAGGTTGGTGAGGACCACGTCGGGGGTCTGACCGCGCTGCAGCTCGTTCAGCAGCTTCTCGCGCAGCAGGTCCTGCGCGGTGCGCGGCTTCGCCTGGACGGAGACGTCCTCGGCGGAGGCGGTCAGGATCTGGGACGGGGAGTTGTCCGCCCAGGGGACCATGGTGACCGCGAGCGTCCCGGACAGGACCAGGACGACGGGCAGGACCAGGGCGAGGGAACGGCCGATACGGCGGGCAGTGTGGGTCACGAGGGCGAGAGTAGCGCTCGGTGAAGATTTGGCGACATTTAGTCACCCTCTCGGGGGACGGTTCGAGGGGCCCTTTCGAAAGGCGTGTTGACGTACGCCGCTCGAAACCACCCGGTTCGCCGGGGAGTTCGCCGACCTGTCCCCCCGTGCTTCAACCGTCCGGCCCGCACTCGGCAGGGGTGCCAGGCGCGCCTCGTACGCCGCGATGCCCGGCAGCCTGGTCAGGGGCAGCCGCCGCCAGTCCCGCGCGTACTCCGGGACCGGCCCGCCGTCGCGGAGCAGCAGTGCCACCGGCCGGTCGCGGGCGGTGGTCCGCAGCCCGGCCGCGGTGATGCTGCCGTCGTGGCCGCCGACCTGCCGGGAGGAGCAGCCCAGCCGGAACGCCACCCGCACCGCTTCGTAGCCGCTGACCACGCAGGGCGGTCGCAGGCCCTGGCCGCGCAGCTCCGCGGCCACCCGCCCGAAGGCCGCCGCGTTGGCCCGGCCGCGGTCCGACACCGCGTCGAGGACGGCGTACTGCACCGCCAGGTGCCCGGCCAGCGCCACCAGGACCGTTCCGGCGAGCACCCGGCCCCGGGACAGCAGCGCCAGCACACCGGCCGCGGCGGGCAGCGCGAGCAGGGCGTACGCGGGGAGCAGGAAGCGGGGCGCCGCGTACCCGACCAGGAGCAGGTACGGCAGGCCCAGCGCGGCACCGGCGGCCGCGGCCAGCGGCAGCGCGGCCGGGCGGTCCGCGGCGGCGGGGGAGCGGAGGCCGCGGGCGGTGGGCCCGGCGGTGGGCCGGGCGGTCCACAGCCCGGCGGCCACCGCCGCCGTGCCGAGCAGCCACCACAGGCCGGTCACCGGCCGCCGCCACGCCACGTCGCAGGGGCGGCACAGGGTCCGCCCCTCCAGGGCGCGCAGGTGGGCGGTCACCGCGGGGTGCCAGCCGAGGTCGCCCTGGATCTCGCTGGCCCGGCGCAGCCGTGCGACCGTCCCCCCGTACCGGAGTTGGGCCTCGACCACCCACTCGGCCACGCCGACGGCCGCTCCCGCGGCCAGGGCGAGCAGCAGCACCGGTCGCCGCCAGCGCCGCACCAGCAGGGCCGCGCCGGCCAGCACCGCCACCAGCCACACCGCGTCGGGGGGCCGCATCAGGCCGACCAGGCACACCCCGGCCGCGGTGCCGGCGAGCGCTCCCCGTGCGGGGCGGCCGGGCGTGGTCGCGGCGCGCAGGAAGCACCCCACCGCGATCAGCGCGCCGTACGCCACCCACAGGTTGGGCATGACCTGCGGCCCGTAGTACACCGTCACCCACAGGCCGGTGAACAGCGCGGCGGCCAGGGTCACCACGCGGGCCGGCAGCAGCGGCCGCCAGACGGCGAACGCGGCGAACAGGGCGACCCCGGAGGCCACGGCGAGGAAGACCCGCAGCAGCAGCGGGTCCGCCGGGTCGGGGCTGAGCAGCGCGGCGGGGGCCGCGAGGAAGCTGACGCCGCGGGCGCGGGGCGCGCTGAAGAACGCGGCGGGCCCGTACGGGCTGACCTGGCTGAGGTACACCGTCTCGTCCCAGCCGAGGCCGCTGCCGGGCAGCACGAGGACCAGCTGGAGCACGACGTACGACGCGGCGACGGCCGCAGGACCGAGCATGCCCCCACGCTGACGGTGCGGCGTGGGGGCGTGCCACCGGGACTAGGCCGGTCAGTCGGAGAGGCGCTCCCCGGAGGAGGTGGAGAAGACGTGGGTCTCGCCGGCCCGCGGCACCACGTGGAGGGTGGAGCCCTTCTCCGGGACCTGCCGGCCGTGCACGCGGACCACGAGGTCCTGGGAGGCGCCGCCGACCTGGGCGCTGCCGTAGACGTAGCCGTCGGCGCCCAGCTCCTCGACGACGTTGACGGTGACGGGCAGACCGCCCTGCTCGGAGATGTCGAAGTGCTCGGGGCGGATGCCGACGGTCACGGTGCGGTCGCCGGCGTCGGCGGCGGCCGACAGGGCCTCGCGGGAGACGGGGACCACGCTGTCGCCGAACTTGACGCCGCCGTCCGTGATCGGGACCTCGACGAGGTTCATGGCGGGGGAGCCGATGAACCCGGCGACGAACAGGTTGGCGGGGCGGTCGTACATGTTGCGCGGGGTGTCGACCTGCTGGAGCAGGCCGTCCTTGAGGACGGCGACCCGGTCGCCCATCGTCATGGCCTCGACCTGGTCGTGGGTGACGTAGACGGTGGTGATCGCCAGGTCGCGCTGGAGCGCGGCGATCTGGGTGCGGGTGGACACGCGGAGCTTGGCGTCGAGGTTGGACAGCGGCTCGTCCATGAGGAAGACCTGCGGCTTGCGGACGATGGCGCGGCCCATGGCCACGCGCTGGCGCTGGCCGCCGGAGAGGGCCTTCGGCTTGCGGTCCAGGTACTGGGTGAGGTCCAGCATCTTCGCGGCCTCCTCCACCTTCTGGCGGATGGTGGCCTTGTCCACACCGGCGATCTTCAGGGCGAAGCCCATGTTGTCGGCGACGGTCATGTGGGGGTACAGCGCGTAGTTCTGGAACACCATCGCGATGTCCCGGTCCTTGGGCGGCAGGTGGGTGACGTCGCGGTCGCCGATCCGGATGGCGCCGCCGTTGACGTCCTCCAGACCGGCGAGCATGCGCAGCGAGGTGGACTTGCCGCAGCCGGAGGGGCCGACGAGGACGAGGAACTCGCCGTCCTGGATCTCCAGGTCGAGCTGGTCGACGGCGGGCTTTTCGCCGCCCGGGTAGAGGCGGGTCGCCTTGTCGAACGTGACGGAAGCCATGGTGATGCGTCCCTTCACCGGCAGGAACGTGCCGGACGATCCGAGTAAAGGAGTGGGTTGGTCTAGTGCACCGAAGTGGAACTTCGGTCGACGCTACCCGCAGCCGCCCGATCTGTCAGCACCCGTCCCGGCGTGATTTCCGCCGCCGGGGGCCGTGTCTGGCGTGCCCGCAGGGCGGCCGGAACGCGATGGCTCGGGCAAACGGCGTCTGTGTAGAGTGAGGACGGCTACGCCTCCTTAGCTCAGCTGGCCAGAGCACCGCTCTTGTAAAGCGGGGGTCGTCGGTTCGAACCCGACAGGGGGCTCCGCGGGAGAGGCCCCGGACCTGACGGGTTCCGGGGCCTCTCCATGTTTTTCTCCGGCCCGGTTCAGGCAGTGGTGAGCAACGCGGTGAAGACCCGCCGGAACGACTGGTGGCCCGTGACCTCCAGGCCCCGGGGCGCCGGCGCGACGGTGAGCCGGCAGGGCTCGTCGAACTCGACGTAGCGCTCGAAGGCGGTGTCGAAGCCGGTGATGGCGAGCGGGCCCGGAGCGCTCGCGCGGGCGGCCTGGACCGCGGCTTCGAGCAGGACCATGCCGGGGACGTGGTCGTGCGGGTGGTCGAAGAGGACCGGGTGGCTGGTGTCCACGCGCAGCTCGAAGACGTCCGGGGCGTCGGTCGGGGAGACGGTGACGTCCCGGGGGTCGGTACGGTCCACCCGGGCCGGCGGGACCGGCTCGGCCGGGGCCGGGGCCGCCGCGAAGGCCCGCGCCGCATCGGCCCGGGGGCCGCGGAGCCGGTCGTATATGGAGCCGGGCAGGGTCACGTAGGAGAGCCGGCCGGAGCCGGCGGGGATCCCGTCGACGGTGGCCTCGACGTGCCCGGTGAAGTGGCCGGTCCCGCGCGGGCGGCGGGCCACGGAGGAGTGGGTGACGCGCAGTTCGGCCCGGGCCGGGGTGCCCGTGGTGCGCAGAGCGGCCGGATTCACGTCAAGCCGCATGCGTTCCCAGCTGATCCGGTGGTCGGTCGGAACCCCGTACGCCATGTGGCATATCAGGGTGAGGGCCTGGCGCAGGCTTTCGGCCACCAGGAGCGGACTGTGGCTCCAGGGGGTGGGAGTGTAGAACTCGTGGTGTGCCGGCCACTCGACACCGACGGTCTGCGTGCTGTCGTCGACGGGCTCCCAGCCGACCACGAGCGCCTCTCGCAGCCTTCGCTTGCCGACATACTGCTTGGCATCGGCCGTGTTGAGACGGGTGGTCATGACGTCGGGGCTCCCCTCGTGGTTTCCCTCACCATCGATCCCGGTCGGGACCCGGAACACAACCAGTAGTTCTATCGTGTCGAATCAGCAGAGAAAGTGTGGGGCCGGATGGTGCAGCGGAGCGTCAAGCAGGACCGGGCCTTGCGGACGAGGGCGGCGCTCATCCAGGCGGGCGCGGAGGTCTTCGGTGAGAAGGGTTTCGCCGGGGCCAGCGTGACGCGTATCGCGGAGCGCGCGGGACTGACGCTCGGGGCGATGTACTTCCACTTCCCGTCCAAGGAGGCGCTGGCCCGGGAGATCGTGCGGACGCAGCCCGACGCGGTCAGCCCGCCCCTCCCGTCCGAGGGCCTCCAGCACGCCGTGGACCTCACGCTGACGTGGGCCTACCAGCTGCGCACCAACGCGGTGCTGTTCGCGGGGGCGCGGCTGGTGATGGAACAGGACTGGTTCATCGACCGGGAGGAGAACTCGCACCGGCAGTGGACCGAGGTGCTGGTGCAGGACTTCCGCGTGGCGGTGAAGCGGCGCGAGCTGCGTAAATCGGCCAATGTGGAGGCGCTGGCGCGGCTGATCGTGAACGCCTGCACGGGGGCGCAGATGCACTCCCACATGGAGACCGGCCGGGCGGACCTGCCGGACCGGATGGAGGAGATGTGGCGCCTGGTGCTGCCCGCGCTGGCGCCGCCGAAGGCCATCGAGAACCTGCAGTTCGGACCGGAGCGGGGCTGCCGGTGAGCCGCTCGGCGGGCGGGACCGGCCCGGAGGTGGTGGTGACCGGGGCGACCGGCGCGGTCGGCCGGTACGTGGCCCGGCTGCTCGGCGGGGAGGCACGGCTGCTCGTACGGGATCCCGGGAAGGCGGCCGCCCTCGGCCTGCCGGGCCACGTCGTGCGCGGGGACTACCGCGAGCCGGAGTCGCTGCGGGCGGCGTTCGCGGGGGCCGGGGCGCTGTTCGCGGTCACCAACGACCCGCTGCGGCCGCAGGACGACGAGAACCTGCTGGAGGCGGCCCGGGCGGCCGGGGTGCGGCACGTGGTCCGGCTGTCCTGGCTGGGCGTGACGGACCCGGGCGCCGACGACCTGGTGGCCCGGTGGAACCGGGACGGCGAACGGCGGCTGCGGGAGTCCGGGCTGTCGTGGACGGTGCTCCGGCTGCGCTCGCCCATGTCGAACGCCCTGGCCTGGGCGGGCGGGATCCGGGCGGAGGGCGTCGTACGGGTCCTGGGCGCGGACGCGCCGACGGCCTGCGTGGACCCGGCGGACGCGGCGGCGGTCGCGGTCGCGGCACTGCGCGACCCCGACGCGCACGCGGGGCGGGCGTACGGGCTGACCGGTCCGGCGGCGGTGTCGCCGAGGGACCAGGTGGCGGTCCTGGCCGAGCTGCTGGGCCGGCCGTTGCGCGTGGAGGAACTGACGCCCCCGCAGGCCCTGGCCGGCTGGCGGCGCAAGCTCCCGGAGCCGGTCGCGCAGGCGCTGCTGGAGATGGCCGGGCGGCGCGGTGACGGCGTGTCGGCGCGGGTGCTGCCCGACGTCGGACGGGTGCTGGGCCGGCCGGCCGGGTCGTTCCGGGAGTGGGCCGGGCGCCACCTGGAGAGCTTCGCCCGCACGTGAGCGGCCCGCCCGTGCTCCGGCCGGCGGCGGCGTGTCAGTGGCGGCCGGAGACCCGGTCCGCGAGACGGGCCAGGGCCGCGGTGCCGGGGGTGTGGGAGGCGGCCTCCCGGCGGTCGGCCTCGCGGTAGGCGGCGTACAGGGCGTGCACGCCCAGCCAGCGGAACGGCTCGGGTTCCCAGCGGCGTACCCGGTGGCCGACCCAGGGCAGGGCGGTCAGGCCGGTGGGGCCGGACCGGCCGGAGTCCAGCCGGACCAGGTCGCGCAGGGTGCGGGCGGCCAGGTTGGCGGTGGCGACACCGGAGCCGACGTAGCCGCCGGCCCAGCCGAGGCCGGTGGACCGGTCCAGGGCGACGGTGGCGCACCAGTCGCGCGGCACACCGAGCACGCCCGACCAGGCGTGGGTGACGGGGACGCCGGTGAGCTGGGGGAAGAAGTCGGTGAGGACGCGGGTGAGCGCCGCGATGGTGGCGGGCTGGGTGCGGCCGTCGTGGTCGGTGCGGGAGCCGAAGCGGTACGGGACGCCACGGCCGCCGAGGGCGATGCGGTCGTCGGCGGTGCGCTGCGCGTACATGTAGGCGTGGGCCGTGTCGCCGAGGGTGGCGCGGTCCTCCCAGCCGATCCGCTCCCAGGTCGCGGGGGGCAGCGGGGCCGTCACGATCATGGACGAGTTCATGGGGAGCCAGGTGCGCCGGTGTCCCTTGAGGGCAGCGGTGAACCCTTCGGTGCAGCGCAGTACGTACGGGGCGCGGACCGTGCCGTAGGGGGTGATGGCCCGCCGGGGGGCGATCCCGGTGACGGGGGTGGCCTCGTGGATGGTGACGCCGAGCCGTTCGCAGGTGTCCGCGAGGGCCTTGACCAGCTTGGCGGGGTGGATGCGGGCGCCGTGCGGGGTCCAGGAGGAGCCCACCGCGCCGGCGATGTCGATCCGGGCGCGGGTGTCGGTGGCGCCGAGCAGGACCCGGTCGGTCTCGCCGAAGGCGGCCTCGGCCTCGTGGAAGGCCTTGAGCCGGGTGAGCTGGGCGGGGGTCCGGGCGACTTCGAGGACTCCGCCGCGGTGGACGTCGGCGTCCATGGACTCCTTCGCGGCCGTCTCGATGACCTCGGTGACGGTCTCGTTCATGGCGCGCTGGAGGCGCTGGGCGGCCTCGCGGCCGTGCAGGGCGGCGTAGCGGTCGCGGCCGGCGATGCCGTTGTAGAGCCAGCCGCCGTTGCGGCCGGAGGCGCCGTAGCCGCAGAACCTCTGCTCCAGGACGGTGACGCGGAGGGAGGGGTCGGCCCGCTTGAGGTAGTAGGCGGTCCACAGGCCGGTGTAGCCGCCTCCGACGATGGCGATGTCCGCGGTGGCGTCGCCGGTGAGCGGTGCGCGCGGGGACGGGATGCCGTCCGTCGCGTACCAGAAGGAGATGCCGCCGTTGATCGTCTCGCTGGTCATGGGGGAGTTGCTACACCGCGCTTCGTACGGGTGTCCAGGGGTCGGGGCCCGGTCCCGGTGCGGGGGGCTCTCCGGAGCGGGGGGAACCGGCTAGCGTCGTTGCATGATCGAGGTTCCGGACGGGCTGGTCGAGACGCAACTGCGGTTCAACGGGGAGGCCGGGCGGGCCTTCGTCAGGGCGCTGCCGGGGCGGGCGGCGGAGTTCCTCCAGCGGTGGGAGCTGCGCCGGACCGGGCCGGCGATGCACGGCGTCACCGCGCTGGTGCTGCCGGTGGACCGGGCGGACGGTACCCCCGCCGCGCTCAAGCTGCAGCTGGTGGACGAGGAGAGCGCCGGGGAACCCGCCGCGCTGCGGGCGTGGGACGGCCGGGGCGCGGTACGGCTGCTGGAGCACGACGGGCCCACCGGAACGCTGCTGCTGGAACGGCTGGACGAGGGCCGGCACCTGTCGGCGGTCGGCGCGGCCGAACCGCGGCGCGCGGTGCGGGTGATCGCGGAGCTGCTGGCCCGGCTGACGGCGGTGCCCGCGCCGGCGGGCGTACGGTCGCTCGGGGACGTCGCGGCGGGCATGCTGGCCGGCGTACCGGAGGCGGCGGGACGGCTGACGGACGAACGGGAGCGGGGGCTGCTGCGGGACTGCGCGGCGGCGCTGCGGGAGGTGGCGGGCGAGCCGGGGGACCGGCTGCTGCACTGGGACCTGCACGTGGACAACGTGCTGGGGGCGCGCCGTGAGCCGTGGCTGGCGATCGACCCGAAGCCGCTGGCCGGTGACCCGGGGTTCGACCTGTGGCCGGCCCTGGGCAACCGGTTCGACGCGGACGACGTGGTGTGGCGGTTCGACCTGATGACGGAGGTGCTGGGGCTGGACCGGGAGCGGGCGCGGGGGTGGACGCTGGGGCGGGTGCTGCAGAACGTGCTGTGGGACGTGGAGGACGGCGGGACGGAACTCGACGCGGAGCAGGCGGCCGCGGCGGAACGCCTCCTGCTGCGCCGCGCCTGACCCCGACGGCGGCCGCGCCACCCCGCCCCGCCTCCACGGCGCGCCGCCCGGGCTTCCTGCCCCCGCCCGGCTCCCCGCGGGCGGCGCCGCGGGTCTATACAGCTAGCGCGTCGGGACGCGGGGGAAGCGGGACTGGAGGGTCCAGATCGTGGGGTTGTCGGCCAGGCCCTCGTGCATGTCGGTGAGGTCCGCGACCAGGTCGTGCAGGAAGTCCCGCGCCTCCCGCCGCAGCACCGCATGGCTGAACGAAAGCGGCGGCTCCTCCGGCGGCATCCAGTCCGCCTCGATGTCCACCCAGCCGAAGCGCCGCTCGAACAGCATGCGGTCGCTGGACTCGGTGAAGTCGAGCTCGGCGTAGCGGCGGTCCGCGGAGCGGCTGCCGCGCGGGTCGCGGTCCAGCTCCTCGACGATGTCGCACAGCGCCCACGCGAAGTCCAGCACCGGCACCCATCCCCAGGCTGTGGACAGCTCCCGGTCCTGCTCGGTGTCCGCGAGGTAGACGTCCCCGCAGAACAGGTCGTGGCGCAGGGTGCGGACGTCCGCCGACCGGTAGTCGGTCTGCGGGGGGTCCGGGAAGCGCCGGGAGAGGGAGTAGCCGATGTCGAGCACGTACCCGATGGTGTCACGCGCGGCCGGCGTTCACGGCAGCAGGCGCTGCTCCTTCGCGACGGCCACCGCACCCGCCCGGGTGTCGACGCCGAGCTTGTCGTAGATCCGGCCCAGGTGCGTCTTGACCGTGGCCTCGCTGATGAACAGCGCGCGGGCGATCTCCCGGTTGCCCAGCCCGTGCGCGAGCTGACCGAGGATGTCCAGCTCACGTTCCGTCAGGGTGGGGCGGGACCCGCGCATCTGCGCCATCACCCGGCTGGCCACCGGCGGGGAGAGCGTGGTGCGGCCCCGGGCCGCCGCGTGGATGGCCGCGAAGAGCTCCTCCGGGCGTTCCGCCTTCAGCAGGTAGCCCGTGGCGCCCGCGCCGATCGCCCGGTTGATGTCCGCGTCCGTGTCGTAGGTCGTGAGGACCAGCACGTGCGGTGGCCGGCCCGGCAGCGCGGTGATCCGGCGGGTCGCCTCCACCCCGTCGATCCCCTCGCCGAGCTGGAGGTCCATCAGCACCACGTCCGGCCGCAGCTTGGCGGCCAGGGCCACCGCCTCCTCGCCGCTGCCGGCCTCGCCGAGGACCTCGATGTCCGGCTCGCTGCCGAGCAGGGCGAGCAGGCCGGCGCGGACCACCACGTGGTCGTCGCACAGCAGGATCGTGGTCGTCATGGCGCGGGCTCCAGGGGCAGTGCGGCGGAGAGGACCGTGCCCTCGCCGGGGGCGGACTCGATGGTGAGGGTGCCGCCCAGCTGCCGCACCCGGGCGCGGATGGCGGGCAGGCCGTGCCCGCGGTCCTCGCCGCCGGCCCGCGTCCCGGTGAACCCGCGGCCGTCGTCGGCGACGTCCAGGACCACCTGGTCGCCGAGGAAGCTCAGGGTCAGCGCGGCGGCACGGGCCCCGGAGTGCTCCCGCACGTTCGCCAGCGCGCCCTGAGCGATCCGCAGCAGCGCGGACTGGGTGCGGTCCGGCAGCGGCACCGGGGTGCCCTCGAGGTGGAAGCGCACGGTGATGCCCGGGCCGGCGTCCAGGGCGCGCAGAGCGTCGGGCAGCGCCGCCCCGTCCGCGAGCTCCGGCGGCGCCAGGTCGTGCACCAGCCGGCGGGCCTCGGCGAGCCCGCGCGCGGCGATGCCGGTGGCGGTGCGGACGTGCGCCCGGGCGGTGCCCGGGTCGGCGTCCCAGGTGCGGTCGGCGGCCTGCAGCAGCATCTGCTGGCTGGACAGGTGCTGGGCCAGGGTGTCATGGATTTCCATGGACAGCCGCTGCCGCTCCGCGAGGGTGCCCTCGCGGCGCTCCGTCGCGGCCAGCTCGCGGCGGGTGCGGATGAGGTCGTCGATCAGGGCCCGCTGGTCTGCCGCCTGCCGCTCCATGTGGACGAACACGGCCGTCGCGAGCGCGGCCACGGCGGGCGGGGCGAGCAGCAGGTTCGGGTCGAACGGGCCGCTCGCCAGCTTGAGCTGGGCGATCACCACCAGCGCGGTGAGCAGGGCCACCAGCGTGATCGCGGCGCGCGGCGGCAGGGTGCGCAGGGCCGTGTAGAAGAGCGGCACGGCGCACCAGGCGAAGCTGGGCGCCAGCAGCACCAGCACCACCCATGTGGCGACCACCAGCCCCAGCCACAGGAGGCGGCGGACGGTGGGCCGGGTGCCGGCGGCCGCGCCGATGGCCGGGCCGAGCACGTACAGCAGGGCGAGGACCACGCTGAGGGCGATCACCCAGGGCGTCCGGGGCTCCCCGGGGTGCCGGAGCAGGAAGCGGGCCACGGACGCGCCGAGCAGGAGGAAGAAGGCGGTGTGCATGACCGCGGCCAGCATCCGGGTGCCCTGGGACGGAGCGCGGCCCACCACCCGGGCGGACGGGGGCGTCGCCCGGGTCCGGCCCGGCTCCTGCGGGTGCAGCGGCTGGGCTGGGGTCACGCCGGTCCTCTCCTGCAGCGGGGTCGTACGTCCATCCTGCCGCGCCCGGCCCGCCACCGGCGGCTCCGGGACGCGCCGGACGGGCGGCGGACCCGGCTCGGGGGACGGTCCGGACCCCAGCCAAACCCGTCCCGGTGGGCTCCGCATCATCCGATCGGCCGACCCCCGGGTCATCCGGAACGCGGCCCCGCCCGAGCCGGTACGCCGACGGGCCGGCGCCCTCCCCGGGGCCAGGATCGGAGTGCGGCAGGAGCCGGGAGCGGCCCGCCGGGGCCGACGGGCCCGCCACACCCAAGCCGGGGCCGGCAGGCCCCCTCGCCAAGGAGCGTCCGTATGAACACCCGTGCCCGTGTCCTCACCGGTGCCGCCCTCGCCGTCGCCCTCGGCGCCGGAACCTTCGGCGCCGTGAGCGCCAGCGCCGCGCCCACCGCCGCCGTCGCGAAGAAGGAGGACGAGGCCGCCGCCAAGAACTTCACCACCTCCACCCACCTGACGGTGGACGCCGCGACCCGAGCCGCCCAGGCCGCCCTGCACGCCGCGCAGAAGGAGAACCAGCGCGTCACCGTCGCCGTCGTCGACCGCAACGGCAACACCATCGTCACCCTGCGCGGCGACGGCGCCGGCCCGCAGTCCTACGAGTCCGCCGAGCGCAAGGCCTTCACCGCCGTCTCCTGGAACGCCCCGACCTCCGTGCTGGTCGGCCGCCTCGCCCAGGCCCCGAACCTGAAGGACATCCCCGGCACCCTCTTCCTCGGCGGCGGCACCCCGGTGCAGGTGAACGGCGCCCCGGTCGCCGGCATCGGTGTCGCGGGCGCCCCGAGCGGCGACCTGGACGAGAAGTACGCCAAGGCCGGCGTCGAGGCCCTGAACGGCTGAGCCGCCGCCGAGCGGAACGCCTAGGATCGGGTTGTGGATCAACACCCGTTCCTCCGGTTCGCCGCCCCCACCGCGGCCGCCCTGCTCGCCCTCACCACGGCGTGCACGGCCGGCACGGTGCAGGGGCGGCCCGGTGCGTCCGGGCTGCGCGACCCGTACTTCCCCAAGGCCGGCAACGGCGGTTACGACGTCCGGAGTTACGCCCTGGACCTCGACTACCGGCCGGACACCGGGCACCTGGACGGCACCGCCGTGATCACCGCCCGGGCCGGACAGGGGCTCAGTTCCTTCAACCTCGACCTGGCCGGGCTGACCGTCGAGGACGTGACCGTCGAGGGGGAGCCCGCCCGGTTCAACCGCACCGGCAACGAGCTCACCGTCCGCCCGGCCGACGACCTGGAGAAGGGCGAGGTCTTCCGTACCGTCGTCCGCTACTCGGGCAAGCCCAAGACGGTGACGGACCCCGACGGGTCCGAGGAGGGCTGGATCCCCACCGCCGACGGCGCCGTCGCCGTCGGCGAGCCGATCGGCTCCATGGCCTGGTTCCCCGGCAACCACCACCCCTCCGACAAGGCGGTGTACGAGGTCTCCGTCACCGTCCCCAAGGGTTACGAGGCCGTCTCCAACGGGCGGTTGGAATCCCGCACGGAACGCGACGGCGAGACCGTCTTCCGCTGGCGCGGCACCGAGCCGATGGCCGGCTACCTGGCCACCCTGGCGATCGGCAAGTACCGCGTCTCCACCGGCAGCACACCCTCCGGCATCCCGCTCTACACCGCCGTGGTGCCCGGCGAGGCGGAAGCGAGCGCCGAGGCGCTGGGCCGGCTCCCCGACATCGTGGAATGGGGCGTGCGAAGGTTCGGCCCCTACCCGTTCGACTCGGCCGGAGCGATCGTCGAGGCGCAGGGGACGCTCGGCTACGCCCTGGAGACGCAGACCCGGCCCGTGTACCCGGGCGCGCCCAACGTGGACCTGGTGCTGCACGAGATGGCGCACCAGTGGTTCGGCAACTCGGTGTCGCCGCGGTCCTGGAAGGACATGTGGCTGAACGAGGGTTTCGCCACCTACGCCGAGTGGCTGTGGTCGGAGGACCACGGAGGGCCGACCGCCGAGGAGCGGTTCGAGGCCTTCGAGGAGGGCGACACGGACGTGGACGCGGCCGCGGACTCCGACTGGTGGGCCTTCCCGCCGGCCGATCCGCCCGGCCCGGAGCGGATCTCGGCGGCGCCGGTCTACTACCGCGGCGCGATGGTCCTGCACCGGATCCGGCAGGAGGTGGGTGACGAGCGGTTCTTCGCCCTGCTGCGCGGTTGGGCGTCCGACCACCGGCACGGCAACGCCGACACCGCCGCGTTCACCGCCTACGCGGAGAAGAGCACCGGCCGCGACCTGACCGGCGTGTGGGACGAGTGGCTCCACGGCGACGGCAAGCCGGCCCGGTAGCCGACGGCCCGCAGCCCCGCGGGCGGCGGGCCGGGTCCGCGGCCACCGGGCCGCACCGCCGGCTGGGCACCGGGGTGGAGCCCCCTCCCCGGACGGCCGGGAGGGGACTTCCGGACCCGGCGCGCCGGGCGGCCGGCGTCAGACGTTGACGCCGAAGTCCTGGGCGATGCCGGTCAGGCCGGAGGCGTAGCCCTGGCCGACCGCGCGGAACTTCCACTCGGCGCCGTTGCGGTACAGCTCGCCGAAGACCATGGCGGTCTCGGTGGCGGCGTCCTCGGAGAGGTCGTAGCGGGCGATCTCGGCGCCGCCGGCCTGGTTGAGGACGCGGATGTAGGCGTTGCGGACCTGGCCGAAGTTCTGGCTGCGGGCGTCCGCGTCGTAGATGGAGACCGGGAAGACGATCTTGTCGACGTCGGCGGGCAGGCCCGCGAGGTTGACGTTGATCGCCTCGTCGTCGCCGGCGCCCTCGCCGGTCCGGTTGTCACCGGTGTGCACGATCGTCTGGTCCGGGGTGGACTTGTTGTTGAAGAAGACGAAGTGGCTGTCGGAGACGACCTTGCCCGTCGCGTTGACCGCGATGGCCGAGGCGTCCAGGTCGAAGTCGGTGCCGGTCGTCGTACGCACGTCCCAGCCGAGACCGACCGTGACCGCGCTGAGGCCGGGAGCCTCCTTGGTGAGCGAGACGTTGCCGCCCTTGGACAGGCTTACCGCCATCGGATGTCCCTTTCCTCGAACCCTCGAACCGTGAGAACGGTCGCAGCGCGGCCGTGTGGTCACGCTATCGCTGACTGTCATAACGCATGGAGGGGGCGGGCGGGTTCCAGCCGGGCGAAATGAAGGTGACGCGCCCCGCCGGCGGGGGCCACCATGGAGGGCATGTCCGGTCCCCATGTCATCCGCGGTTCGGTCCTGCTGCCCGAGGCCGAGCTCGTCTGGCGCTTCTCGCGTTCCTCCGGGCCCGGCGGGCAGCACGTCAACACCTCCGACTCCCGGGTGGAGCTGCTGTTCAACCTGCGTGACACCGAGGCGCTGCCCGCGGTGTGGAAGCAGCGGGCCCTGGAGCGGCTGGCCACCCGCATGGTGGACGGGGTGGTCACGGTCCGCGCCTCCGAGCACCGCTCGCAGTTCCGCAACCGGGAGACGGCGCTGGTCCGGATGGCCGCCCTGCTCGCCGAGGCGACGGCGCCGCCGCCCAAGCCGCGGCGAGCGACGAAGATCCCCCGCGGCATCAACGAGCGCCGTCTGCGGGAGAAGAAGGCCCGTGCGGAGACCAAGCGCGGCCGCTCCGGGCGCGACTGGTAGCCCGCCGGACGCGCCGGACGCCCGGCCCCGCCGCGGCTCGGCGGCGGCTCCCGCCGAGGCGCCCGCGCGGCACCCGCCGCCCGCCGCCGTCAGCGCGACAGGTGCCGGTATCCGCCGCGGTAGTACGTCAGCGGGCCCGTCGCCGCCGACGGGGCGGAGGCCGCGAGCACCCGGCCCACCACCAGCGTGTGGTCCCCGGCGGGGGTGCGCGACTCGGTCCGGCACTCCAGGGTGGCCAGCGCACCGCCGACCAGCGGAGCCCCGCTCAGTTCCCCGCGTGCGTACGGCAGGTCGGCGAAGAGCAGCCGGTCGCTGATCCGGCCCTTCATGGCGAAACGGGCCGCCACCTGCCGCTGGTCCTCCGCGAGCACCGAGACCGCCCACAGCGGCTGTTCGGCCAGCAGGTCGTCCATCCGGGACCCCTCGCGCAGGCTGACCAGGACCAGGGGCGGGTCCAGGGACACCGACATGAACGCGGTGGCGGTCATGCCGACGTCCTCGCCGAACGGCGGCTCCTGGGCCGTCACCAGGACCACGCCCGCGGCCAGCCGGGACATCGCGGCGCGGAACTCTTCGTTGCTCACGCCTTCAGCATGAAGGGTCGAGGGTCTCGTGTTCGGCATGCTCCGAACGCTAGTCTCGCCCTCCCGCGCCCGCATCGGGCGGCGGACCGAGCCCGTGCCGGGCCCCCGTCCTAGGACCCGCGGCGTATCGTTTGCCGCCGGGAAGGACAGGGAGCGCTCCCAGGCCTCGACGAACGCTATTTCCATATCATGTGACTTGAGTCACAGAGGGCAAGATTTGTTGACCCTGTGTACCTGCCGCACAGCTCACTGTGATTCAGTGGGCGGGACACCGCAACGAAACGCCGATGACAAAACTGGAGTTGCTGTCGAGGTCTCGGGGAGAGCGAGCAATGGAGACCGAGTCGGAGCCGTACGTCCGCCTTGCGACCCTGCGGCAGCTCCACCAGGTGGTGGCCGAACTCAACACGGCCCGGAGCCTGGCGGACACCCTGCAGACCGTCGTCGACGGCATCGTCACGGGCCTCGGCTACGAACTCGCCTGCGTCAACCTCGTGCGCCCGGACGGTGACCTCGTCGTCGCCGCGTTCGCCGGAGACCCCGCCGCCGAGGCCCTCATCACCGGCCGCGTCGGCTCCCGCTCCTCCTGGGACCGCCGCCTCGCCATGGGCGAGTCCTGGGACGGCCTCCGCTTCATCCCGCACACCGAGGGCTGGGTCCTGCTGGAGGACGACGTCCCCCAGTGGCACACCGACGGCCCCGAACCCCGCTTCGCCGACGAGTGGCACCCCGAGGACCGCCTGTACGCCCCGATGTACGCCTCCGGCGGCGAACTGCTCGGGGTCATCTCGGTGGACAGACCGCGCAACGGCCGCCGCCCCGGCGCCTGGGGACGCGAAGCACTCCAGATGTACGCCTTCCAGGCCGCCATTGCGATCAGCAACGCCCGGCTCCGCGCGAACATGCAGCGCGCCCTGGTCCGGCTGGAACGCGAACAACAGGCCCTGCGGGCCAGCGAGGAGTCGTTCCGGCAGGCCTTCGAGTACGCGCCCAGCGGCATGGCCATCGCCGAGATGGGCGGCGACCAGCACGGCCGGCTGCTGCGCACCAACGACGCCCTGTGCCGGCTGCTCGGCCGTCCCGCCTCCGTGCTGCGCCGCTACTCCTTCTCCGACCTGGTCCACCCCGAGGACATCGGCACCCTGCTGCGCACCTCCGCCGAGGGCGGCCGCGCCGAACTCCGCCTCGGCCGCCGCGACGGCACCTACGTCTGGGTCTCCCTGCGCAACTCCGTCGTCGCCGACGCCGCCGACGGGCCCCGCTTCCTGCTCACCCACGTCGAGGACATCGAGGAACGCAAGCGGCACGAGCTGCAACTCGCCCACCGCGCCAGCCACGACTCGCTCACCGGCCTGCCCAACAGCGCCGAGCTGCGGGCGCGCCTCGGCGCGCGGCTCTGCCGCCGGCCCCAGTCCGCGCGGGCCACCGCCGTGGAGGCCCTGGACGCCGCCTTCGAGCAGCGCACCCCGGCGGCCGGCCCGGGCGTCCCCCGGCACGGCGACGCAGCGGAGCCCGGCGAGCACGGCTTCCAGCCGGACGGCTTCCCCGACCCGTTCGACTTCCCCGGGGCGCCCGGCGCCGCCTCCGGCCCGTACGAGCACCACGTGCACACGGTGGCGCCCGCCACCGACGTCGACGACGGCACCAAGGGCCTGGCCGTCCTCTTCTGCGACCTCGACGGCTTCAAGTCCATCAACGACCGCTTCGGACACCACACCGGCGACGCCGTCCTGATCGAGGTGGCCCGCCGCCTGACCACCGGCGTCAGGGACGGCGACACCGTCGCCCGGCTGGGTGGTGACGAGTTCGTCGTCCTCGCCGACGGGCTCGGCGCGGCCGACGCCGCCGACCTCGCCGTCCGGCTGCGCAACGCGATCGTCCCGCCGATCCGGGTGGACGGCCGGGCGGTCCGGGTCGGCGCGAGTTTCGGCATCGGCTGGGCCAGCTGCGGCATGTCCGCGGACGAGGTGCTGCGCTCCGCCGACCAGCGCATGTACATCGAGAAACGGTCCCGTTCCAAGGCGCACCGCCGAGCGGGATGAACCGATCCGGAACCCGTGGGCGCACGTGTTCGGGGTAGGCTCCCGTGGGTCGAAAGGAGTGACCCGCGATGACCACGCCCGCGAACAAGCCCGAGGACGAGGATCCGTTCGGCTACCTCTACGCGGACGGCCAGGCTGCCGGAGCCACCCCGCCCCCGCCGGGTGGCGGATACGGCTACCCCGGCCCGACGGTCGGTGGTCAGCCCGGTTCCCCCGGCGTGCCGCGGACCTCGTACAACCAGGTCCGCACGGTCGGTGAGCGGACGTACGGCGGCCAGCGCGGCGCCGTCCCGCAGCAGGGCCAGCAGCCGCCGCACTACGCCGCCCCGGAGGCCCTCCAGGCCGGCGGGTACGGCGTTCCGCCGCAGGCCCCGCCCCCGCACGCCCACCAGACCCAGACGATGGGCCGCCCCTCGCACGGCGGTGGCGGCGGTTCCTCCCGCCGTGGCCTGCTGATCGCGGCGGTGGCGGTGGTCGGCGCGGTCGCGATCGGCATCGGCGCCGCGCTGGCCTTCGGCGACGACGACAAGGACAAGAACGACGCCAACACCCAGGCCACCGGCAACGGTCAGGCCCAGTCGGCGCCGCCGAGCGGCTCCGCCGCACCCCGGCCCAGCACCTCCCCCTCCCCGGAGGCCACGCTGCCCAAGGGCGACGCGGGAGGTCCGGGCATGGCGATCGCGGGCGGCGCGGCGCTGCAGAGCGCGGTGCCCGGCGCCAAGTCCGCGAGCGGGCAGTACGTGGGCAACTTCAACCAGGTCGGCGCCTCCGTCACCTGGTCGCTCGAAGCCCCGCAGGCCGGCACCTACCGGTTCTACGTCCGGTTCGGCATTCCGGGTGAAGAGGCCAACGGCACGTTGACCATCAACGGGAAGCCGAACAGCTCGCCGTTGAGCATGCGCAACTTCGCCAACTCGCCCAAGGGCGACTGGGAGAAGGGCTGGCAGACCACCTGGGGCCAGGTGACCCTCAAGGAGGGGGCCAACACGATCAAGCTGTCGTGCGAGGCCGGCAACAAGTGCAACGTCAACATCGACCAGTTCTGGATCGCGCGCGGCTGAGCGCGAGGAGCGGGGGGCCCGTCACGGACGGGCCCCGTGATTCGGGGCCGGGCGGCTCCTACTCCGGCACGACCCGGACCGCGGCCAGCAGCCGTTCGTAGGCGCGGGGGTCGAACTCCCCTGCGGCCGGGGCCAGTACGGTCGCCGCCGACAGGGCGGCCGCGCGGGACAGGCGCTCCGGCCAGTCCAGGCCCTCCACCAGCGCCGAGAGCAGGCCCGCCACCGCGGAGTCGCCCGCGCCGGTCGGGTTGCCCGACAGCGGCCGGTCCGGGGCCGCCCGCCACACGCCGTCCGCGGTCGCCGCGAGCAGCCCGTTCGGGCCGAGGGAGGACACCACCGCGTGGGCGCCGCGCCGGCGGGCGTCCAGGGTGGCCGGGAGCGGCTCGCGGGAACCGGTGAGGCTGGCCAGCTCCGAGGCGTTCGGCTTGATCATGTCTGGGCGGGCGGCGACCCCGCGGCGCAGCGCCTCGCCCCCGGTGTCCAGCAGCACCGGCACGCCCGCCGAGCGGGCCCCGCGCACCAGCACGGCGTACGCGTTGACCGGGACGCCGGGCGGCAGGCTGCCGCACAGGGCGACCGCGTCCGCCTGCCGGAGGAGGCCGTCGTAGCGGCGCAGGAACGCCGACCACTCACCGGGGGTGATCAGCGGTCCGGCCTCGTTGAACTGGGTGGTGTCGCCGCTCGCCGCGTCGACCACGGCCAGGGTGCGGCGGGTGTCGCCGCCGCACTCCAGCAGGGCGTCCCGGACGCCGGGCGCCTCCGCGAGCAGCCCCCGGAGCAGGGTGCCGGCCGGCCCGGTACCGGCGAAACCCGTGGCCGTCACCTCGTGGCCCAGGGCGGCCAGCACCCGGGCCACGTTGATCCCCTTGCCGCCGGGCCGCTCACTGACCTCGGCGACCCGGTGCGAGGTGTGCGGCACCAGACGCGGCACCCGGTACGTGACGTCGAGGGCGGTGTTCAGCGTGACGGTCAGGATCATGTGCCGGGATCATGCCAAACGGAAGGCGGTCCGCCCAGACCCCAGGGCCGACCGCCCGTACCGGCTATCCGTTCAGCTCAGCGGGTCGACGATCCACCGGCCGCGCCGCATGACGCCCTTGAGCGCGAACTCCTCGTCCAGGACGACAAGATCGGCGTACTTGCCCGGCTCCAGGGACCCCACCCGGTCGTACAGGCCGAGCAGCTTCGCCGGGTTCGCCGAGATCGCCTGGACCACCGATTCCACCGGCAGCCGGTCGACGGTCACCGACCGCCTGAAGGCGGTGTCCAGGGTGAGGGTGGAGCCGGCGATGGAACCGCCTTCCACCAGACGGGCCACGCCGCCTCGGACCTCCACCTCCAGCGGGCCGAGGTGGTAGGTGCCGTCACCGAAACCGGCCGCGTCCATGGCGTCCGTGATCAGCGCGACGCGGCCCGCGCCCGCGTGGTGGAAGGCCAGCTCCAGCGCGGCCGGGTGCAGGTGGGTGCCGTCGTTGATCAGCTCGACGGTGACCCGCTCGTCCTCCAGCAGCGCGGCGATCGGGCCGGGTTCACGGTGGGCCAGGGCCGGCATCGCGTTGAACAGGTGGGTGGCGACGGTGGCTCCGGCGTCGATGGCCTCGCGGGTCTGCTCGTAACTGGCGTCGGTGTGCCCGATCGCGGCGATGACCCCGTGCTCGGCGAGCAGGCGCACCGAGTCCAGGCCGCCCGGCAGCTCCGTGGCGAGGGTCATCATGCGGGCCGTGCCGTGTGCGGCGTCGATCAGCTTGCGCACCTCGGCCGGGTCCGGGACGCGCAGCAGGTCCTCCTTGTGCGCGCCCTTGCGGCACGGGGAGATGAAGGGCCCCTCGAAGTGGATGCCGGCCAGCTCGCCCTGCTGCACCAGCTCGGCGAGGAGCCCGGCCCGGCGGGCGAGCCCGTCGAGGTCGCCGGTGACGGTGGAGGCGACCAGGGTGGTGGTGCCGTGCAGGCGGTGCGTCGCCACGCCCCTGAGGACCTCCTCCTGGGTGCCGGACGTGAAGGAGGCCCCGCCGCCGCCGTGGTTGTGCATGTCGACGAAGCCGGGGACCAGCCAGTGCCCGGACAGGTCGACGAGCTCCGCGCCCTCGGGGGCGCTGCCCGCGATGCGGTCGCCCTCGACGATGACCCGGCCGCCCGCGACGGTCCCGGTGGGGAGCACCACCCTGGCGCCGGAGAGGACGGTGCTGTGAGCGCTTCCGGACATCAGGCAGGTACCTCCGTGGCGAGTAGGTCCCAGGCGAGCAGCCCTGCGCCCAGGCATCCGGCGGTGTCCCCGAGGGCAGCCGGAACGATGTGGGGGAGACGCTGGAAGGTCACGCGTTCCCGCACGGCCGTCCGTAGTGGTGCGAACAAGGTTTCCCCCGCCTCCGCCAGCCCGCCACCGATGATCAGGGTGCGCGGGTCCAGCAGGGTGAGGGCGGTGACCAGGCCGTCGGCGAGCGCGCCGACCGCGGTCCGCCACACCTCGTGGGCCGCGGCGTCACCGGCCTCGACGGCCCTGGCGCAGTCCGCGGCGTCGGCGTCCGGGTCGCCGCAGGCGGCGGCCCAGGCCCGGGAGACGGCGGAGGCGGAGGCGAGGGTCTCCAGGCAGCCGTGCTGGCCGCAGCCGCAGGCGGGGCCGCCGGGGCGGACCACGATGTGGCCGATCTCGCCCGCGTAGCCGTGCGCGCCTGCCTCGATGCGGCCGTCGATGCCGATCGCGCCGGCGATGCCGGTGCCGAGCGGGACGAACAGGAAGCGGTCGGCGCCGCGTCCGGCGCCGATGCGGCCCTCGGCGAGGCCGCCCGTGCGCACGTCGTGTCCGAGGGCCACCGGGACGCCGCCGAGGCGGTCGCCGAGCAGGGCGCGCATCGGTACGTCCCGCCAGCCGAGGTTCGCCGCGTAGACCGCGATGCCGTGGTCGGCGTCGACGATGCCGGGGACGGCGACGCCGGCGGCCGAGGCGGGCCGGCCGAACCGTTCGGCGCCGAGGGCGTGCAGCTCGGCGGCGAACTCCAGGATCGACTCGACGACGGCCTCGGGGCCCCGGTCGCGGCCGGTCGCACGGCGCGCCTCGTGGAGCAGGGAGCCGTCCGCGGCGACGAGGGCGGCCTTCATCCCGGTGCCGCCCACATCGAGGGCGATGACGTGTTTCACGGGTTTCACGGTTGACAGTCTCGCGTGCTGGACGGGCAAAGGTCTAGTCCATTGAGGGGATTGTTGCGCTGCCATACAAATTCCGGGCGGTCCGCCCGGGCCGGGTCGGCCGGGGTGGTGAAAGTGGTGTAGACCTTATGGGCATCGTACGGACAACAAGGGGTGGATGGAGAGCTGTGCAGGGCCGTTACCGGAAGCTGGCCGCCACAGGCGCCGCGCTGTGCCTGACCACGACACTGACCGCGGCGCTGGGCGGCTGCGGCACCCTCGGCCTCGCCGGGGACAACGAGGTGACCCTGCGGGTCGTCGCGGCCGACTACGGCGACAATCCGCAGAATTCCTCCGCCGGGTACTGGAAGGACCTCGCGAAGGACTTCGAGGAGACCAACCCGGGGATCAAGGTCGAGGTGAGCGTCTACTCCTGGTCCGAGGTGGACGCCAAGGTCGCCGAGATGGTCAAGGCCGGCAAGGCCCCCGACATCGCGCAGATCGGCGCCTACGCCGACCACGCCGCCGCCGGGCGGCTCCACACCGCCGACGAACTGCTCTCCGTACGCACCGAGGCCGACTTCCTCGCCCCCCTCGCCGACGCCGGCCGCGTCGGCATGGACCAGTACGGCCTGCCGTTCGTGGCCAGCACCCGGCTGCTCTTCTACAACGAGAAGCTGTTCGCCGAGGCCGGGGTCACGGGCAAGGACGGCAAGTGGGCGCCCAAGACCTGGGACGACCTGGAGGCCGCCGCCAAGAAGCTCAAGGCCGCCGGCGTCAGGACGCCCGTCGCGCTGCCGCTCGGGCGGGAGGAGGCGCAGGCCGAGACCATGATGTGGATGCTCGCCGGTGGCGGCGGCTACACCGACAGCGAGGAGCGCTACGCCCTCGACTCCCCGGCCAACGTCAAGACCTTCGAATGGCTCCGCGACAAGCTCCGCGGACAGGGCCTGACCGGGCCCGTCGACCCGGCCGACCTGAACCGGCAGGCCGCGTTCGACGCGTTCGCGGCGGGCGAGGTCGGCATGCTCAACGGCCACCCCACGCTGATGCGGCAGGCCGAGGCGAAGGGCGTGAAGTACGGCATGGTGCCGCTGCCCACCGCCGACGGGCGGGACCAGCCGGCCATGGGCGTGGCCGACTGGGTCATGGCCTTCAAGAACGGCCACCGCGCCGAGTCCGGGAAGTTCCTCGACCACCTCTACGAGACGAAGAACGTCACCCGGTTCACCACCGCCTACGGGCTGCTGCCGGCCACCACCAGCGGCTACCGGGCGATGGAGGGGGCGGGCGGCGAGGACGCCGCCCGGCTGCGGACCTTCCTGACGGCGCTGCCGGGATCGCGGCTGTACCCGGTGAACAAGAAGTCATGGGCCACGGTCAGCGAGAACGTCAAGCAGAAGATCGGCGGAGCGCTGCGGCCCGGCGGGGACGCGCCCGGCAGGACGCTGAAGGAACTGGCCGACACGGCCCGCACGGCGGACCTGGCGGACTGAGGCGCGGCGGGGTCGGTCGGGCGGCGTGGGCCGGCCGGCTTGGGCCGGACGGGTGTGTCGGCGGCCCGGCATATGTTGGACGGTATGACGGACGGCACGGCACGCGGGGACGACGAGCAGCACGGCGGCGAGGAGCGGGACGCGGGCGCGGTCGGGCTGTCCGAGCGCGAGGCCGCCGTCCTCGCCTACGAAGGCCTCAGCTGGCCCGGGCCCGGCGCCAAGGAACGCGCGATACGCGAGCGGCTCGGCATGACCCCGGTCCGCTACTACCAGCTGCTCAACGCCCTGATGGACGACCCGCGGGCGCTGGCCCACGCACCCGGCACCGTCAACCGCCTCCGCCGCATCCGCGACTCCCGCCGCGCACGGCGGTAGCGGGGCGGGCGCCGGGGCGGCGGCTGTGCGCGGAACCTGGGCGGGCCGGGGCGGGCCCCGGTAGGGTCGCGTCGTATGGGGAGCCATCCGCACAACGACCTGCCGACGCCCGTCACCGCCGCCGGACGCGAGGGGCTTGCGGCCCTGCTGCGCGAGCCGCGCAGATCCGTGGTCGCCCTCGACTTCGACGGCACCCTCGCCGAGATCGTCCCCGACCCGGACCTGGCGCGCGCCCACCCCGGGGCCCTCCCGGCCCTGTCCGCGCTCGCCCCGAAGGTCGCCTCCGTCGCCGTGATCACCGGCCGCCCGGCCTCCGTCGCCGTCCGCTACGGCGGCTTCGCCGGCGCGCCCGGCCTGGACCACCTCGTGGTGCTCGGGCACTACGGGGCGGAGCGCTGGGACGCCGTCAGCGGCATCGTCCACGCTCCGGCCGAACACCCCGGTGTCGCCGCGGTGCGGGCGGAGCTGCCGGGCTTCCTGGACTCCATCGGGGCGTGGCGGGGCACCTGGATCGAGGAGAAGGGCCGAGCCCTGGCCGTCCACACCCGCCGCACCGAGGACCCCGGAGCGGCCTTCGCCGCCCTCCGCGAGCCGCTGGCTGACCTGGCGCAGCAGCACGGGCTGATCGTCGAGCCCGGGCGGGCGGTCCTGGAACTCCGGCCGCCGGGCATGGACAAGGGCGTCGCCCTGACCGAGTACCTGGCGGAGGTGGACGCGGAGGCGGTGGTGTACGCGGGGGACGACCTGGGCGACCTGGCCGCGTACGCCGCGGTCGAGAAGCGGCGGGCCGAGGGCCTGCCGGGGCTGCTGGTGTGCAGCGGGTCGGCGGAGGTCCCGGAGCTCTCGGCCCGCGCGGACCTCACGCTCTCGGGCCCGGCGGAAGTCGCCACGTTCCTCGCCACCCTGGCCACCACCCTCCCCTGAGCCGGCCCGCGCCGCGCGGCCGAGCCGCCGCCAGTCCCGGCCGCGTGTCCGGGCGGAGCCCCAGCCTTGCCGGCAACCCAGCCCCGCCGGCGTTTGAGGCGTGGGGGTCCCCCCGGACGGAGTCTGGGGGAAGGTGTGGGGCGGCGCCCCGCGTGGTCGGCCGGAGCTCCGGTTGGCCCGCTCAATCGCCGCTCGGGCTTGAAATGCCGCTGCGCGGCATTCCCGCCCGGCGCCGGGCGGGGAAACCCAGCCTCGCCGGCGTTTGAGGCGCGGGGTTCTGGGGCGGAGCCCCATGTGTCCGGCCGGAGCTCCGGTCGGGCCCGCTCAATCGCCGCTCGGGCTGGAGATGCCGCTGCGCGGCATTCCCGCCCGGCGGGCAAGTGCTGCCGCGCGATCCAGCCTCGTCGGCGTTTGAGGCGCGGGGTGTGGGGCCGCGCCCCGCGTGGTCGGCCGGAGCTCCGGCTGGGCCCGCTCAAGCACCGCTCGGCCTGGAAGTGCCGCTGCGCGGCATTCCCGCCCGGCGCCGGGCGGGCGCTAGCGCTGGAGGAGGGGGGTCAGCTGGGCCGTCAGCCAGGTGGTGGGCGGGAGGGCCGTGGCCGCCGCAGCCAGCCGCTTCGTGCGGTCCGCCCGCTCCCCCGCCGGCATGGCCAGCGCCCGGTGCAGCGCCTCCGCCGTCTCCGAGACGTCGTACGGGTTCACCCCCAGCGCGTCCTCCCGCAGCTCCTCGTACGCCCCCGCCCCCGTCGACAGCACCAGCGCGCAGCCCTGCTCGGACACCACCGGGATCTCCTTGGCCACCAGGTTCATCCCGTCCCGCAGCGGGTTGATCAGGGCCACGTCCGCCATCCGGTACGCCGCCAGCGAGCGCGCGAAGTCGTCCTTCACCGAGATCAGCACCGGCGTCCACGCCTCCGTGCCGAACTCCGCGTTGATCCGCTCCGCCAGCGCCGACACCGCCTCCGTGTAGTCCCGGTAGACCTCCAGGTCCTGCCGGGACGGGTACGCGGACGCCAGGTGCACGACCCGCCCCCGCCACTCCGGGTGCGCCGTCAGCAGCTCCCGGTACGCCAGCAGCCCGCGGACGATGTTCTTCGACAGCTCCGTCCGGTCCACCCGGACGATGGTCCGGCAGTCCCCGACCTCCGCTCGCAGCGCCGCCAGCCGGTCCTCCACCTCGGGCCGGTGCGCCAGCGCGCGCAGCTCCTCCCCGTCCACGCCCAGCGGGTACGCCGCCACCCGGGTCCGGCGCTCGGGGCCGCCCCACCGCCGGTGCCGCACGCCCCGCCACGGGTCACCGCTCGGCCAGAGCCCCTGCGCGGTGCCCCCCTCGCCGTCGACGTGCGCCCCGGCCACGAACGCGCTCGCCCAGCCCCACGTGTGGAAGCCCAGCTCGTCCGCGCCGAGCATGCCCCACAGCAGCTCCTCGCGGACGTCCCCCGGCAGCCTGCGCAGGTCGTCCGCGGAGGCCCACGGGGTGTGCGTGAAGTGGGCGATCCGCAGGTCCGGACGGAGCTCCCGCAGCATGCCCGGGACCAGCGCCAGGTGGTAGTCCTGCACCAGGACCGCCGCGCCGTCCGCGGCCTCCGCGGCCAGCGCCTCCGCGAAGGTCCGGTTGTACGTGCGGTAGGAGTCCCACCGGCGCCGGAACTCCGCGTCGAAGACCGGCTCCCGCGGGGTGTTCCACAGCCCGTGGTGCAGGAACCACAGCACCGAGTTGGCGATGCCGTTGTACGCGTCCTCGTAGACGGCGGGGTCCACCGCGAGCATCCGCACGCCCGGCTCGGACTCCCCGCGGCGCACCGCCTCCCGGTCCCCCTCGGAGAGCGCCGCGCAGATCCACAGCGCGTCCGGCTGCTCGGCGAGTGCGGCGGACAGTCCTGAGACCAGACCGCCGCCGCCGCGCCGGGCACCGAGGGTGCCGTCGGCGGCGAGGGTGTACGAGAGGGGGCCGCGGTTCGCTGCTACGAGTACCTGGGAAGCCATGCGGCGAACCTAGCCCGGCCCGCGCTCGCTCAAACGTCCCGTTCCTCCGGCCGGCATGCCCGACGGGCCGCTAGGCCACGTACCGGCGCGCGTACTCCGCGACGTCGCGCATCGGCGGCCGCTCCTCCGTGTCCACGGCGTGGTCGCGCGGGACGAACCCGTCCGGGCCGCGTTCGAACTGCGTCAGCACCGGCCGCACGAGATGGCCGCGGGAGAGCCGCACCTGCGCCGTCCGGTAGATCGCGGCGGCCATCCGGCCCAGGGCCTGGCCGCTCTGGTGGCGGTGCAGCCGGACGCCGACGTCGACCTGGGCCAGCGCGTCGAGGCCGACCGTGTGCAGGGCGTCGACCAGCAGGCCCAGCTCCACGCCGTACCCCACCGGGAACGGCAGCCGCTCCAGTAGCGATCGCCGCACCGCGTACTCGCCGCCGAGCGGCTGGACGAACCCCGCCAGCTGCGGCCAGTGCAGGTTGAGCAGGGGGCGGGCCACCAGCTCGGTCACCCGGCCGCCCTGCCCGGGCGCGGCGCCCGCGGCCCCGCCGTCCACCTCCGGGCTGAGCGGACGGTCGTACATGGCCTTGACGAACTGCACGTCCGGGTCGGTCAGCAGCGGGCCGACGATCCCGGAGACGAAGACGGAGGAGAAGTCGCGCAGGTCGGCGTCGACGAAACAGACGACGTCCCCGCTGGTCGCCAGCAGCGAACGCCACAGCACCTCGCCCTTGCCGGGAAGGGCCGGGACGCGCGGCAGGATCTCGTCGCGGTGGACCACCCGCGCACCGGCCTTGGCGGCGACCTCGGCGGTCCGGTCGCTCGAGTCCGAGTCGACCACCACCAGTTCGTCGACCAGGGGAACCGGAAGGCCGTCCATCAGTTCACGCCGGATCGTTTCGACGATCGCCCCGACGGTCGGCTCCTCGTCCAGCGCCGGAAGCACGACGCTCACCGTCGTCCCGGCTGCCCGCTTCGCGGAAAGCAGCAGGTCGAGCGGCCTGTCGGCGGCGGTCCAGGAACGCCGGGCCAACCAGCGCTCCACCTCTTCCAGCACCTGCGGCACTCCCCGGTTCCGTCCGTCTTGTGATCCATCTCGCGGTTCGGACGTCTGTCTCACGCGCCCGTCCCTTCGGTTACAGTCTTGAACAACGCGCAGGACCCCCGCATGCCGGGGGTGCTCGCAGACAAATGCCCGGGTGCGCCATAGAGCGCGCGGCCCGGAGCCATACCGCTCATCCAGAGGGGCAGAGGGAAACGGCCCGTTGAAGCCCCGGCAACCCTCCAGTCGGTTCTCGCGTTCGCAATCTGCAGCGAGGTCCCCGGCTAGGGAAGGTGCCAAATCCGTCTCGTGACGAAACGCGTCATGAGGAAGATGAGGAGAAAGGGCCTCGCCGTCATGGCTGTACAGACTGTCGCCACCCCCGTCGATCTCGGACCCGCCGCCGCGCTCTCCTGTCGCGAGTGCGGAACCCGCTTCGACCTCGGCCCCATCTTCGCCTGCGCCGAGTGCTTCGGCCCGCTGGAGGTGGCGTACGACCTGCCCGCCGGCGACCCGGAGGCCCTGCGCGCCGCGATCGAGGCCGGCCCGAACAACATCTGGCGCTACGCCCCGCTGCTGCCCGTCCCGGCCGACGTCGCCGGCAAGCCCAACCTGAACCCGGGCTTCACCAAGCTCGTGGACGCCGAGAACCTGGCCAAGGAGCTGGGCGTCACCGGCAAGCTGTACGTGAAGGACGACTCCGGAAACCCGACGCACTCCTTCAAGGACCGCGTCGTCGCCATCGCCGTCGAGGCCGCCCGCGCCTTCGGCTTCACCACCCTCTCCTGCTCCTCCACCGGCAACCTGGCGGGCGCCGTCGGCGCCGCCGCCGCCCGCTCCGGCTTCCGGTCCTGCGTGTTCATCCCGCACGACCTGGAGCAGGGCAAGGTCGTCATGGCCGCGGTGTACGGCGGCGACCTGGTCGGCATCGAGGGCAACTACGACGACGTCAACCGCTTCTGCTCCGAGCTCATCGGCGACCCGCTGGGCGAGGGCTGGGGCTTCGTCAACGTCAACCTCCGCCCGTACTACGGCGAGGGCTCCAAGACCCTGGCCTACGAGATCTGCGAGCAGCTCGGCTGGCGGCTGCCCGACCAGATCGTCATCCCGATCGCGTCCGGCTCCCAGCTCACGAAGATCGACAAGGGCCTGCAGGAGCTGATCAGGCTGGGCCTGGTCGAGGACAAGCCGTACAAGATCTTCGGCGCCCAGGCCGAGGGCTGCTCCCCGGTGTCCACCGCCTTCAAGGCCGGCCACGACGTGGTCCGCCCGCAGAAGCCGAACACCATCGCCAAGTCCCTCGCCATCGGCAACCCGGCGGACGGCCCGTACGTCCTCGACATCGCCCGCCGCACCGGCGGCTACGTCGAGGACGTGAACGACGAGCAGGTCGTCGAGGCCATCAAGCTGCTCGCGCAGACCGAGGGCATCTTCGCCGAGACCGCGGGCGGCGTGACCGTCGGCGTGACGAGGAAGCTCATCGAGAACGGCGTCCTCGACCCGTCCCTGACCACCGTCATCCTCAACACCGGTGACGGCCTGAAGACCCTCGACGCGGTCGCCGGGGACACCGGCCAGACCGCCGTCATCCGCCCCAGCCTGGACGCGTTCCGCGCCGCCGGCCTGGCCTGACCACCCTCCCCACGCACTACCGGAAAGGCAGTAGCGCCATGAGCGTCAACGTCCGCATCCCCACCATCCTGCGCACCTACACCGGCGGCCAGGCCGAGGTTCCCGCCGAGGGCGCGACCCTGGCCGAGGTCATCGAGTCCCTGGAGAAGAACCACCCGGGGATCGCCGCGCGCGTCCTGGACGACCAGGGCAAGCTGCGCCGGTTCGTCAACGTCTACGTCAACGACGACGACGTGCGCTTCGAGGGCGGGCTGCAGACGGCGACGCCGGACGGCGCCGGCGTCTCCATCATTCCGGCCGTCGCCGGTGGCTGCTGACCCCTCCGCGGGCTGACGCGCGCAACCCCTGAATTGCCCCCTCCGTAAAAGCGGAGGGGGCAATTCTGCTTGGTTGGGCGCGGTAGAGTTGGGGAAGTCCCCTCCGCTGTTCTTGCCCGCCGCATATGAGCGGGCCTCTCCATGGTCGACATCGGGCCAATATGCACGTGCGATATGGGGCTTTGGCGTGTTTTGCCAGGTCCAACTTGCCCTGGAGCATGCCGGATTATCGCGCTATTTCCGCCTATCCGAGTGTCCAGATTTCTCGCCGGAATGACCTGTTGCAGACAGCGTCGGTGCAGATACATTCAGCCGCGGTCGACGCGTTCCGACGCAAGTTCTGACCCGGGACCGCGAAGTGCGGTCCTGCGCAAGGGCCAGTAATAGGGGAGTTAGGCATGGCTCAGGGCACCGTCAAGTGGTTCAACGCGGAGAAGGGCTACGGCTTCATCGCGGTCGACGGTGGTGCGGATGTGTTCGTCCACTACAGCGCCATCCAGATGGACGGGTACCGCACCCTTGAAGAGGGTCAGCGGGTCGAGTTCGAGATCTCGCAGGGCCAGAAGGGTCCGCAGGCCGACATGGTCAAGCTCGCGCAGATCTGACCAGGGCGTCGACCACCGACACGTACGTACGAGGGGCCCGCATCCCGGACAGGGACGCGGGCCCCTCGTGTGTTCACCTGCGGGTTCGCGTGCCTCCGCCCAAGCCGCTCGCGCCCTCCCGTCGCCCGGCCACCACCCCTCATCGAGGCTTCTTCGAAGCCACCTTCTTGCACTCTCGGGTGCCGAGTGCTAATCATTGGCGTTAGCACTCTCCGGGTGAGAGTGATAACGACGAGGACCGAGTCGGTGAGGTTGGCAGGCCCTGGCGGGAAGGAACCGCCGGGCACGCGAACCGTCCGTCGCGGGCGCCGGGCGCGGTCCGAAGCAATCCACCCCAGTCCGGGAGGACCACTTCACATGGCCAAGATCATCGCGTTCGACGAGGAGGCCCGGCGCGGTCTCGAGCGCGGCATGAACCAGCTCGCCGACGCCGTCAAGGTCACCCTTGGCCCCAAGGGCCGCAACGTCGTCCTTGAGAAGAAGTGGGGCGCCCCCACGATCACCAACGATGGCGTGTCCATCGCCAAGGAGATCGAGCTGGAGGACCCGTACGAGAAGATCGGCGCCGAGCTGGTCAAGGAAGTCGCCAAGAAGACGGACGACGTCGCCGGCGACGGTACGACCACCGCCACCGTCCTGGCCCAGGCGCTCGTCCGCGAGGGCCTGCGCAACGTCGCCGCCGGCGCCAACCCGATGGCCCTGAAGCGCGGCATCGAGAAGGCCGTCGAGGCCGTCTCCGGCGCGCTGCTGGAGCAGGCGAAGGACGTCGAGACCAAGGAGCAGATCGCTTCCACGGCCTCCATCTCCGCCGCCGACACCCAGATCGGCGAGCTCATCGCCGAGGCCATGGACAAGGTCGGCAAGGAAGGCGTCATCACCGTCGAGGAGTCCCAGACCTTCGGTCTGGAGCTCGAGCTCACCGAGGGCATGCGCTTCGACAAGGGCTACATCTCGGCGTACTTCGCCACCGACATGGAGCGTATGGAGGCGTCCCTGGACGACCCGTACATCCTCATCGTCAACTCCAAGGTCAGCAACGTGAAGGACCTCCTTCCGCTGCTGGAGAAGGTCATGCAGTCCGGCAAGCCGCTGCTGATCATCGCCGAGGACGTCGAGGGCGAGGCCCTGTCGACCCTGGTCGTCAACAAGATCCGCGGCACCTTCAAGTCCGTCGCCGTCAAGGCCCCGGGCTTCGGCGACCGCCGCAAGGCGATGCTCGGCGACATCGCCATCCTCACCGGTGGCACGGTCATCTCCGAGGAGGTCGGCCTCAAGCTGGAGAACGCCGGTCTCGACCTGCTGGGCCGCGCCCGCAAGGTCGTCATCACCAAGGACGAGACCACCATCGTCGACGGTGCCGGTGACAGCGACCAGGTCGCCGGTCGCGTCAACCAGATCCGCGCCGAGATCGAGAACTCCGACTCGGACTACGACCGCGAGAAGCTCCAGGAGCGCCTCGCGAAGCTGGCCGGCGGCGTGGCCGTCATCAAGGCCGGCGCCGCGACCGAGGTGGAGCTCAAGGAGCGCAAGCACCGCATCGAGGACGCCGTCCGCAACGCGAAGGCCGCCGTCGAGGAGGGCATCGTCGCCGGTGGTGGCGTGGCCCTGCTGCAGGCCTCCCAGGTCTTCGAGAAGCTGGAGCTCCAGGGCGACGAGGCCACCGGTGCCGCCGCCGTCAAGCTGGCGCTCGAGGCCCCGCTGAAGCAGATCGCCGTCAACGCCGGCCTCGAGGGCGGTGTCGTGGTGGAGAAGGTGCGCAACCTGACCCCGGGCCACGGCCTGAACGCCGCGACCGGCGAGTACGTCGACCTGGTCGCCGAGGGCATCATCGACCCGGCCAAGGTCACCCGTTCCGCGCTGCAGAACGCCGCGTCGATCGCCGCGCTGTTCCTGACCACCGAGGCCGTCATCGCCGACAAGCCGGAGAAGGCCGCGGCCGCTCCGGGCGGCATGCCGGGCGGTGACATGGACTTCTGATCGACGCCTCCGGGCCCGATCAGCCGTTCCTGACCGAGGGCGGTATCCCCAGCCGGGGATACCGCCCTCGGGCGTTCCCGTACGACCGCAGGCCCCGCCGCAGCCGGCGCGCGGGCTGACCCGCCGCAACGGTCACGGCCCCGGGCCGCCGCCCGCCCTGTGGACGCGGCGGCCCGCGGGCCTTCCGGTTTGGTTGACTGGGAGCATGGCCGACCTGTTCATCAAGATCTGCGGGCTGAAGACCGAGCGGGACGTCGACGCCGCCGTGGCGGCCGGCGCCGACGCGGTCGGCTTCGTGTTCGCACCCGGCAGCCCGCGCACCGTCGACGCCGCCACCGCCCGCCGGCTCGCCGCGCGCGTCCCGGACGGCGTGCTGACGGTCGGCGTGTTCCGCAAGCAGCCCCTGGACGAGGTGCGCCGCTTCGCCGACGAGAGCGGTGTACGGGGCGTCCAGCTGCACGGCGACGAGCCGCCGGAGGACTTCGCCGCCCTCCGTGCCCCCGGCCGGACCCTGCTCCGCGCCACCGCCACGCGGGTCGGGCGGTGCGGGGAGTACGGGGAGGACCTGCTGCTGATCGACGCCCCCGACCCCGGCTCCGGCAAGCCGTGGAACTGGGGCGCGGCCGACTTCACGGCCCCCGCGGGCCACTGGCTCCTGGCCGGCGGGCTCGGCCCCGGCAACGTACGCGAGGCCGTCACGACCACCGGCGCCTGGGGCGTCGACGTCTCCAGCGGGGTCGAGACCGAACGCGGCGTGAAGTCCCCGGACCTGATCCGCGCCTTCATCGAGGCCGCGCGCGGCGCCTGACGCAGGGGCCTTCGGCCCCCGCCCGCCCGGACCTACGCCCCTGCCCGCGCCCAACCGCCCGCGGGCACCCTGCCAAGGGCGCCCCGGCGCCCCGGAGCGGCTCCCGCCCCGCGCGGACGGGCCGGGGCGGGGGCCCCGCGGCACACACCCGAGAACGGCGCCTACAAGCACGCTGACCGGGTGCCGTTCGGTGACGCGGTGGAGCTTCCCGAGCCGTTCGCGGTGAGGCTGGACACCGGAGCCTTCCCGCGCTGAGGAGCCCGGCGGGTCAGGTCAGGTCACGTCAGGGCCGGGTGTTTCGTGGGTTCCGGGGAGGGGCCGGGGCCGTCGTCGCCGTCGCCCGGTTCGGCGGGGTCGGTGTCGAGGTCGGTCAGCATCTGCCGGGTGAAGCCGAAGAAGTACGTCGCCAGGAAGCCCACCAGATAGCCGACGACGAGGCCGCCCGCGTAGATGGCGACCGTGGTCCCCATCCCGGACCGGCCGTCGAGGAGCGGGAAGAGGGCCCAGCCGGAGGGGCCGATCGCGGTGGAGCCGAAGGCGGTGCCGAGCTGGTTGAACAGTCCGACGAAGGCGCCGCCGGCCGCGCCGCCCGCGCAGGCGGTGACGAACGGCCGGCCGAGCGGCAGTGAGACGCCGTAGATGAGGGGTTCCCCGACGCCCAGGAAGCCCGCCGGGAGGGCCGACTTGACGGTCGTACGGATCGAGCCGTTGCGGGGCAGCCGCAGGAAGACGGCGATCGCCGCGCCGACCTGCCCGGCCCCCGCCATGGCCAGGATGGGCAGCAGCACGGTGTAGCCGGACTGCTCGATCAGGGTGGTGTGGATCGGGATCAGCGCCTGGTGCAGGCCCAGCATCACCAGCGGCAGGAACAGTCCGCCGAGCACCAGGCCGGCCACCGCGCCGCCGTTGGAGAGCAACCAGTCGGCGAAGGCGCCGATGCCCTTCGAGACCTCCCCGGCCACGAACATCAGCCCGAAGACGGTGACCAGGCCGGAGACCAGCACGGTGAGGGTCGGGGTGACCAGGACGTCGAGGGTCCCGGGGACCCACCGGCGGCACCACCGCTCCACGTGGACGGCGAGCAGCGCCGCCGCCAGCGCGCCGAGCACGCCGCCCTGGCCGGGGGCCAGCGCCATGCCGAAGGCGGTGATCTTCGTGACGCCCGGGAAGACGATGATCGCGGCGACGGCGCCGCCCAGGACCGGCGTGCCGCCGAACTCCTTCGCCGTGTTGTAGCCGACGAACACCGCGATCAGCGACATGAAGCCGGAGGCGGTCGCGGCGAGCGCCGGTACCAGGTCGGGCAGCCAGCGCATGTTCGTCATGAACCCGGCCAGGCCGGCGATGACGCCGCAGCCGATCAGGGCGGGGATCAACGGGACGAAGACGTTCGCGACGCGGCGCAGCAGCAGCTTGGCGGGGGTCGCGTTGCGCCGCTTCCGCTCGGCCTTCAACGCGGCGCCACGGTCGGCGAGTCGGGCGGCGGTGACGGGGCGGCCGGCCGCGGCGTCCGTTGCGTTCGCCGGGTCCGCGGTGCCCGTGGTGTCAGCGGTGTGCGCGGTGTGCGCGGTGTCCGCGGCGTCGTCCGGCGCGCCGCGCCGCTCCGTTACGAGGGCCTCGAACTCGGGGGTGATCCGGGCGACGGCGCCCGGCCCGAGCACGATCTGGTACGTGTCGTCGTCGACCACGCCCAGTACGGCGGGCAGTGCCTTCAGGGCCTCGTCCTGGACCAGGGCGCGGTCACGGAGACCGATCCGCAGGCGGGTCATGCAGTGCGCGATCGAGGTGATGTTGCCCGGCCCGCCGACCAGCGGGAGGATCGCGGCGGCGGTGGCGCGGTTCTTGTCCGTGGTCATGTGGCGGCTCAGCCGGTCTCGGTGAGGGCGAGGCCGAGGGCCGCGCGGAGGTGGCCGTGGCAGGTGTCGAGGAGCCCGGCGGCGGTGGGGGCGTCGACGCCCCCGAGGATCACGAGGACGGCGTGCTTGACCTCGCCGCCGGTGGCGGTGAGCGCGGCCTCGATCTCCTCGTCCGGGGCGCCGGTGGCCAGTGCCACGATGCGGCGGGAGCGGGCGCGCAGTTTCTCGTTGGACGCCCGGACGTCGACCATCAGGTTCCCGTAGGTCTTGCCCAGCCGGATCATCGTGATGGTGGAGAGCATGTTGAGCACCAGCTTCTGCGCGGTGCCCGCCTTCAACCGGGTGGATCCGGTGAGGAGTTCGGGTCCCACCACGACCTCGATGCCGTGGTCGGCGGCCGCGGCGAGCGCGGAGCCGGCGTTGCAGGACAGGCCGACGGTCAGCGCGCCCCTGGCCCCGGCGAACTCGACGGCGCCGATCGCGTACGGGGTGCGTCCTGAGGCGGAGATGCCGACGACGCTGTCCTCGGCGGTGAGTTCCAGGGCGGTGAGGTCGGCCGCGGCGAGGTCCGCGGAGTCCTCGGCCCCCTCGACGGCGGTCACCAGCGCCGGTGGTCCGCCCGCGATGAGGCCCACCACCTGCGCGGGAGCGGTGTTGAAGGTGGGTGGGCACTCGCTCGCGTCGAGTACGCCCAGCCGGCCGGCGGTGCCGGCGCCCGCGTAGACGAGCCGGCCGCCGCGGGCCATCCGGGCGGCGATGCCGTCGACGGCGGCGGCGATCTCCGGCAGCCGTGCGGCCACGGCGGCGGGGACGGCGGTGTCCTCGGCGTTCATGGTGCGGGCGATGTCGAGGGTGGACATCCGGTCGATCTCGGCGAGGTCCGGGCGGAAGGCCTCGGTGGTGAGGGTGTCGAGCTGGGCGAGGAGTTCGGCGTCGGCGGTCACGGGTGCGGCTCCTGGCGGCTGGTGGTGCGGGAGGTGCGGGAGGGAGGTGCTGAGCGGGTCACGGGACGCCCCGGCGCGCTGTCGAGCGGCCGCTGTGCGGCGACGCGGGTGAACGTACGCCCTACGAGGGCGAGTTGCCGTGCGGCGGGCGGTCGGTGACCCCGTCCGCGTCGTCGCCGGGGCGCGGCGGGACGGCACCGGTCACGGCGAGTCGCCCACGGCTATGCCGGCCGTGACGGCGGGGGTGAGGGCGCGGGACTGCGCGGGCGCGGGCACACCCCGGCCCGCCGGGCCAGGGCCATGACCAGGGCCATGGCCAGGACTGCAGGATTCCTCCGCGCTCCGGCTCACGCTCCGAAAGGTATTTTCGGCGGGCCCCCCGGGCAAGGCGGCACGAGCCCCCGGGGGAAAGGGACCTTCGCCACATGACGGACCTGGGTCCACAATGACCCCATGGACCACGCGACCCCTCTGGAACAGGCGCTCCACGCCGCCCGCGCTCTTGTACTCGCCGATCTCGTCGCGGGCGAGGTCGCCGAGGCCGACGTCGTCTCCCTGGTCGAGGACTCGGTCGTGCACCGCCGCTGGTGGGTGGAGCAGTGGCCCGAGGGGGTCGACTACCTCGCCGGTCTGGTCGCGCAGGACGTCCAGGACGCCCTGCTGGAGAAGTACGGGCGCTGGCCGCTGTGCCCGGTGTGCTCGCACGGCGACCCCCACGCCCTGGACGTGGAGCCCGAGCTGGGCCCCGACCCGCACTGGGTGTGCGGGAAGGCGGGCGTGAAGGTGGCGTCGGTCGGCGGCCTCGCGCCGGTGTTCCACGGCTCGGGCGGGTTCGCCGAGTGACCCTCTACATCGACCCCGCGACCTGGCCGGGCCACGGCCGGATGTGGTCGCACCTGGTCAGCGACGTCTCGTACGAGGAGCTGCACGAGTTCGCGGCGTCCATCGGCTGTCCGCGGCGCGCCTTCGACCGGGACCACTACGACGTCCCGTCGGAGCGGTACGCGGACGCGGTGGCCGCCGGCGCGGTCGAAGTCGGCAGCAAGGAGCTGGTCAGGCGGCTGACGGCGGCGGGGCTGCGGCGCCCGAAGCGGCGTCCGTCGTCCCCGTCGTCCGTATGAGTGAAGAGCCGATCTGCGCGGCGGGACGGACACTACGGTAGGGGACATGACCGCCATGCCCGAGTGGATGAGCCCGCCGCGGGCCGAGGGCTGGTACGCGGAGGACCTGGACCACCTCCCGGAAGCCCCTCGGCACACCGAGCTGATCGACGGAGCCCTCGTCTTCATGACGTCCCCCCAGAGGTGGTGGCACGGTGAAGTCGTCACCGCGCTCACCATCGCGCTCAGGCAGCAGGCGCCGGAAGGCTGGCTTGTCGGGCGGGAGATGACCATAAGGCTCGACAAGCGCAATCGTCCCGAGCCCGACCTCCTCGTGACGACGACCGCCTACGACCCCGACCGCACCTGGTTCGCCCCGGAGGACGTGCAGCTCGTCGTGGAGGTCGTCTCGCCCGAGTCCGCGCACCGTGACACCACCGTCAAGCTCCGCAAGTACGCCGACGCCGGGAT
Organism: Streptomyces sp. NPDC012888; assembly: GCF_042900645.1. Lineage (NCBI taxonomy): Bacteria > Bacillati > Actinomycetota > Actinomycetes > Kitasatosporales > Streptomycetaceae > Streptomyces > Streptomyces sp. NPDC012888. The sequence goes on along the minus strand of NZ_JBIBBM010000015.1, from coordinate 103,312 downwards.
CCCGCACTACTGGTGCATCGAGGACCAGGCCGGAGCCCCCGTCGTCCACGTCTACGAGCTGGACGTGCCGACCGGCGCGTACGCCCCCGCCGGCATCTTCCGGGAGGTCATGAAGCGGCCGGTCCCCTTCGAGATCGAACTGGACCTCTCCACGCTCACGCCGTAGGGGACCCGGCCGCCCGCGGCCGCTAGGACAGGGCCGTGCGCCACTCCGCGACCGCGGTCGCGCTGACCGGGCGGTCCCAGCCACCGGGGCGGGCCGCGCCGCCGATGTGGAAGGCGTCGATGCCGGCCCCGCGGAGTGCCGGCAGGTGGGTCAGGGTGAGGCCGCCGCCGACCATGATGCGGGCCTGGTAGCCGGGCTCGCCGCGGCGGGCGGCCTCCGCGAGGAGGACGGGCAGACCGGCGTCCACGCCGTCGGCGGAGCCCGCCGTGAGGTAGGTGTCCAGGCCCGGGAGGTCCGCGAGGGCCTTGCGCAGCTGGTCGCGGTCACAGGCCCGGTCGATGGCCCGGTGGAAGGTCCAGCGGCAGCCGGCCAGTTCGGCGGTGAGCGCCTCGACGGCGGCCAGGTCCAAGGTCCCGTCGGCGTTCAGGAAGCCCAGTACGAACTCCTCCGCGCCCTCCGCGCGCAGGGCGCGGGCTTCGGCGGCCAGCGCGGCCACGGCGGCCGCGTCACCGGCGGCGAAGCCGTCCGACGCGCGCAGCATCACGCGCAGCGGGATGTCCACCGCGGCCCGGATCGCCGCGAAGGTCTCCCGGGGCGGTGTGAGCCCGTCGGCGGCCATGTCGGTGACCAGTTCCAGGCGGTCGGCTCCACCGTCCTGGGCCGCGACCGCGTCCTCCACGTCGAGGGCGATCACCTCCAGGACCGCACGGTTGCTCATCTGACCCCATCCTTCGGAAATCCGTTAAATCAGTCGGTACGGAAAATAGGTCTAGTCCAATATCCAGGGTACGGGTCGGCGGGCGTGCTTCACCAGCACAATCACGTCACCCCCACAAGGGCGCCACAGCCGCACAGCACAATGGCCGCATGGACACCGACACCGCGGAGCGCCGGCAGCGGCTTGCCGACGCATGGAACGCGACCGCCGCCGAAGCCGGCGCCCGCCGCGATCCCGCCCCCTACGCCGACCGGCTGCTCGACGCCTGGGCCGAACCGCAGCGCCGGTACCACACCACCGCCCACCTGGACGCCGTCCTCCGGCACGTCGACCTGCTCGCCGGACACGCGGCCGACCCGGCCGCCGTCCGCCTCGCCGCCTGGTTCCACGACGCCGTCTACCGGCCCGACCGCTCCGAGAACGAGGAGCGCAGCGCCGCCATGGCCGAGCGCGCCCTGCCCGAGCTCGGCATCGACGCCGCACGCACCGCGGAAGTGGCACGGCTGGTACGCCTCACCGTCACCCACCACCCCGAGCCCGGGGACACCAACGGCGAGGTGCTGTGCGACGCCGACCTGGCCGTGCTCGCCGGCGGCCCCGACGCGTACGCCGCCTACGTCGCCGCCGTCCGCGACGAGTACTCCTTCGTACCCGAGGAGTCCTTCCGTACCGGACGGGCCGCAGTGCTGCGGCAGCTGCTCGACCTGCCCCGCCTGTTCCACACCCCGTACGGCACCGCCCACTGGGAGGCGCCGGCCCGGCGGAACCTGGCCGCCGAGCTCGCCACACTGATCGAGAACTGACCGGGGACGGGCCGAGGAGCGGTCCGGGGGGCGACCTGGGGGCGGCGGTGTTCGGCGGTCGGCGGGCGGCGGCGTGCGGCGGTCCGGGCGGGCGCCGGGGGAATGCGGTCGGGCCGGCCGGAGTTGATCCAGTTCATGCCAGCGAACGCCGAACGCCCCCGTATGCCCGTGGCCGTCTACATCCTCGGCCTGTCCGTCTTCGCGCTCGGCACGAGCGAGTTCATGCTCTCCGGCCTGCTGCCACCCATCGCCCGGGACATGGACGTCACCATCCCGCAGGCCGGCCTGCTGATATCCGCCTTCGCCATCGGCATGGTCGTCGGCGCGCCCCTGCTCGCCGTCGCCACCCTCCGGCTGCCCCGCCGCACCACCCTGATCGCCCTGATCAGCCTGTTCGGGCTGGGCCAGGTCGCCGGCGCGCTCGCCCCCTCCTACGAGCTGCTCTTCGCCTCCCGCGTGGTCGCCGCGCTCGCCTGCGCCGGGTTCTGGGCGGTCGGCGCGGCCGTCGCCATCGCGATGGTCCCCGTCGACGCCCGGGCCCGCGCCATGGCCGTCATGATCGGCGGGCTGTCCATCGCCAACGTCCTCGGCGTACCGGCCGGCGCCTTCCTCGGCGAGCACCTGGGCTGGCGGTCCGCGTTCTGGGCCGTCGGCGCCGCCTCGGCGGTCGCCCTGGCCGGCATCCTGGCCAAGGTGCCGCGGATCCCGCTCCCGGAGGAGCGGCCGACGCTCGGCCGTGAGCTGCGCATCTTCCGCGACCGGCAGGTGTGGCTGTCCATCGGAGTCACCGCGCTGGCGGCCGGCGGCGTGTTCTGCGCCTTCAGCTACCTCGCACCGCTGCTCACCGACGTGGCCGGGCTGGGCTCCGGCTGGGTGCCGTGGGTGCTCGGACTGTTCGGGATCGGTGCGCTGGTCGGCACCACCATCGGCGGCAGGGTCGCCGACGCGCACCTGTTCGGCGTGATGATCTGGGGCATCGTCGCCTCCACCGCGTTCCTCGCGGCGCTCGCCCTGCTTGCGTCGGTCGCCGCGGCGGCCGTCGCGCTGTCGTTCCTGATCGGCGTCTCCGCCTTCTTCACGGCGCCGGCGCTCAACGCCCGCATGTTCAACGTGGCGGGCGCCGCGCCCACCCTCGCTGGGGCGACCACCACCGCCGCGTTCAACCTGGGCAACACCGGTGGGCCGTGGCTGGGCGGGACGGTCATCGACGCGGGGTACGGCTTCGCCGCGACCGCCTGGGCGGGCGGGGCCATGACGGTGACGGCCATCGCGCTGGCCGTCGTCGCGATGCGTCTGGACCGGGGCGCGCCGTCCCGCGTGATCGCCTCGTCGCGCCCGGCGACCCCGGCGACCGTACGGAGCTGAGGGCGCGGCGCCCGGAGCCGGAGCCGGGGCCGGAGCCGGAGCCGGGGCCGGGGCGGGAGTCGCGCAGCAAGCCCGAGGTGTGGGCGGGCGTCCCGCCCCGCGGCAGGGCCCCGCGTGCACGGCCCCGCGGCGCGAGCGCCTGCCGGGCGATCAGGCCAGGGCCGCCGGCAGGGGTGCCGCGTGGAGGACCGTGAGGCCGGACACCGCCCGGGTGAGGCAGACGTAAAGCCGCCGCAGACCGGTCCGCTCGTCCGCCTCCCCGTCGACCACGGCGGCCGGCTCGTCCAGCACCACGTAGTCGTACTCCAGACCCTTCGCCAGCGAGGCCGGCACCAGCGTCAGCCGGGCTTCCGCGGTGGTCTCCTCGCCCGGCGCCAGGTACGGCAGCCCGGCCTCCAGCAGCGCCTCCGCCAGGACCGGGATCCGCGCGTCCGCGGCGATCAGACCGATCGACCCCTCCTGGCGGAGCGACTCGCGGCAGGCCCCGACCACCGCCCCCGTCAACTCCCCCGGGTCACCGACCGCCGTCACGGCCAGAGATCCGGGCGTCTCACGCACCGAGGAGACCGGGGCCAGGCCCGGCGAGATCGCCGGGAGCAGCCGCGACGCGTACGCGATGACCTCGCGCGGCACGCGGAAGCCGGCGGTGAGCTCCTCCAGCACCGCCCCGGGCTTGCCCAGGTGTCCCAGGGCCTCGTCCCAGCTGCGGGTCGCCCACGGTGTGGTGCCCTGGGCCAGGTCTCCGAGCACGGTGGCCGAGCCGGTGGTGCAGCGGCGGCCGACCGCCCGGTACTGCATGGGGGACAGGTCCTGCGCCTCGTCGAGGACGACGTGCCCGAGGGAGTGGGTGCGTTCCACCAGGTCGGTGGCCTCGTCGACGAGGACCAGGTCGGCGGCGGACCACTTCGCCGAGCGCACGCTGCGGAACGGCTTGGGCCACAGCAGCAGCTTCTGCTCGTCCGCGGTCAGGATCCCCTCGGCGTGTTCGGCGAGGAACTCCGGATCGGACAGCAGCCGCAGCACCAGCCTGGCCGGGTCCACGGCCGGCCAGATCTCCTTCACGGCGGCCTTCACGGCCGCGTTGCGGGCCACGGCGTCCTGCACCCGGTCGTCCGGCGCCTCGCCGGCCTGCTCCATCCGCACCAGGACGGCGTGCGCGATCCGCCGGGGGAGCGCCTCACGGGCCGCACCGTAGCGGATGTCGCGTTCCTGCAGCTCGGTGACGATCTCCTGGAGCTCGTACGCGGGGATCCGCCAGCGGCGCGAGCCCCGGACCACCATCAGCGCTTCGGCGGGCGCCGACACGTGGGAGCGGAGCGCCCGGCGCAGCACCTCCGCCATGCGGGCGTCGCCCTTCACCACGGCGGCCGCGGCGGAGTCCGTGGCCCTGACCTCGAAGCCGCCCGCGACCAGGTCGTCCACGGTGGCCTGCTTGACCTCCAGCTCGCCGAGGGCCGGCAGCACCTGCTCGATGTAGTGCAGGAAGGAACGGTTCGGCCCGATGACCAGGGTGCCGGTGCGGGCCAGCCGCTCGCGGTGGGCGTACAGGAGGTAGGCGACCCGGTGCAGGCCGACGGCGGTCTTCCCGGTGCCGGGGCCGCCCTGCACGCAGACCGAGCCGGCCAGGCCGGAGCGGACGATCTCGTCCTGCTCGGGCTGGATGGTGGCGACGATGTCGCGCATCGGGCCGACGCGGGGCCGCTCGATCTCCTGCTGGAGCAGCTTGCTGACGCCGGCCGTCTCCGCCGGGTCGGAGAGGTGCTCGTCCTCGTACGCGGTGAGCTCGCCGCCGGTGTAGCCGAAGCGGCGGCGCAGTGCCACGTCCTGCGGGTCCTGCCTGGACGCGCGGTAGAAGGGCTGGGAGACGGGCGCCCGCCAGTCGATCACCATCGGGTCGCCCTCGGCGTCGTGGACGTGCCTGCGGCCGATGTAGAACCTCTCGCCCTCGCCGCCCTCGGCGAGGTCCGCTCCGGGCGCGTGCAGGTAGTCGAGGCGGCCGAAGAACAGCGGGGTGTGCGCGAGGTCGGCCAGGGCCTTGATGCGGTCGTCGATCTGCGCCTGGAGGACGATCGCGTTGACCCAGTTCGCGGTGACGTCGCGGATGTCGAGCGCCTCGACGTCCGCGCGCATCGCGCGCAGGGCGGCGCGGGAGGCGGCGAGGTGGGCGCGTTCGCGGCCCAGCGGACCGTCGGTACCGGGGGCGGCGGGGGTGGTGTCGGGGACGTGCGCGGGCACGGAACTGCCTCCTGCTTCGAACCTGGACCAGTTGGGTCCGCCCGGTTCCGACCGGACGGTGGCACTCCCCGGTGATGGCGGCGAGGCGGCAAGAGCGGAGATTGTAGTCAGGCGCGCGGCGCGTTGCGAACCGGTTTCCGGCGCCGCTCTGGCTCTCCCGTAGGGGTGACGTACGGGAGGGTGTCAGACCTGCGGCAGAGGAGCGGCGGCCGGCCATCGGCCGCGAGTAGTACGCGGCGGGCCCGTGGATTCGCTCCCGGGAGCGATGCGCGGCACCGCCCGGAAACCGACCATGGACACATGAGCAGCGCAACCCTCACCCCGGTCCGGGTCGGTCGCCCGAGCGGCGCCACCACCACCTCCGACAGCCACGCCAGGCACCGCGTGGGCGGCGCCCTGCGGGCCGCGAAGGTCTTCGCGGCGACCGCGTTCAGCGTCGTCCTGCTGGGCGAGTTCGGCGAGGACGCCGGCGTCATACGCCGCTGACGCCGGCCCCCGACTGCTCGCCGGCCCCGGCCGCTCCCGTACGCGCCTGGGTCAGTGCTCCCGGAGCACGTCGTCGGCGTCCATGATCCGGTAGGCGTAACCCTGCTCCGCCAGGAACCGCTGGCGGTGCGCGGCGAAGTCCTGGTCGATCGTGTCGCGGGCGACCACCGAGTAGAAGCGGGCCTCGTGTCCGTCCGCCTTCGGGCGCAGCACCCGGCCCAGACGCTGGGCCTCCTCCTGGCGGGACCCGAACGTTCCCGACACCTGGATGGCCACCGTCGCCTCGGGCAGGTCGATGGAGAAGTTCGCGACCTTGGACACGACCAGCACGCTGATCTCGCCCTCCCGGAACGCGTCGAAGAGCTTCTCCCGCTGCGCGTTGGAGGTCTCCCCCTTGATGACGGGCGCGTCGAGGTGCTCGCCGAGCTCGTCGAGCTGGTCGATGTACTGGCCGATGACCAGGGTCTGTTCGCCGCGGTGCTTGCGGACCAGCGCCTCCGTCACCTTCCGCTTCGTCGCGGTCGTCGCGCAGAAGCGGTACTTCTCCTCCGTCTCGGCGGTCGCGTACGCCAGCCGCTCGCTCTCCGTCAGGTTCACCCGCACCTCGACGCAGTCGGCGGGCGCGATGTAGCCCTGCGCCTCGATCTCCTTCCACGGGGCGTCGAACCGCTTCGGCCCGATCAGCGAGAAGACGTCCGACTCGCGGCCGTCCTCGCGCACCAGGGTCGCGGTCAGGCCGAGCCGCCGCCGGGCCTGGAGGTCCGCGGTGAACTTGAACACCGGCGCGGGCAGCAGGTGCACCTCGTCGTAGACGATCAGCCCCCAGTCCCGCGAGTCGAACAGCTCCAGGTGCGGGTAGACGCCCTTCCGCTTCGTCGTCAGAACCTGGTACGTCGCGATGGTCACGGGCCGGATCTCCTTCCGGGTCCCGCTGTACTCGCCGATCTCGTCCTCGGTCAGCGAGGTCCGCTTCACCAGCTCGTGCTTCCACTGCCGGGCCGAGACGGTGTTCGTGACCAGGATCAGCGTGGTCGCCTTCGCCTCGGCCATGGCGCCCGCGCCGACCAGCGTCTTCCCCGCCCCGCAGGGCAGTACGACCACTCCGGACCCGCCGTGCCAGAAACCGTCCACGGCCTGCCGCTGGTAGGGCCGCAGCTGCCAGCCGTCCTCGGCCAGCTCGATCGGGTGCGCCTCGCCGTCCACGTACCCGGCCAGGTCCTCGGCGGGCCAGCCCAGCTTGAGCAGGCTCTGCTTGATCTGCCCCCGCTCGGAGGGGTGCACCACCACGGTGTCGGCGTCGATCCGGGCCCCCACCAGCGGGGTGATCCGCTTGGACCGGAGGATCTCCTCCAGCACCGGCCGGTCGGTGCTGGTCAGCACCAGCCCGTGCGTGGGGTGCTTGGACAGGGTGAGCCGCCCGTACCGGGCCATGGTCTCGGCGACGTCCACGAGCAGGGCGTGCGGCACGGGATACCGCGAGTACTCCACCAGCGCGTCCACGACCTGCTCGGCGTCATGCCCGGCGGCCCGCGCGTTCCACAGGCCCAGCGGGGTGATCCGGTAGGTGTGGATGTGCTCGGGCGCCCGCTCCAGCTCGGCGAACGGAGCGATGGCCCGGCGGGCGGCCTCGGCGAGCTCGTGATCGACTTCGAGCAGCAGCGTCTTGTCGCTTTGAACGATGAGCGGACCGTTCACCTGGCGTGCGTCCCTTCCGGCCGGCGCGACCGCCCGAATGCGGACGGCCAAACCTCCAGTCTGCCGCATCCCTCGCCGAACGGGCCTACCTCACGACAGGCCCGCCCCCTCGGCCCGGGTGCGGGCGGACCGGACCGAGCTCGACGTGGTCGGCCACCGGCCGGTGGGCGCCCGGACGCGTGCGGCGTGGACGTTCCCCGAGGATCGTGCGCCTACGCGCCGAGGTGAGGGAGCGGGCCGGAGGGATAGCGGCTCTCGGCCGGGAGCAGGCCCCGGGCCGCCTCCACGTCACCCGCCAGCACCAGGGCGTGGATCTCCCGGGCCAGCGGCGTGACGTCACGGATGCCGACGGTCCACTCGTCCGCGTAGGCGCGGGCCAGAGGTCCCGACAGGCCCAGTTGCAGGGACCGGTACGGCAGCGGTCGCAGGCGCAGGTCCCGCTCCGGGTCCCACTGGACCCGGGCCGGGGCCGTGCGCAGGGCGGACCGCCAGGCGTCCCGGTCGGCGTGCACGCCGCGCGCGTAGTGCGACAGGCAGGCCCCACCCAGGGCGCGGTCGAAGCCCTCCCGGGTGATCTCGACGGCGAGCACCGTCTCCTGGCCGGCCTTCGTGGCCCAGCCGCAGCGGTACATCATCCACAGGAACGACGGCTTGATCCAGGTCATCCGCTCCCGCTTCCAGGCCGGCGGGAACCGCCCGTCCCGGGCGGCCGGCCCGCCCAGGTGCGGCGCGTACGCCTGGTAGACGGTGACGGTTTCGGCGGTGTACGCGGCGCGGATCTCACGCACCGCGGGCTCGTTCGACTCGGACACGCCCCCAGCGTCGGCGATCCACTCCCGCCCGCGCACCCGAATTACGCCCCCGGCCGTACTCTGTTGATGAGAGACCCACGCTTTATATACGGAGGCTGTTGTGTCCCTTACGACGATCGACCTGGATGACGAGGCCCTGGCCGTCCTGATGCGGGTCACCGGCATAGGGACCAAGAAGGAAGCCGTGAACATGGCCATCCGGGAGGTGGCGGAGCGGCACAAGCGGATCGAAGCCCTCGAGCGCTACGCCGCGCTGGCCCAGGACTGGGACTACGAGGGCTGGAAGCGGCGGAACGACGCCGACAAGGGACTCGACACGTGAGGCGCTTCCTCCTCGACTCGTCGGCTTTGTGGCGCATCCAGCGGGACAAGGAAGTCCGGAACGCCTGGTCGGAGGCGATCAGCAGCGGGGTCGTCGGCTCCTGCTGGCCCCAGCGGTCGGAGTTCCGCAGGTCGGCGCGGAACCGGAGCGAGTACGACGCCATGTCGGACATGTTCGACAGCCTGTATCCGGACGTCACCGTGCCCAAGTCGGCACCCCAGTGGATCGAGGCGGCCCAGCACCAGCTCGCACGGACCGGAGGGCATCAGGCGCTCTCCGTCGTCGACCTGCTCATCGCCGCGACGGCCGCGCATCACGGCCTCACGGTCCTGCACGACGACGGTGACTTCGTCACACTGGCCCGCTCCCTGCGGGACCTGCGCCAGCGGAACGTCCGCGACGTCCTCGGCTGAACTACACCTGGTCCTCGGCCAGTTCCGCGACGCCCGTGATGCGGTGCAGGGCGTACGTGCGGACCTCGTCGGCGGTGTGGTCGTAGCCGGTGACGAAACCGCCCTCGACGCGGACCGGGGCGATGACCCGCTGGCTCGCCGCGCCCTCCGCGTTCACGTAGCCGATCCACACCGCCGACCCGGTCAGCGCCGCCGCCTGCACCGTCGCCAGGGTCTCCGCCGCCGTGGTGCGGGGCAGTTCACCCGGCACCGGAGCCGGCGTCGCCGGCTCCTTGCGCACCGCCGTCGCCGCCACGTCGCCCGCGCGGATCGCCCGTACCGCCGCGGCCAGCAAGGTCTCGTCCGGGACCGGCGGGCCGTCCGGGACCGGAGCCGGGGGCGTGCGCGGCGGAGTCCGGTGCGCCGCGGGCCGGGCCACCAGCACGTCGCCGGTGGCCGACTCCGCGGCGGGCGCGTACCCCATCGCCCGCAGCCCGTCGAGGAGCAGCGTCGGCTCCGCCTGCGAAGCCAGCACCGTCGGCGCCAGCCGGCGCAGCGACAGCCCCGCCGAGCGCTTGTCGGCCAGGATCTCGCCCAGCAGCCCCTCGTCGTCACAACGCAGGTACGACGAAGCCGCGCCCACCCGCAACTGCCCGTGCCTGCGGGCCACGTCGTCGATCAGGTACGCCAGCGGCTGCGGAACCGGCGTACGGCTGTGCGCGGTGAGGAAGGCGTGCAGCTCCGCCGCGGACCGGCCGGAGTCCAGGGCGCGCCGCACCGAGCCCGGCGTGAACCGGTACACCGTCGCCCCGCCCTTCGACTCCACCACCGCCAGCACCGCCAGCGTCTCGGCGAGCTCCCGGTCCAGCGGCCCCGGGGCCACCGCCGTCAGGTCCGCCTGGAGCAGCACGTGGTCGACCGGCTCCGGCAGCAGCGGAGCCAGCAGCGGCGCCGGGTCCTGCCCCGCCAGCAGCGCCCGGCCCGGCCCGGAGAGCGCCCCCCGGCCGGTCACGCCCAGCAGCTCGGCCTCCTCCAGGGTCCACCGGGCCAGCCGGGCCCGCAGGTCCCCGGCGCCGCGGGCACCGACGGGCCGCTCCCAGGCGAGCCGGTCCAACAGGGCCCCCGTGTCGGCGGAACCGCCCTCGGGCAGCGCGGCGAGCAGCTCCAGCACCCGGCGGCGGACCTCCGGGGCTGCGGAACGGTCCAGCTCCGGGCCGAGTGCGGACAGGGTCCGGCCCTTCGCGTCCTGTTCACCGACCAGCCGGGCGGTGCGGGACGCCGGCAGCCAGGCGGTGACCAGCGCCGACCAGCGCCGGTGCGGGGGGAGTTCCACCCAGTCGTCGTAGGCGGGGGTCGGCGCGTACCGTTCGTCGGCCTCGCCGTCGCTGGCCAGCAGCCCGGCCGCGTAGGCGAGTTCGATCCAGAACGCGGCGGTGGGCTCGGCCAGGTCGAGGGCGGCCGCGGTCCGCTTCAGGTCGCGTACGGACAGCCCGCCGGCCCGCAGCACGGCCGGACCGTTTCCGTGCTCCCACGACGCCAGCAGCTCCTCCACCGTGGCCAGCGCGGTCAGCGCCTGCCCGGCGGCGTTGGCGTCCACAAGCTGTGGACGGTGTTCCCGCGCCGCCGGCACCGGCGGGGCGACCGGCTCGGGCACCCGGTGCGCCCGCCCACCCCGCAGGTGCAACGCCACCTCCCGCGGCAGCACCAGCGTCCGCGCCGACGCCGGCAGCAGCAGACCCCGGTCGCGCAGCCACCGCACCGGCGGCGCCGGGTCCGCCGTGACCTCCCCGTACGGCGGACCCCAGACCAGCCGGTCCAGCACCTGGTGCGCCTCCGCCGGAGCCTCGTCCAGCAGCGCCGCCATCCGCTCCGGATCGGTGAACAGCCCGGTCAGCGCGGCCACCGCCGACACCGGGTCGTGCGTGGCGGGCAACCCCGCGGTGACCACGATCTGCTGCACGCGGTTCGGGGACATGCCCGCCGTCGCCTCGGCCACGGTCGGCCCCAGCCCGGTCGGCGACGGCCGGGACGGCCCCGGCGTCAGCAGCTCCCGCGCCGTCCGCACCAGCCGCAGCCGGTCGTCACCGCCCCACACGACCGCCTGCGCGCGCAGGGTGCCCAGCGCGGCCGGCAACGCCGCCCGGATCGCGTCGGTCATACCGCCCGGCGCCGGATGGCTGCCCGTCAGCAGCACCTCCAGCGTGGGGAGGTCACACGGGTCCGGCGCCACCGCCAGCGCCTCGGCGGTCTGCAGCGCGAACCGGTCCAGCCGGTCCAGGGCCCGCACCACCGACGCGCGGGTGCCGGCCCGGGTCGCCAGCTGCGTCACGTCGTTCGGGACCGGCCCGAGGAGGTCCGGGCGGGCACGCAGCAGTTCGGCGAGCCCCGCGTCGTCACGGGCGCGCAGCGCCTCGGCGAGCGAGCGCGGGGCGCTGCCTCCGTTGCTTGCCTCAGGCACGGTCGCCTCCTGGTCGCGTCGGACGGTCCCCATCCGGCCAACGGTATCCCCTGCGTCCGCTCTCCGTCCCTGCCTGCTCCGGCCCGCGCGCGCTACCGTTGCGAGCCGTGGGGATCGAGAGCGACCATCTGGTCTACGAATACCTGAGCCGCGTCGGGGATCTGGCGCAGCGTCGGCAAGTGCCGTCCGGCGACCGGATGCGGCTGGTCGCGGGCCTGCGGGACGAGATCGACCGGCGGCGCGCCAAGTACGAGCCGGAGACCCCGGCGGCGGTGCGGCGCATCCTGGAGCGGATGGGGACGCCGGAGGAGGTCGTCGACGCGGTGGCCGCGCGGGGCGCGGCGACTCCCCCGACCGGTAACGCGCCGCCCGCGCCCCCCTCGCCCGCGGCGCCCCCGACGGTCTCGGTGCCCGAGCAGCGGCGGGCGGGTGCGCCGCCGCACCTGGCCGGACTGGACGAACTGGGCCTCTCCGGTGGCGACGCCGAGCCCGACTGGTGGCGGGTCGACCCGGCGGCGTACGGGGCGGGGCCGCAGGTCGAGGGTTTCGCGGGCGGCCTGGAGTTCCCGAAGCCCCCGCCGGAGAAAACGGAGCCGAGCCCCGACGCGGAGCAGGACCCCACCCCCGACCCCGGCGCGGCGGCCGGTGCGCGACGGGGCGGGCGTGCCCGGGCGCTGGCCCGGAACCTCCGCGAACGCCGGCGCAGGAAGGCCGCCGCCACGGCGGAGCCCGCGGCCGCCCCGGCCCGGCCCAGACCGCACGCCTTCCTGCTGCTCGCGGCCGCGGTGCTGGTGGCGGGGGTGGTGACCGGCTCCTGGCTGCTGCTGGCGCTGGGCTGGCTGTGCGCGTACGGGTCGCGGGTGCTCGGGCCCACCGAGCGGAAGGTGGTCGTCTTCGGGCTGCCGGGGACGGTGCTCGCCGGGGTGGTGGTGTGGCTGTGGGGCCGGGCGGACGGCCGGTGGGGCGAGGCGCTCGCGGAGGGACAGGCCGGGGCGGCGTTCACCGGGCTCTGGCCGTGGACCGTACGCGGCGCCGCCCTGGCCTCGGCGCTGTACCTGACCTGGCGCGCCAGCCGCCGCCGCTGAGCGGGGCGGGGCGGGGGTGCGGGTGCGGGTGTGGCGGGGTCGCGGGTGTGGCGGGGGTGTCTGCGGGGCGGGTGGTGCGGGGGTCGGGGGCTCCGGGTGAGGGTGTCCGGGACTGCATGATTTACGGCGCCGAACTCGGAACCGGTCCGTAGCCCGGCGGTCGCGCCACAAATCACGCTTTACGTCCCGGACACCCTCCCCCTCCGCCCCCGCCCCCCTCCCGCCGTCTCTCGGCTTCCCCGCCCATTCCGCACCCTTCCGGTCCATCCTCCCGGCATGGCGAGTTCCAGTGCTGCCGGCGGAGGTGCGGGCGCGGGTGGGGTTTCCCCTTGCCGAGCGGAGGTGTGCCGGCGTGGGGGTGCGGGGGTGGGGGTGGAGGGTGGGGGTGTCAGGGACGTAAAGCGTGATTTGTGGCGCGACCCCTGAGCCACGGGCCGGTTCCGAGCTCTGCGCCGTAAATCATGCAGTCCCTGATGCCCTCACCCGGAGGCCCCGCCCCCGTGCCCCCGCGCCCCGTCCACACCCCCGCCCGGCCCCGCCCAGCCCCGCCGGCGATTGAGGCGCGGGGTGCGGGGCGGAGCCCCGCGAGCCCGGCCGGACACGCCCGCGCCACCAGCCGTTCGCCCCGCCTCGGCACAATGGCCCGCATGACCCTCACCGTCGGCTTCGACCTCGACATGACCCTCATCGACTCCCGCCCCGGCATCAGGGCCGCCTACCAGGCGCTCTCGGCCGAGACGGGGGCGTTCATCGACGCCGACCAGGCCGTGACCCGGCTGGGCCCGCCGCTGGAGGAGGAGCTCGCGTACTGGTTCCCCGCCGCCGAGATCCCGGCGATGGCCGACCGGTACCGGGAGATCTACCCGACGTACGCGATCGAGCCGACCCCCGCGATGCCAGGGGCCCGCGAGGCCGTCGAGGCGGTCAGGGCCATGGGCGGCCGCGCCATCGTGGTCACGGCGAAGCACGAGCCGAACGCCCGGCTGCACCTGGCCCACCTGGGCATCGAGCCGGACGCGGTGATCGGCTGGCTGTGGGCCGAGGCGAAGGCGGGCGCGCTGCGGGAGCACGGCGCGCAGGTGTACGTCGGCGACCACGTGGGCGACGTCCGCGGGGCCCGTACGGCCGGGGCCCTGTCGGTTGCGGTGCCCACCGGCCCGTGCCCGGAGCCGGAGCTGCGGGCGGCCGGGGCCGACGTGGTGCTTCCGGACCTGACGGCGCTCCCCGCGTGGCTGACGCAGTATGCCGCGGCCCAGCCGGTCTGACCCGGCCCGGCACCGGCGGGGAGCACCGCACCCGGAGGCGGGCCCGGCAGCGGCGGGCCCGGCAGCTGCGGCCCCCGGTGACGGCCCCCGGTGGGGTCAGGTCCGGCGGCCGGAGCCCCCGCGGCCACAGCCACCGCGGCCCGAACCCCCGCGGCTCAACCCGTCTGCTCGGCGGAGCCACCCGCGGAGCCGCCCGCGGAGCCACCCGCGGAGCCGCCCGCCGAGCCCAGCGCCCCAACCGCCGCCCGCGCCTCGCGCCGCTGCGCCGCGGCCGAGCGGAGCACCCCCGCGGCCGAGATGGCGAAGCCGACGCCCATCAGCATGCAGACGGCCCACGCGTAGGACGGGAACGGATCGGTGCCGAGGAACAGCGGGGCCATGGTGGCGAGCGTCGCGAGCGCGCCCGCGATGAAGACGATCCCGCCGGTACGGACCAATGCGTCGCCGGGCCGCGCTTCGTCGGCCGGAGGAGTAGCAGTCACCCGACCAGGGTAGTTCCCTGGCCGAAGCGGTCTCCAGGAAGGACCGGGGGACGTCTTGTCAGCGGCCCCGGGACCATTAGCCTGGAGGCTGGCGGGTCACGGTGACCCGCTGCACTGCTATCCGGAGCCGTTCGACGGCGTTTCGGACCCGACGAGTACAAGGACAGAGGACAGACGTGCCTACCGGCAAGGTCAAGTGGTTCAACAGCGAGAAGGGCTTCGGCTTTCTCTCCCGGGACGACGGCGGCGACGTCTTCGTCCACTCGTCGGTGCTCCCTGCCGGGGTCGATGCACTCAAGCCCGGCCAGCGCGTCGAGTTCGGCGTGGTCGCCGGTCAGCGCGGTGACCAGGCGCTTTCCGTGACGGTGCTGGACCCGACGCCGTCGGTCGCCGCGGCGCAGCGGCGCAAGCCCGACGAGCTCGCCTCGATCGTCCAGGACCTGACCACCCTCCTGGAGAACGTCACCCAGCAGCTGGAGCGCGGCCGCTACCCCGACCGCGCCTCCGGCGGGAAGATCGCCGGCATGCTGCGTGCGGTGGCCGACCAGCTGGACGTCTGACGGTCGCACGGCTGCGCCCCGTCACCCGGTCGGGTGGCGGGGCGCAGCCGCGCGTCAGGGAAGCCGCCCCGGGAAGCCGCCCCGGGAAGCCGTCACGGGAAGGCCAGCGCGCCCGGGGCGATGGGCGGGACCAGGCCCTCGGCCGCGGCGCGGGTCAGCAGGCCGCGCACCGCCGCGTACCCGTCGTCGCCGAGCTCGGCGGTGAACTCGTTCACGTAGAGGCCGATGTGCTGGTCGGCGACCTTCGGGTCGAGTTCCTGCGCGTGCGCCCGTACGTACGGCCGGGACGCCTCGGGGTCGTCCCAGGCCATCCGTACGGAGGTGCGGGCCGCGTCGGCCAGGGCCCGCAGGGCGGGCGCGCCCAGCGAACGCCGGGCGATGATCGCGCCGAGCGGGATGGGCAGGCCGGTGGTGGACTCCCAGTGCTCGCCCATGTCGGCCAGGCAGTGCAGCCCGTAGTCCTGGTAGGTGAACCGGGCTTCGTGGATGACGAGGCCCGCGTCGACCCGGCCGTCGCGCACGGCCGGCATGATCTCGTGGAACGGCAGTACGACGACCTCGCCGACGCCCCGGGGCAGCACGTCGGCGGCCCACAGCCGGAACAGCAGGTACGCCGTCGACCGTTCGCTGGGCACGGCCACGGTCCGTCCGGCCAGGTCCAGTCCCGGCTCCCGGGTCAGCACCAGCGGGCCGCAGCCCCGTCCGAGGGCTCCGCCGCACGGCAGCAGGGCGTACTCGTCGAGGACCCACGGCAGCACCGCGTAGGACACCTTCAGCACGTCGAGCTCGCCGCGTTCGGCCATGCCGTTGGTGATGTCGATGTCGGCGAAGGTCACGTCGAGCGCGGGCGCACCCGGCACCCGGCCGTGGGCCCAGGCGTCGAAGACGAAGGTGTCGTTCGGGCAGGGCGAGTAGGCGATCCGCAGGGCGTCACCGGTCATGTTCTCCCCAGTTCGCGAGTACGGGCCCCAGTGCGCGGAACCCGTCGGCCAGCGCGGCGAGCGCGTCGCCGATCCGCCAGGCCGCCCGGTCGCGCGGGCCGACGGCGTTGGACACGGCACGGACCTCCAGCACGGGCACGCCGTGCGCGGCGGCGGCCTCCGCGACGCCGAAGCCCTCCATGGCCTCGGCCCCGGCGAGCGGGTGCCGGGCGGCGAGCTCGGCGGCCCGGGCGGCCGTGCCGGTGACGGTGGAGACCGTGAGGACGGGTGCGAGCAGCGCGCCGGTGGCCTCCGCGGCCCGCGCGGCGAGGTCGGCGGGGGGCAGGTGGACCGTCCGGCCGAAACCGAGTTCGTCGACGGGTACGAATCCGTCAGGTGTGCCGGCCCCGAGGTCGGCGGCGACGAGGGCGTCGCCCACCACGAGTGAGCCGACCGGCGCGGCGGGCTGGAACCCGCCGCCGATCCCGGCGGACACGACGAGCCGGTACGGGGCCGGGTGGGCCAGGGTGAGGGCGGTCGCGGTCGCGGCCGCCGCGGCGGCCGGACCGACGCCGCCGACGAGGACGTCGAGGGCCAGTCCGGGGATGTGGCGGCGGGTGAGGGGGTAGCCGCCGGGGAGCGCACGCGCGCCGGTGTCGGCCGGGTCCGGATCGGGAGGGAGACCGGCCGTGAGACCGGTGGCGACGGAGTCTGCCTCCGCCGCCACCGCCGTCACGATGAGCGCGCGCACCGGGGGGCCGCTACTTCAGCTTCAGCTTGAAGGCCCAGACGGACAGCGGCTTGCCCTCGGCGGACAGCTCGACGATGCTCAGCGCCTTGGAGGCGGGGGCCTCGCCCTGGCCGCCGGTGGCGAAGATGTCGGCGTTCGGGAAGCTGCGGTAGGTGTTGGAGGACAGGTCGGTGATCGGCTGACCGTCCAGGACGGCCTGCCACTTGCGGCCGTCCTCGACGACGTCCGGCTCGACGCCGAGACGCAGGGTGTCCCCGCGGCCGTACTCGATGGTCTTGGCGCCCTTGGGGTTGGTCAGGCAGTCCGAGACCTTCTCGATGGACAGCTCCTTCTTGTCCTCGCAGACGGCCTCGGCGGAAACCGACGACGTGCCGACCGTGACGGTCGCCAGGGGAGTCGGCTTGTCGCAGGCGGACAGGAGGAGGAGGCCGGCGGACACGGCCCCGAGGGCCGCGACGCTGCGGCGGGCCCTACCCGAGAAAAGCGGTGCGGTCATGAGCCGAAGGCTATCGGTCCGCCCCCGCCCCCCGCCGCACGGGGTGCCCCGCCGCGCCAGCTCCGGGCGGTCCCCGCCGCCCGGACGGGTCTCAGGCCGTCCGGGGCCGGTGCCCGAGGGTGACGAACACGCCCCGGTACGCCATCGCCGTGCCCGCCCCGACGAGCAGTGCGGCGGCCCCCATGCCGAGCACCCCGTTCAGCGGCAGCGCGATGCCGATCGCGCCGCCGAGCACCCACGCCATCTGCAGCAGGGTCTCGGACCGGGCGAACGCCGACGTCCGCACGGCCTCCGGGACGTCCCGCTGGATCATCGCGTCCAGCGACAGCTTGGCCAGCGCCTGGGTGAACCCGGCGGACGCGCCGAGCAGCGCCACCATCACCCCGCCGAACAACAGCGCGGCGAGCAGCGCCACGACGAGGGTGAGGGAGAGGACCGCCGCCACGATGGCCTCCGGGGCGCGGGCCCGCAGCCACGCCCCGACGGCCGTTCCGCACGCGTTCCCCACACCCGCGGCCACGCCGACGATGCCGAGGGACACGGCCGCGCTCTGCCCCGACAGCGGGTGCTCGCGCAGCAGGAACGCCAGGAAGAAGATCAGGAAGCCGGACAGGCCGCGCATCGCCGCGTTCGCGCACAGCCCGCACAGCACCGACGGGCTGACGGTCCGCAGTCCGGGCCGGCGCGAGTGCGGTTCGTGCGTGGACAGCCTGGCCCGGGCCTCGCCCCTGGCCTCGTCCACCTTGTGCGGCAGCCGGAACGCCGCGAACGTGCCGGCCACGAACACCGCGCACGCGCCGTACAGCGGCCACGCCGGGCCGACCAGGTGCAGCAGCGCCCCCACCGGCGCTGCCGCCCCCGTCGCCAGCAATCCTGCCAGCGTCACCCTCGAGTTCGCCTTGACCAGGGAGAACGTCGGTGGCAGCAGCCGCGGTACCACCGCGCTGCGCACCACCCCGTACGCCTTGGACGCGACCAGTACGCCGAGCGCCGCCGGGTAGAGCTCCAGGCCCCCGGAGGCCACCGCGCCCGACATGGTGAGGGCCAGCACCGCGCGGGTCAGCATCGCGCCGGCCATCGCCGCCCGCCGGCCGTGCGGCAGCCGGTCCAGCAGCGGGCCGATGACGGGGGCGAGGAGGGTGAAGGGGGCCATGGTGATGGCCAGGTAGAGCGCCACCCGTCCGCGTGCCTCGTCCGTGGGTACGGAGAAGAACACCGTGGACGCCAGCGCGACGGTGATCATCACGTCGCCCGCGCCGTTGAAGGCGTGCAGTTCGATCAGTTTGGCGAGGCCGGACTCGCCGGCCCCCTGCGCGTGGGTGGCCCGCCGGATCCCGCGCGCCGTCCCGGTGAACGGGAGGTGGAGGGCGCGCCCGACCGCCCGGCCGGCCCTCCGGGCCCGGCCCGGGCCGTCGCCGGACGACCGTACGGGTGCCACTTCGCCATAGTGCCCCAGCGGGCCCGCCGCGACGCGTCCCGTGCGGCGGCCGGGGGGAGCCGGTCTCGCGGGGGTCCGGGCGATGTCCGCGAATCGGACGTGCATGTGGGCCCACGGCGCCGGACGAGGTAGCGTGCGTAGCGCGCCACCGGCGGTTGCTCCTGGCCGCGCGCCTCCTCGCCATCCCGCAGAATGGATAGCAGTAGGTGCGCCCGGGACCCAACGGGCGCGGACGTCGACGCGGCCCTCTGGTCCGCTCCGCCCGTGCCACGCGTGGGGACAGTACCGACGGGCCGTCGTGAACGGCGGCAAGTACGGACGGCGCACTCGTGAGACGGCGTAGGAGAGAACGAGACCAGTGAGTGCTGCGACGACGCGAAGCCGTACTAGCCGTACCCCCCGTACCCCGGACCGCCTGTGCGCCGAGGCGGTGGACCTCGCCCGGGCGGCCGCCGAGGAGGCCGCCGCGCCCGGTGTGGTCGGCGAGCACGTCTCGGTCGTGGCCGAGGGTGACCGGGTGGTCACGCACCTCTTCGAGTGCAAGGAACCGGGTTACCGGGGCTGGCGCTGGGCCGTGACGGTGGCCCGCGCCTCCCGCGCCAAGTTCGTCACCCTCGACGAAACGGTGCTGCTTCCCGGGCCGGACGCGCTGCTGGCCCCCGAATGGGTGCCGTGGAGCGAGCGGCTGCGCCCCGGTGACATGGGGCCGGGCGACCTGCTGCCCACCGACGCGGAGGACCTGCGGCTCGAGCCCGGTTACTCGGGCGAGGACGCGCCGCCGCCGAACTCCGTCGTGTCGGAGGAGATGGCCGAGCTCGTCGAGGCGGAGGACGCGGACGTCACCGACCGGGTGAGCGTGCCGGAGCGCGGCTCGATCACCGCGGTCGCCGAGGAGCTCGGCATGCGGCGGGCCCGGGTGCTGTCCCGGTACGGGCTGCACACGGCGGCGGACCGCTGGGACGAGGCGTACGGGGCGAAGACCGCGATGGCGCAGGCGGCGCCCGCGTCGTGCGTGTCCTGCGGCTTCCTGGTACGGATCGGCGGTTCGCTCGGACAGGCGTTCGGCGTCTGCGCGAACGAGTTCGGGCCGGCGGACGGGCACCTGGTGTCACTGGCGTACGGCTGCGGTGGGCACTCGGAGGCCGCGGTCATGCCGAAGCCGCCGCGGCCGGCGCCGCCGGTGCTGGACTCGATGCGGGCGGACGAGTTCTCGCTGCGGCCTTCGGCGGACGAGGGGTCCCTGGCGCCGGCGGACCAGTCCGAAGCGGACCTGGGCCACAGCTAGGAGCGGTCCGGCGGAACGCCCCGCGCAGCGGCCGCAACCCGGCCGCGACTGCCCGGGCAGCTCCCCGCGCCCCCGACGGGGCCGGGCGTCTGCCCACCCGGCCCCGGGGGCGGCGTCAGGCGCGGCGGCGGAAGAGCGCGCGGAGGCCCAGCCAGACGGCGGTGGCCGCGGCCAGCGCCACCGCGCCCACCGCGAAGTCGCCGGACGGCGGAGCAGGTTCCGGCGAGGCCGCGCCGGGCGTGGCGCCCGGCCGCGGCGGCGCGGCGGACGCGGTCCCGCCGGGCTTCACCGGCAGCGCCAGGACCTCGCTGCGCGGCCCCTCCGCCCCGAACATCAGCACCGACCCGTCCGCCGAGTACGCCGCTGACTCCGCCTGCCCCTGGAACGGCGCGTCCAGCCGCTCCCCCTCGCCCTGGGGCCGGCCGTCGCGCCACGGGAACGTACGGGCCCACAGGTAGCCGCGCAGCGTGAGCGCGGTGCCGTCCGGGGAGAACGCGCCGTCGGTGACCCAGGGCACGCCGGCGATCCGCCGGAACGTGTTCGGGCCGGCCGCCGACAGCCGCTCGGGCCCCTCGTACAGCCCGCCCGTCTCCTTGTGCTTGCTGGCGATGTAGACCCGGCCGGTCTTCGGATGGACCATCAGGGCCTCGGCGTCCCGTGGGCCGTCGGCGTAGCGGACGGTGAACTGGGTCGCCTCCACGGTCACGTCGCCGAGCCGTTCGGGCTCGGGGAAGCGGTAGATCCACACGTGCTTCCACGTGCCGTCCCGGTTGTCGCCGATGTCGCCGACGTACAACTGCCCGTCGGGGCCGAGGGAGATGGCCTCCACGTCGCGGGGCCGGCCGACGCCGGTCATCGTCACCCGGGCGACCGTCCGGCCGGTCGCCGAGTCCACGCCGTACACGTACGGGCCGTCGTCGCTGTCGTTGTGCGTCCAGTACACGCCGGGGTGTGCCCGGCTGGCGGCGAGGCCGCTGGACTCGGTGATCCGGGGGTCCTCGATGACGAACGTGGACGTGCCGGGGAGCCCGGAGGCGACGGCGGCGGGACCGGGGAGGAGGGCGGAGCCGGCGGCGGCCAGGGCCAGGGCCAGGACGGACGGAAGACGGCGCATGTCCCAAGCCTGCCAGGGCGCCGGGCGTGTCCGGCATCACAGCGCGGCGGGCTCGGCCCGCCGACCGCGCGTCCACGATGATGTCGGGATGCGTTTCCTGTTCGTCGGCGATTCCATGACCATCGGGCGCGCCGGCGACTGGACCTGGCGTTACCGCATGTGGCAGCACCTCAACGCGACGTTCGGCGGCCCCTACCGGATCGTCGGCCCGCGTACCGAGCTGTACGACACCTTCGCCGACGCGCCCGTCTCCCACGACTACGCCGACCCCGGCTTCCCGGCGCACGCCCGCCGGCACCTGGCCGGCTGGGGCGAGGGCTGGCAGCACATGGCGCCGGTCGCCGCGCGGACCGTCGCCGCGCACAAGCCGGACGTCCTGCTGGTCTCGCTGGGCCTGATCGACCTCGGCTTCTACACGGACGCCGAGCAGACCGCCGTCAACGTGCGTGCTTTCGTCGCCGGTGCCCGCGAGGCCCGGCCTGGTGTGCGCATGGTGTTCATGCCGGTGATCCCGAACAGCCGGGCGGAGGCGGATCCGGACTTCGCCGCGGAGGTCGACCGGTTCAACGAGCTGCTCGCGAAGGCGGTGGCCGACCTGTCGACGCCGGCGTCCCCGATCCTGCTGGCGGCCCGCCCGGAGGGTTACGACATCCACTACGACACCTACGACGGCACGCACCCCAACGCGTCGGGGGAGCACCGGCTGGCCGGCGAGTTCGCCGCGGTCATGCACCAGGCGTGGGGCATCGGCGGCCCGTACACCCGCCGGGCGGACTGAGCGGCCGTCCGGGGGTCTCGCCGCAGCCGGACGTGCCGCCGTGGCCTGTCGTGGCCACGGCGGCACGTGCCTGCCCCTGCCCGGTCACCAGGCGAAGGCCTCCGGGGAGGGTCCGGGGCCGGGGAAGATCTCGTCCAGGCCGGCGAGCACCTCTTCGCTCAGTTCCAGCTCCATCGCGCGCAGGGCGCTCTCCAACTGCTCCGCGGTGCGCGGGCCGACGATCGGGCCGGTGACGCCCGGCCGCGTCAGCAGCCAGGCCAGGGCGACCTCGCCGGGCTCCAGGCCGTGCTTGTCGAGCAGGTCCTCGTACGCCTGCACCTGGGTGCGTACGGAGGTCACCGCGAGGGCGTCGGCGGAGCGGCCGGAGGCCCGTCGGCCGCCCTCCACCTCCTTCTTGATGACCCCGCCGAGCAGGCCGCCGTGCAGCGGGGACCAGGGGATCACCCCGAGCCCGTACTCCTGCGCGGCGGGGAGGACCTCCATCTCGGCCCGGCGTTCGGCGAGGTTGTAGAGGCACTGTTCGCTGACCAGGCCCACCATGCCGCGCCGGGCGGCGATCTCGTTGGCCTGGGCGATCTTGTAGCCGGGGAAGTTCGACGAACCCGCGTAGAGGATCTTGCCCTGCTGGATCAGCACGTCGACCGCCTGCCAGATCTCCTCGAACGGGGTCCGGCGGTCGACGTGGTGGAACTGGTAGAGGTCGATGTGGTCGGTGCGGAGGCGGGTGAGGCTGGCCTCGACGGCGCGGCGGATGTTCAGCGCCGACAGGCGGTCCTCGTTCGGCCAGGTCTCCGACGAACGGGACATGGACCCGTAGACCTTGGTGGCCAGGACGGTCTTCTCACGCCGCCCGCCTCCCTGCGCGAACCAGGAGCCGATGATCTCCTCGGTGCGGCCCTTGTTCTCGCCCCACCCGTACACGTTGGCGGTGTCGACGAAGTTGACTCCCGCGCCGAGGGCGGCGTCCAGGATGGCGTGGCTGGTTGGTTCGTCCGTCTGGGGACCGAAGTTCATCGTGCCGAGGACGAGTCGGCTGACCTTGAGTCCGGTGCGTCCGAGCTGCGTGTACTCCATGGGCCCCAAGCCAACTGCTTCGAGTGCGCTCCAGGCAAGAGCGGCCCCCTCAGCCGCCTGTTTATGCCACCACGCGCATAGTCCCGTCCGTGCATGGACGGCTGACCGCAGGCCGCCGTACCGTCTTGGGGCTGGCCCTGACCATGGCCGCGAACCAGGGGGTTCACATGGCTCGTGCAGAACTGACACGACTCACCGGCAACGGGAACGGGATCGCGGAGGAAGCGTCCGTCCCGTTCCTGGAGTACGTACACGCGTGACGTTCGAGCCCGAGCGGATGGGCCGGTCCAGCCGGGAGCTGGCCGACAAGCTCCGCGAGCTCCGCAAGCGGTCCGGGCTCTCCGGAGCCCGGGTCGCGGCGCGCTGCAATATGTCCCAGTCCAAGGTCAGCCGGATCGAGAACGGCAAGGTCCGGCCGTCGCTGGTGGACGTGGAGCAGATCCTGCGCGCGCTCGACGCACCCCCCGACCTCATCGCGGAAGTCTCCGTCCTGGCGCGCATGGCGAACACGGACTGGCAGGACGCCCGGTCGCTGCGGCGCAGGGGCCTGGACAAGAAGCAGTCCGAGCTCGCCGGCCTGGAGGCGGCCAGCACCGAGCTTCGGTACTTCCTGCTGTCGATGATCACCGGTTTGCTGTCGACCCCCGAGTACATCCGCGCCAGCCTGGCGCACCTCCCCGGTGACCATTCGAAGGCCGTGGCGAGGAAGCTGGAGCGGCAGGAGGCCCTCTACGACCGCTCCAAGCGGTTCACGTTCGTCCTCACCGAGCAGGCCGTGCGCTGGCCGCTGGTGCCGCCGGACGTGTTGGCCGTGCAGATCGACCGGCTGATCTCGCTGACGCACCTGCCCCACCTGCGCCTGGGCGTCATCCCTCTCGGCCCGGTGACGGCTCCTGCCCCGCTGAACACCTTCACCGTGTACGACGACCGCATGGCGACGGTCGAAGTGTCCACGGGCGTCCTGATCCTGCGCGACCCGAGAGACGTGCGCGCCCACCTTCAGGAGTTCGCCGCCTACGAGGACCTGGCCCTCTTCGGGGACCGCGCCCGGGAGCGCCTCACCGCATGGGCCGCGACCTGCCGTAGTGATCTTTAGTCCACCACGTGAATGAGGCTGTGGAGCGGTCGGTTCTGCGGGCAACGATGACGTGTGTCGAGGCGAAGTGATCCTGGAAGGGCGTACGTCGTGAGCAGAGCACAGACGACCATGTCGGGGCCGGTCCACCTCTCGCTGCCCGATCCGCCGCCGAAACCGGCGGACGGCTGCGGCGTCTGCCGTGCCCTGGTCGCACAGCGGTGGGAAGCCCGGCGCCGGGGGGACCTGTCCGCGGTGACCGATGCGAATGTGGAGCTCCGCAACCATCCGCACCCCGCCCGGAGGTTGCGATGACACGTTCGGTCCTGCGGTACGTGGAGCACCGCATCACCCGGCATCCGGGGACGGACGTGACCTTCGAGGCCGAGTGCCTGCGCTGTGAGTGGCAGGCGGCGGCCTCGGACGACGGGGCGGCGGTGGACGTCGAGTGCATGAGCCACACGGGCCGGACGGGGCACCAGGGCTTCCGCCGGTGGTGCACGTCCTTCGCGTGGGTCGAGCGCACGGGGTAGGCCGGAGGCGTTCGCCCGGCGGCTCCCGCCCGGGGGCGGGTGCCGGTGGGTGCGCGGGGCGGCTTCAGAGCCTGCGGGCCCAGTCCTGGGCGAGGCCGTACCACTGGTCGGTGGTGCGGTGCAGGTTGAGGACGTGGCCGGTGTCGGGGACGACCTTGGTCTCGAGGCGGGCCTCGGGCGCGTACAGCGGGCCGATGCTGGCCTTCAGGGCCGCGGAGTCCGAGCAGTCGCTGGCACCCTCGCCGCACAGCAGCTTGTCGTTCTCGCCGAGGACGACGAGGACGGGGACGCGGATCTGCTTGCTGTACGAGACGTCGCCGTGCATGGGGTCCGCGGGGTAGACGCCCGGCTCGGTGGTCGCCTCGTCGTACTCGGTCACCTTGGGGTCGGTGGTGCGCGGGTCGTAGAACCAGGGGGCCTTGGAGCCGGTCCTGAGCGCGGTGTATCCGCTGTCGAGGCCGCGGTGGGCGAGTAGCGGGTGCTGGTCGGCCGTGGTCCACAGGTCGGCCATGGCGCCGAAGGTGGCGTAGTTGGGGTAGCCGCCCTCGCCGGTGAGGATGAGGCCGTCGACGTCCCCGGGGTACTGGACGGCGGTCATGCGGGCGCTGGTGGCGCCGAAGGAGTTGCCGACGAGGATCACCTTGGCGTAGCCGCGGTCGCGCAGCAGCTTGACGATCTGGTGGGTGACGACCTCGTTGGTGTCGGTGGCGTACGTGGAGCTGTGCGGGGCGCTGCTCCGGCCGGTGCCCAGCCGGTCGACGGCCAGCACGGCGTTGCCCGCCTTGACGGCGGCCTCGACGTAGGACGGCTTGCCGGAGTCGCCGCGCATCGTCCAGTACGTGTGGTCGTAGGTGCCGCCGTGCAGCAGGAGCTGGACCGTTCCTCCGCGGGGAGCCCTGGGTTCGCACAGCAGGCCGGAGATCCGCTGGTCGGCGGGGGTGCCGGCGGTCATGGCGACCTGGGTGGAGAAGGAGCCGCAGCCGCTGGGGACGCCGGTGGCGGTGGCCGGCGCGGCGGTGGCCGGGGTGCCCGTCAGGGCGGTGAGGGCGAGTGCGGCGCCTAAGGCGGCGATCGCCGGCCGGGTGCGGAGGTTCAGCTTCATGGGACGGTCCTCGGGTTCAGCCTGGCCCGACGCCCCGTTCGGGCGGGGGGCCGGGTCGGATCACGGAAGTACGGGTACGGAGTGCGCGGCTGGTGTGGCCGTTACACGAGTCGATCGTTGTTCCGCGATCTAGAAGGGCGCCTGAGCGGGGCTGCAGGACGGGACGAGGGGCCGTGCGGTGTGCCCGGGCGTCGCCGGGCGGCGGGTCACTTCAGCGCGGAGGCCGCTGCCACGACGACGAACATCAGCACGAGCACACCGGCCATCACACGGTTTCTGGTCTTCGGATCCACGTATCGAGCGTAACGAATGACCTGGGTCACCCTTCAGCCGGTCAGCGGCCAGGAGCCCTGGACCTCGTAGCGGGGCCGCTCGCCGGGGACGCCGCCGGCCGGGAGGTTGCTGCGGACCAGGTGGAGTTCGCCGACCTGCCAGGGGGCGCCCTCGAACGGGGCGAGGGCGTCGACGAGGGGACGCAGGTCGACGTCGCCGTGGGCGCTGCGGGCGACGGTGAGGTGGGGGGTGTAGCGGCGGTGTTGTTCCATCGGCACGCCGGCCCGGCGGGCGGCGGCGTCGGCCCGTTCGGCGAGCAGGCGCAGGGTGTCGAGGGAGCCTGCGGCGCCGGTCCACAGGGCGCGGTTGCCGAAGTGGCCGGAGCCGTGCAGGCGGAGCCGGAAGGGCTCGGTGCGGGCGGCGGCGCGTTCCATCCGTGCGTACAGCTCGGGCAGGAGGTGTTCCTCGACTTCGCCCATGAACGCGAGGGTGAAGTGCCATCCCGCCTCCGCGGTCCAGCGCAGCCGGCTGTCGTGCGGCAACGCCCGGACCGCGGTGCGGAGTTCGTCGATGGCCTGCTCGGGCGGCAGGACTGCGGCGAAGAGTCTCATGGCCCGAGCGTAGGACCCGCTCCGCGGGAGTGCTCTATGCCACCCGGACCAGTTCGCGCCTTCCGGTGGCGGGGACGAAGGCGACGCCGTGCCGGGAGACGCGGACCTTGAGGTTGCCGACGCGGGACAGCACGAGGCCGATGGCGAGGGCGGCGGCCAGGGAGACCAGTCCGCCGGAGGCCATGCCGACGCGTGCGCCGAAGTGGTCGGTGACCCAGCCCACCAGGGGCGCGCCGACGGGGGTGCCGCCGGTGAACACCATCATGTAGAGGGCCATGACGCGGCCCCGCATCTCGGGGTCGGTGGCCATCTGGACGCTGGAGTTCGCGACCACGTTGACGGTGAGGCCGAACATTCCGATCGGCACCAGCAGCGCGGCGAACAGCCAGAAGCCGGGGGCGAAGGCGGTGGCGAGCTCCAGTACGCCGAACAGTGCGGCCGCCGCGACGAGGAGCCGGAGCCGGTGCCGGCCGCGGCGTGCGGCGAGCAGGGCGCCGGCCAGGGATCCGGCCGCGATGAGGGTGTTGAACAGGCCGTACGTGCCGGCGTCGCCGTGGAAGACGTCGTCGGCGAAGGCGGTCAGCCAGATCGGGAAGTTGAACCCGAAGGTGCCGATGAAGCCGACCAGCACGATCGGCCAGACCAGCTCCGGGTGCCGGGAGACGTACCTCAGGCCTTCGCGCAGCTGGCCCTTGGAGCGGGGCTGTACGGCGGTCCGGTGCAGCTCGGAGGTGCGCATCAGGAGCAGGCCGGCGACGGGGGCGGCGAAGGACAGCCCGTTCAGCAGGAAGGCCCAGCCCGAGCCGACGGCGGTGATCAGCACACCGGCCACGGCCGGGCCGACCAGGCGCGCGGACTGGAAGTTCGCCGAGTTCAGGCTGACGGCGTTGGCCAGCTGGGCCGGTCCGACCATCTCGGAGACGAAGGACTGGCGGGCGGGGTTGTCGACGACCGTGACCAGGCCGAGCAGGAGGGCGGTCAGGTAGACGTGCCAGACCTCGACGTGGCCGGTGAGGGTGAGCACGGCCAGCGCGACGCCGGTGAGGCCCATCGCGCTCTGGGTGGCCACCAGCAGGGGCCGCTTGGGCAGCCGGTCCGCGAGGACGCCGCCGTAGAGGCCGAACAGCAGCATGGGGAGGAACTGCAGGGCGATGGTGATGCCCACGGCGGACGCGGAGCCCGTCAGGGACAGCACCAGCCAGTCCTGGGCGATGCGCTGCATCCAGGTGCCGGTGTTGGAGACCACCTGGCCGGTCGCGAAGAGCCGGTAGTTCCGGATCCTCAACGAGGCGAACATGGATCTCCCGGCGGCGGTGCCGGGGGTTGCAGGGGTGGATGTGTGGCCGGGTGCGGAGTCTGCTCCGTTTCCCGTACTCAAGGGCTTTCGCCTCCTCGCGTCGTGCGTCCTACAGGTGCGCGAGCTTCTCGAGGACGGGTGCCGCTTCGCGCAGCTTGGCCCATTCCTCCTCGGTCAGCTCGGCCGCGAGTCCGGCCAGGAAGGCGTTGCGTTTGCGGCGGCTCTCCTCGAGCATCGCCTCGGCTTCCTCGGTCTGGGTGACCACCTTCTGGCGGCGGTCGTCCGGGTGCGGCTGCAGCCTGACCAGTCCCTTGGCCTCCAGCAGGGCGACGATGCGGGTCATCGACGGCGGCTGGACGTGCTCGCGGCGGGCCAGCTCACCGGGGGTGGCCTGGCCGCAGCGGGCGAGGGTGCCGAGGACGGACATCTCCGTCGGGCTCAGCGATTCGTCGACGCGCTGGTGTTTCAGGCGCCGGCCCAGCCGCATGATGGCCGAGCGGAGGTCGTTCACGGCGCCGGCGTCGTCGCCATGGGAAAGGTCAAGCATGTCCTTAGCTTAACTCATTACTCTCGCTAAAGACCAATGCTTTTCGTCACCTCGGGCCGCGCTCCGCCCGCGGGCGGGTTTCGTCACTCGTACGAGTGAGCTGCTTGCGGAAAGCGACTCACGTCGGCACCCGCTGCCCCGACCCTTTCGGCATGGGGACACATGTGCTGAGCATGCGCATAGACGGGGAGCTCCTCGACCGCCTCCGGACTCATGCCGCCAAACGCGGAATGAGCGTCCAGGACTACGTGGTCCGGACGCTCGTTCGCGATGACTTCGACGAGCGCTTCAAGGCGGCCGTCGACGAGACGGAGAAGTTCTACGGCCTCACGTGAGCCCCAGCGCGGGCATCGCGTAGTAGAAGACGAAGACCGCCGAGACCGCGTACATGGCCGCCGGGACCTCGCGGCCGCGTCCGGTCGCCAGGCGCAGGACGCAGAAGCTGATGAAGCCGATGCCGATGCCGTTGGTGATCGAGTAGGTGAAGGGCATCATCAGCATCGCCAGGAAGGCCGGGACGGCGATGGTGAAGTCGCTCCAGTCGATGTCCTTCACCGATCCCGCCAGGATCAGGAAGCCGACCGCGACCAGCGCCGGCGTGGCGGCCTGGGACGGGACCATGGTGGCCAGCGGGGTGAGGAAGAGCGCCACGGCGAAGAGGCCGCCGGTCACCACGTTGGCCAGACCGGTGCGGGCGCCCTCGCCGACGCCGGCCGTGGACTCCACGAAGCAGGTGGTCGCCGACGACGAGGTGGCGCCGCCGGAGGCGACGGCCAGGCCGTCCACCAGCAGGACCTTGTTGATGCCGGGGAAGTTGCCGTCCTTGTCGATCAGCTTGGCCTCGTCGCCGACGCCGAGGATCGTCCCCATCGCGTCGAAGAAGCAGGACAGCAGCACGGTGAAGACGAACAGCAGGCCGGTGAGCAGGCCGACCTTGCCGAAGCCGCCGAACAGGCTGACCTCGCCGACCAGCCCGAAGTCGGGCATGGCCACCGGGTTGCCCGGCCACTCCGGGACGGTCAGGCCCCAGGCCTGACCCGGCAGGTCCGCCACCAGCTGCACGGCCACCGCGACGACCGTCATGACCACGATCGAGATCAGGATCGCGCCGGGGGTCTTGCGGATCAGCAGCGCCAGGGTGAGCAGCGTGCCCAGGACGAAGACCAGGACCGGCCAGCCGTGCAGGTGGCCGTTGCCGCCGAGCTGGAGCGGGACGGTGGTGTGCGCGGCGTCCGGGATGCGGGAGACGAAGCCGGAGTCGACCAGGCCGATCAGCATGATGAACAGGCCGATGCCGATGGCGATGCCCTTGCGCAGGCCCAGCGGGACGGCGTTCATGACCCGCTCCCGCAGGCCGGTGGCCACCAGCAGCATGACGACGAAGCCGGCCAGGACGACCATGCCCATCGCGTCGGGCCAGCTCATCCGCGGCGCCAGCTGGAGGGCGACGACCGTGTTCACGCCGAGGCCGGCGGCCAGGGCGATCGGGACGTTGCCGATGACACCCATGAGGAGGGTGGTGAAGGCCGCGGTCAGCACGGTGGCGGTGACCAGCTGGCCCCCGTCGAGCTGGTGGCCGTACATGTCCTTCGCGCTGCCGAGGATGATCGGGTTCAGCACGATGATGTAGGCCATCGCGAAGAAGGTCGCGAAGCCGCCGCGGATCTCGCGGGCGAGCGTGGAGCCGCGCTCGGAGATCTTGAAGTAGCGGTCCAGGGTGCCGGTTCCCGGGGAGGGCTCGGGGGAGGTCGCCGTGGCGACGGGGGCCGAGGTGCTCATTCGGTCCTCAAAGTGGTTCGTTTGGGAGGTTCGCACGAGCGAATCCCGACAGAAGCAAACCGTTTCAGTATGAACACATGAACGAAGTGACGTCCATCTCCGCGCGTAGACGTCTGCGAACCGCACCTAGACTGCTGGCATGGCTGGATTCCTGAAGGCGCCGACCCGCGAGGCACCCGAGCCCCTGGAGGGGCCGGTGGTGGCGACCGTCACCGGTGGCACCGTCCTCTGGTTCGCGATGTTCCTGCTCCAGCTCCCCTTCTACGGCTGGTTCGCCGACCGCGACCTGCTGTGGTGGGTGTGGACCTGCGCGGCCGGCGGCGGACTCGGCCTGATCGGCATCTGGTACGTGCGCGCCCGCGACGCCGCCCTCAAGCGGCACGCCGCGGCCCGCACCGCCGCCGACGGCGGCGCCGGGGGGACCGCCCCGACCAGCGAATGATTCCGCTCATCCTGAAGTCGGATCTTCCGGCCGCTCGGCGGGTGAAGCGTTCGGCGGGCCCTTAACGTCGGAAGCATGACGCAGCGGGCAGGAATCGAACACGACGGTCCGGAGCGGGGCGACCCCGCCGGCGCCGCCATCGACGCGGGGGCCGAGCTCGATCCGGTGCACCCGGTGCCGCTGCCCGACCCCGTGTTCAAGCCCGGCGGACTCACCACCGCGGAGGTCGCCGAACGCGTCGCCCGCGGAGCCGTCAACGACGTGCCCGTCCGGTCCTCCCGCTCCACCGCCGACATCGTCCGCGGCAACGTCTTCACCCGGTTCAACGCCATCATCGGCGTGCTCTGGGTGATCATGCTCGTCGTCGCGCCGATCCAGGACAGCCTCTTCGGCTTCGTGATCATCGCGAACACCGGTATCGGCATCATCCAGGAACTCCGGGCGAAGAAGACCCTCGACAGCCTGGCCGTCATCGGCGAGGCCAGACCCAGCGTCCGCCGCGACGGCCGCGCCGCCGGGATCTCCACCTCCGAGATCGTCCTCGACGACGTCGTCGAACTCGGCCCCGGGGACAAGGTCGTCGTCGACGGCGTCGTCGGCGAGGCCGACGGCCTGGAGATCGACGAGTCCCTGCTCACCGGCGAGGCCGACCCGGTCCTGAAGAAGCCGGGCGACCACGTGATGTCCGGCTCCTTCGTGGTCGCCGGCACGGGCGCCTTCACCGCCACCAAGGTGGGCCGCGAGGCCTACGCCGCCCAGCTCGCCGAAGAGGCCTCCCGCTTCACCCTGGTCCACTCCGAGCTGCGCTCCGGCATCTCCACCATCCTCAAGTACGTCACCTGGATGATGGTCCCGACGTCCATCGGCCTGATCGTCAGCCAGCTGATCGTCAAGGACAGCAACCTCAAGGACTCCATCGCCCGCACCGTCGGCGGCATCGTCCCGATGATCCCCGAGGGCCTGGTCCTCCTCACCTCCGTGGCCTTCGCCATCGGCGTCATCCGGCTCGGCCGCAAGCAGTGCCTGGTCCAGGAACTCCCCGCCATCGAGGGCCTCGCCCGGGTCGACGTCGTCTGCCTCGACAAGACCGGCACCCTCACCGAGGGCGGAATGGACGTCACCGAGCTGCGCACCCTCGGCGGCGCCGACCCCGAACACGTGAAGAAGGTCCTCGGCGCCCTCGGCGAGTCCGACCCCCGCCCCAACGCCAGCCTCCAGGCCGTCATCGACGCCTACCCCGACAGCGAGGACTGGCGCTGCACCGAGTCTCTCCCGTTCTCCTCCGCCCGCAAGTACAGCGGCGCCAGCTTCAGCGAGGGCGACGGCGAGAACAGCACCTGGCTGCTCGGCGCCCCCGACGTGCTGCTGCCCCCCGGCGACCCCACCCTGGAGGAGATCGACCACCTCAACGAGCAGGGCCTGCGCGTCCTGCTGCTCGTCCGCACGGCCCGGGAACTCGACGACGAACACGTCACCGCCGGCGTCCGGCCCACGGCCCTGGTGGTGCTGGAGCAGCGGCTGCGACCCGACGCCGCCGACACCCTGCGCTACTTCGACGAGCAGGACGTCCAGGCGAAGGTCATCTCCGGCGACAACGCGGTGTCCGTCTCCGCGGTCGCCGGGAAGCTGGGCCTGCCCGGCGCCGAGAACACCGTCGACGCCCGCCGCCTGCCCACCGAGCAGGACGCCATGGCCGAGGAACTGGACAAGAACGCCGTCTTCGGCCGGGTCACCCCCCAGCAGAAGCGGGACATGGTCGGCGCCCTCCAGTCCCGCGGGCACACCGTCGCCATGACCGGCGACGGTGTCAACGACGTCCTCGCCCTCAAGGACGCCGACATCGGCGTCTCCATGGGCTCGGGCTCCGAGGCCACCCGCGCCGTCGCCCAGATCGTCCTGCTCGACAACTCCTTCGCGACCCTGCCGTCGGTGGTGGCCGAGGGTCGTCGGGTCATCGGCAACATCACGCGCGTCGCGACCCTGTTCCTCACCAAGACGGTCTACTCCGTCCTGCTGGCCATCCTGGTGGTCTGCTCGCAGGTGGAGTACCCCTTCCTGCCCCGCCACCTGACCCTGCTGTCCACCCTCACCATCGGCGTCCCGGCGTTCTTCCTGGCCCTCGCGCCGAACAAGGAGCGCGCCAAGCCGCACTTCGTCAAACGGGTGATGCGGTACGCCGTCCCCGGCGGCGCCGTCGCCGCCGTCGCCACCTTCGTCACCTACCTGGTGGCCCGGTCCCACTACAGCGGCCCCGGCGCGCTGGAGGCCGAGACCAGCGCCGCCACCCTCACGCTGTTCCTCACCTCGATGTGGGTCCTGGCGATCATCGCGCGCCCCTACACGTGGTGGCGGGTCGCCCTGGTCGGGGCGATGGGCCTGGGCTTCCTGCTGGTCCTCGTCATCCCCTGGCTCCAGGACTTCTTCCAGCTCAAGCTGGTCGGCACGACCATGCCGTGGACGGCCGTCGCCATCGCCGCGGCCGCCGCAGCCCTGATCGAGTTCACCTTCCGCTGGGTCGACCGCCGCTTCCCGGGGTAGGCCGGCGGGGCGGGCATCCGGGTGGTACCCGTCCGGACGCGTGTCGGGGCGCGGGGTGCGGAGGCCGGGCTCCTACCTTCCACAGGTGCCGACAGCCAGCCCCCAGCCGGGAGGTACCACCATGAAGCGAACCGCCCTCACCCTCGCAGCCGCCGCCGCCCTCGGAGTGCTCGGCAGTGCCGCGCCCGCCGCCGCCGACGACGGCCCGACGTACGTCTTCGTCGTCGGCAGCACGGTCGTGCAGATCGCCCAGGACGACGTCTTCAACGCCGGCCGCGACGTCACCGTCGGCTCCCACAACGGGCAGGCCCCGGCCGCCGAGCCGGCCGCCGTCCCCGCCTTCCGGAGCATGGCCGCGATCGACTGGGAGAAGGCGTTCTAGCTTCCCGTCAGTCGAACCACCGGTCCCGTGCGAGCTCCGCCGTGCGCGACGGGTCCTCCAGCAGCGCCGCCACCTCGAAGCGGCGGGGCCACTGGCCGGCCGCCCAGGCCAGACCCGCGGCGACCCCCTCCAGGGTCGCCGCGTGCAGCACCCCGTCGCCGGTGAGGCGCCAGTCCAGCTCGACGCCGCCCGCCACCAGCTCCTCGTGCTCCAGGTACGTGGCCGGGGTCGCCGGGCCCAGCAGGACGTGCACCGACTCCGGGACCTCGTGCTCCTCGCCCGGGGTGGTGACCTCCGCCGGCACCGTCTCCGACAGCCGCCGCACCTGCAGCAGGTCGGCCAGGTCGGCGGCGCGGGACGGGGCCACGGGCAACAGCGGCAGGCCCGCCGTCAGCGGCAGCAGGTCCGGGGCGTCGGCCACCACCGCCTCGGCGGCGTCGACGACCACGACCTCGCCGTCCACCACCGCCCGCAGCTCGTCCGGGAGCGTGACCTGCTCCGGGTCCAGCTCCGACAGCGCCCCGTACAGGGCGTGCAGCTGGCGGCCGGTCACCCGCCGGTCCGGGTCGGCCAGCCGGCCCAGCAGTTCGGCGGCGCCGCCCGGCTCGTCCAGCAGGGCCGCCACGGAGGTGCGTACGCCCAGGGCCCGCAGCACCTGCTCGTCCTCGAAGCCGGTGGCGTCGGCCGAGGTGTAGAGGCCCTCCAGGAGCGGGTCGCCGCCGGCCGCGCGCAGGCCGGCCGGGCGGCGGCCGTCGAGCACCGGGTGGTCGCGCAGCCACCACGCGGTGTACGGGCGGACCGTCCGGGTGGTGCCGTCCGGCAGCAGCACCCGCACCGGCTGGGTCAGCGCGTCCCGCAGCGGCGGCCGGGCCAGCAGGGCCAGTGCCTGCGGCCAGTGGTCGTCGTCCACCAGGTCCAGGTCCCGTACGGCCACCAGTTCGGTCGCCACCGGCGGCACCGGCGTGTCGGGCAGCTGGTCCAGTACGTCCTCGCACCACACGTCGACCGCGTCCAGCAGCCCGGCGTCGTCCGGCTCGGCGAAGTCGCCCTCGCGCGGCTCCAGTTCGTCCGGGTCGAGTACCACGTCGGTGGCCCGGACCAGCTGGAAGCCGGCGAGCACGCCCACCGCGGTCAGCGGCTGCTCGCCCCAGCGGTCGGCCAGCTCGCGGTCCACGTAGGGAAGTTCACCCTCGCGGATGACGGAGGCGAACGGTGAACCCGGCAGCAGCAGTTCACCGGCCGGGGTGGGCTCGCCGTCCTCGTCGGGCAGTGCCAGCGCGCCCAGCCACGGCTCGTCGCCGGGGTCCAGGGCGGCGTCGCGCACCAGGCCGAGCACGATCTCCGCGAGCTCGTCCGGGTCCAGGGCGTCCTCGTCCCAGATGTCCCCGGCGTCCAGCGAGGCGGCCACCGCCGCCCGCACCTGCGGGGTTGTCAGCACGGCCCGCGGGTTCGCCGGGATCGCCCCGAGCTTCTCCAGCAGAGGGTGCGCCGCCTCCGGGTGGGCGATCTTCAGCCCGATCCGGGTCAGGGCGGCCGGGGTGTCCGGGCCGGGCAGCAGGACGTGCCGGGGCCCGATCGCCGTGCGCGGCCCGGTGAACTCGCCCCCCTCCGGGGCGGCGAGCGGTACGGGCAGCCCGCTCAGCCGGTCCGGGTCCACCCCGGCCAGCGTGTCGTACAGGCGGTGCCACCACGCCGGCGGCCGCTCCGCGCCCGCGATCCGCTCGATGGCGTCGCCGAGCGGGAGCCGGCCCACCCCCAGGGCGCGCAGCTCGGGGCGGCGCTCCAGTCCGGCCGGCAGCAGGGTCGGCAGTACCTCGGCGAGCACCCGTACGGTGTCGGCTCCCGCGCCCTCGACGACCTCGGCCTCGAACGGGCGGAGCGCGGTCAGCTCCTCGGAGGGGGCGGCCGGGGCCAGGAACGCGGTCCGGGGGAGGCGCCGCAGGATCGCCGCGCGGAGCGCGCCGTCGAGTTCGCCCTTGCCGAGCGGGCCGGGCACCAGGTCGATCAGGGCGGTGGTCACCGGCTGCCAGTCGCCGAGGAGTTCGGCGTACGCGTCGGCGGCCCGCTCCACGAGGAAGTCGGTGAGGGGGCCGGGGGCGGGGTGGCGGCGGGCGGTGTCCAGCGGCAGCGTCGCGATGAGCAGGGCGGGGAGGCCGAGGGGTTCGTCGGTGGGGGTGGGGGCGTGCACCACGGCCGCGGTGTCGGGGCGGACGGGTGCGCCCTGGGCGTCGACCGGTACGGCCCAGGTGACCGTCCACGTCGGCCGGAGCCGTTCCTCGACCGGCCGGTCGGCGAGCAGGGCGGGTTCGATGGTGCCGCTGTGGCGGACGGTGCGCCAGTGCAGGACCTCGCCGGCGCTGTCGTCGACGACGGTGAACGGGCCGTCGGTGCGCCGGGTCAGGGTGCGTACGCCGTCGGCGGTCTCCACGACGACCTCGTCCAGGCCGGGCAGGGTCAGCAGGAGCGCGTCGTCGATGCCGGCCAGCAGCCGTTCGGTCAGGTCGCGGGCGGCGGCGTCCCGCAGCGGCAGGACGACGACCGTGTCGTAGCCCTCGGGTGCGGCGCCCTCGGCGGGCAGTGGCAGTCGCAGCAGCGGTACGTGCCCGTCGCGGCGGCGGAGTTCGTCGCCGAGGCCGGGGCTGTGCCGGGCGGACTCGGCGGCGAGTTCGCGGGCTTCGGCCAGCGACCAGCGGACGCCGCCGTGCCGGCCGATGACGGCGGGCTCGTCCGAGACGGCCAGTACGGCGGCGAAGCCGACGCCGAACCGGCCGACGCTCTCCCCGGCCGACTCGCGTTTGGCGGAGGCCCGCAGCGTGCTCAGCGACTCCACGCCGGCCGCGTCCAGGGGGGCGCCGGTGTTGGCTACGGCCAGGGCGCCGTGCCGGTCGTCGCCGTCGCCGTCGTGCAGGGTGAGCCGGAGCCGGCCGGCTACGCCGGCGCGGGCGGCGGCGTCGGCGGCGTTCTGCGCGAGTTCGACGACGAGCCGGTCCCGGTATCCGCCGAGCGCCAGGTCCTCCTCGGCGTTGGCGTCCTCGCGGAACCGGGCCGGGCCGGCGCCCCAGGCGTCGAGGACGCCGCGTCGCAGGCGGGCCGTTCCGAAGGGGTCCAGACCACTGTGGGCCGCCGTCACTCGCACGCTCACGTCGCCGCCTCCTGTTGTGTGTCGGACCCCGAAGTTATCGTGCGCGGGCGCGGAGGGTTCGCGGGGGAGCGGCCGGTGAGCCTTGCCGTTGGGGGTGTGAAGTCCACCGCGCCGGAGTCCCGGCGGACACGGCGAAGCCCCCGGCGACCGTCGGGTCACCGGGGGCTTCGCCGCGCGGGGCCGGGCCCCTCGTCAGCGCGTCAGAGCGTCAGAGCTTCTCGATGACGTGGTCGATGCAGGCGGTGAGGGCCTGCACGTCGGCCGGGTCGATGGCCGGGAACATCGCGATGCGCAGCTGGTTGCGGCCGAGCTTGCGGTAGGGCTCGGTGTCCACGATGCCGTTGGCGCGCAGCACCTTGGCGACGGCCGCCGCGTCGATGTCGTCGGAGAAGTCGATGGTGCCGATGACCGCGGAACGCTTCGCCGGGTCGGTGACGAACGGCTCTGCGTACTTGGACGCCTCGGCCCAGCCGTACAGGTTGGCCGCGGAGGCCGCCGTACGGGAGGTCGCCCAGTCCAGGCCGCCCTGGCCGTTGATCCACTTCAGCTGCTGGTCCAGCAGGAACAGGGTGGAGAGCGCCGGGGTGTTGTACGTCTGGTTCTTCAGCGAGTTGTCGATGGCCGTCGGCAGCGAGAAGAACTCGGGGACGTGCCGGCCGGAGGCGTGGACGCGCGCGGCGCGCTCCAGGGCGGCCGGGGAGAACGCGGCCAGCCACAGGCCGCCGTCCGAGGCGAAGGACTTCTGCGGGGCGAAGTAGTAGACGTCGGTCTCGGTGATGTCGACGGGGAGGCCGCCGGCCCCGGAGGTGGCGTCCACCAGGACGAGGGCGCCCTCGTCGGCGCCCGCGACCCGCTTCAGCGGGGCGGCGACACCGGTGGAGGTCTCGTTGTGGGTGAACGCGTACACGTCCACGCCCGCCTCGGCGACCGGCTCGGGGTGGGTGCCCGGGTCGGAGGAGACGACGGTCGGCTCGGCCAGCCACGGCGCCAGCTTGGCCGCCTTGGCGAACTTGGAGGAGAACTCGCCGAAGGTGAGGTGCTGGGACTTGTTCTCGATCAGCCCGTGCGTCGCGATGTCCCAGAAGGCGGTGGAGCCGCCGTTGCCCAGGATCACCTCGTAGCCCTCGGGGAGGGAGAAGAGGTCCCGGATGCCCTGCCGCATGGAGCCGACCAGGTTCTTGACCGGGGCTTGGCGGTGGGAGGTACCGAGCAGGGAGGTTCCGGTGGCGGCCAGCGCGTCCAGCGCTTCCGTCCGCACCTTGGAGGGGCCCGCGCCGAAGCGTCCGTCGGCGGGCTTGATGTCAGCGGGAATCTGGATCTCAGCCACGAGCGGAGCGTATCGGTTCGCCGGGCGGGCGCAGGGAGCGCGTCCACCCGATGAGACGGTGGCGCGCGGGCAACGATGGACGCGTGACGGATCTGGAGCGGGCCGGTCGGCCGGTCGAGCGGGCGTTGCGGGCGGCGGTGCGCGGCGAGGTGGACTTCGGCGTGTCGGCCCGGGCGCTGACCACGATGGACGCGTCGAACTA
The DNA here is from genome assembly GCF_042900645.1 of Streptomyces sp. NPDC012888. NCBI lineage: Bacteria > Bacillati > Actinomycetota > Actinomycetes > Kitasatosporales > Streptomycetaceae > Streptomyces > Streptomyces sp. NPDC012888. Next base: position 65,362 of record NZ_JBIBBM010000015.1, on the reverse strand, counting down.
CCGGCGGGTACCGCTCGGGGTGGTGGCGCCGAGGGACGCCGAGGACGTGGCGGCGGTGCTGTCGGTCTGCGCCGCGCAGGGGGTTCCGGTGGTGCCGCGCGGCGGCGGGACGTCGATCGGCGGTCAGGCGACGGGCGTCGGCGTGGTGATCGATCTCACCCGGCACATGGCCGGCCTGCTCTCCCTCGACCCGGGTGCGCGGACGGCCGTGGTCCAGCCGGGGCTGGTCCTGGACCGGCTGCGGGCCGCGGCCGCGCCGCACGGGCTGACGTTCGGGCCGGACCCGTCCACCCGGTCCCGCTGCACCCTCGGCGGGATGATCGGCAACAACGCGTGCGGGCCGCACTCGGTGGCCTGGGGCACCACGGCCGACAACGTGCTGGAGCTGTCCGTCCTGGCGTACGGGGACCGGGACGGCGGGGTGCGGCGGATCGGCAGGGGCTGGGCGGGCACCCCGGCGGGGCTGGAGCCGCTGGTGACCCGGAACCTGGCGCTGCTGCGCACGGGCATGCCGCGGGACTTCGGCCGGCGGATCTCCGGGTACGCGCTGGACGCGCTGCTGCCGGAGAACGGGGTGGGGGCGGCGCGTGCCTTCTGCGGGAGCGAGGGCACCCTCGGGGTGGTCACCGAGGCGGTGGTCCGGCTGGTGGAGGCGCCGCCCGAGCCGGCCCTGGCGGTCCTCGGCTATCCCGACGAGGGTGCGGCGGCGGACGCGGCGGCCGGCCTGCTGCGGTACGGGCCGCTCACCGTCGAGGGGATGGCGGCCGACCTGCTGGGCGGTGCCGCACCGGTGGGCCTGCCGAGGGGCGGGGCCTGGCTGTTCGTGGAGATGCCGGACGCGGTGGCGGCGCTGGCGCTGGCCCGGGCGGCGGACGCGCTGGACACCGTGGTGGTCGCGGACCGGGCGGGGCAGCGGGCGCTGTGGCGGATCCGGGAGGACGCGGCGGGGACGGCGACGCGTCCGGCGGGCGGGGCGGGCGGGGCGGGCGGGGCGGGTGGGGAGGCCTGGCCCGGCTGGGAGGACTGCGCGGTGCCGCCGGCACGGCTGGGGGCGTACCTGCGGGAGTTCCGTGCCCTGGCGGCCCGTTACGGGCTGCGCGGGGTGCCGTACGGGCACTTCGGCGAGGGGTGCGTGCACGTGCGGCTGGACTTCGACCTGGTGAGCGGGGAAGGCGTGGCCCGCTACCGGGAGTTCTCCTCGGACCTCGCGGACCTGGTCGTCGCGCACGGCGGCTCGCTGTCGGGGGAGCACGGCGACGGGCAGGCCCGTGCCGAGCTCCTGCCGCGGATGTACGGGCCGGAGGTGGTGGAGCTCTTCGCCGCGTACAAGGACGTGTGGGACCCGGCGGGCGGCATGAACCCGGGGATCCTGGTCCGTCCGGCCCGGCTGGACGAGAACCTCCGCTTCGCCGGGCTTCCGGAACTCCCGCTGGCGCGGGAGGTGGCGCGCTGCGTGGGCGTCGCCAAGTGCCGTGCGCCGGTGGCGGCGGGCGCGGGGGTGATGTGTCCCTCGTACCGGGTCACGGGGGAGGAGCGGCACTCGACCCGGGGCCGGGCCCGGCTGCTGCACGAGATGCTGCTGGGCGGGCCGGGCGGGCCGGGGGCGCCCGGCGGGCCGGTGCGGGACGGGTGGCGTTCGGTGGAGGTCCGGGAGGCGCTGGACCTCTGCCTGGGCTGCAAGGGCTGTCTGAGCGACTGCCCGGTGGGTGTGGACATGGCCGCGTACAAGTCGGAGTTCCTGCACCGCCACTGGGCCGGCCGGCTCCGGCCGCTGTCCCACTACACGCTGGGCGGGCTGCCGTCGCTGCTGCGCGCCGCGGCGGTGCTGCGCCTGGCCCGGCCGCTGAACCTGCTGGCGCGGGTCCGGGGCATCGGCGCGCTGGCGGGCCTCACGCCGTCCCGTCCGCTGCCGCCGCTGGCGGGGACGCCGTTCACCCGCTGGTGGCGGCTCCGGCGGGGGCCGGCGTCCGGGGGCGGGGAGGCGTCCGAGCCGGCGTCCGGGGACGGGGCGTGGCGTGCCCGGGTCACGCTGTGGCCGGACACCTTCACCGAGTACCTGGCGCCGGAGGCCGGGCGTGCCGCCGTGCGGGTGTTCGAGGCGGCCGGGATCGGGGTGTCGGCGCCGGCGGGGCGGGTGTGCTGCGGGCTGACGTACGTGTCCACCGGCCGGCCGGACCGGGCCCGCCGGGTGCTGCGCCGGACGCTGGACGCCCTGGGCGAGGTACGGGACCCCGTCGTCGTGCTGGAGCCCAGCTGTGCGGCCGCGCTCCGCGGGGACCTGCCGGCCCTGCTCCCCGGGGACCCGCGGGCGGCCCGGCTGGCCGCCTCCGTACGGACGTTCGCGGAGGCGCTGGAGGAGCTCGCACCGGACTGGCGGCCGCCCCGCCTGGACCGGCCCGTGGCCGGGCAGACCCACTGCCACCAGCACGCCGTGCTCGGTGACGCGGCGGACCGGCGGCTGCGCGAGCGGGCCGGTCTGGTCGGCGCGCTGTCCGGCGGGTGCTGCGGCCTGGCCGGCAACTTCGGTTTCGAGCCGGGGCACCACGAGGTGTCCACCGCCTGCGCCGAGGAGCAGCTGCTGCCCGCCCTGCGGGCGGCACCCCCGGGGGCGGCGGTGCTGGCCGACGGGTTCTCCTGCCGGACCCAGATCGCCCAGCTGCTGCCCGGCCACCGTGCCCGGCACCTCGCCGAGGTCCTGGCGGAGGCGATCGGCGACGGCGAGCCCGCCGGACCACGGACGTAAGGCAAAACACTGCGCCATGGTCCTTACGGCGGGCTTACCCTGGTGGAATGTCGCATTCCGTCCCGGCTTCCACCGCACCCGCCTCCGAGACCGCCGCCCCCGGCCCCGCTCCCGCCGGCGGCGCCGCCGTCCTGCGCGGGCGCGGCCGCGGGCCCTCGCGGCTCGGACCGGTCGGGCTGGTGCTGGCGGCCGGTGTCTCGGTGCAGTTCGGTGCGGCGCTCGCGGTGATGCTGATGCCGCGGGCGGGGGCTGCGGGGGTGGTCGCGCTGCGGCTGGCCGCCGCCGCGCTCGTGCTGCTGCTGATCTGCCGGCCGAAGGTGCGCGGCTACTCCCGCTCCGACTGGGTCACCGTGTTCGCCTTCGGCGTGGCCATGGGTGCGATGAACGGGCTCTTCTACCAGGCGGTGGAGCGCATCCCGCTCGGCCCGGCCGTCACCCTGGAGGTGCTCGGGCCGCTGGCGCTGTCGGTGGTGGTCTCCCGGCGGCTGGTCAACCTCCTGTGGGCGGTCCTCGCGCTGGGCGGGGTGGTCCTGCTGTCCGGTCACGGCGGCGACGGCGACGGCGGCTTCGGCTTCGGCGCCCTCGACCCGGCGGGCGCCGCGTTCGCCCTCGGTGCGGGTGCCATGTGGGCGGCGTACATCGTGTTCAGCGCCCGTACGGGCCGCCGTTTCCCGCAGGCCGACGGCCTGGCGCTGGCGATGACGGTGGCGGCGGTGCTCTCGCTGCCGATCGGTGTCGCCGACGCCGGCCCGGCGCTGCTGGTGCCCGGCACGCTGGCGCTGGGCGTGGGGGTGGCCGTGCTGTCCTCGGTGCTGCCTTACACCCTGGAGCTGCTGGCCCTGCGGCGGCTGCCCGCGCCCACCTTCGCGATCCTGATGAGCCTGGAGCCGGCCATCGCGGCGGCCGCGGGCTTCCTGGTCCTGAACCAGGCGCTCTCCGCGACCGACGCCCTGGCGATCGCCCTGGTGATCGCGGCCAGCATGGGCGCGGTCAGGTCGACGGCGCGGCCCCTTCCGGAACCGGCGGTCTGACGGGCGGCCCGGGCGGCCTGACGGGCGACCCGGGCGGCACGGCCGGCGTCCTCGGCGGCACGGCCGGCCCCCTCGGCGGCACGGCCGGCGTCCCGACCGGCCCCTGCGGCTCCACCGGCGCGGCGTACCGCTCCGCCACGGCGCGGGCCGCCCCGGCGATCCGCAGCCGCAGCTCGGGCGGGCCCAGCACCTCCGCGTCCGCTCCCAGCCCGAGGAACTGCGCGACGGCCTGCTCGGGCGCCTCGACCGGCAGCGTGGCGCGGAGCCAGCCGTCCGGGCCGTCCGGGTCGGGCTCCCCGGTGTCGGCGAGCGCCCGGGCCTGGGCGCCGGTGAGCAGCCCGGCGCCGCGCGGGGAGAGGCGTACCAGGGCGGTGCCCCGGTGCAGGCGGTCGTGGAAGGAGCGCTGGGCGGCCTGCCAGTGGGCGGCGAGGTCGAAGCCGGCGGGGAGTTCGAAGGCGGTGCCGGTCTCGGTGAGGCCGAGGATCTGGTCGGCCCGGTAGGTGCGGGGCGGCCGGTCTTCCGCGGGGGTGTCCGGCGCGGCGACGAGGTACCACCGGCCGGCCTTGAGGACCAGGCCGTACGGCCGGAGCCGGCGGTCGACCTCGCGGGGTTCCCGCCAGCGCCGGTAGCGGATCTCGACCACCCGGCTCCGCCAGACCGCGTCCGCGACGCGCGGCAGGAACGGCACCTCGGTCTCGTCCGCGTACCAGCCGGGTGCGTCCAGGTGGAACCGTGTCCGCATCCGGTCGGCCTGTGCCCGCAGTTCCGGCGGGAGGGCCGCCCGCAGTTTCAGCTGCGCGGCGGCCAGGGCGGGGCCGAGGCCCAGTTCGGCGGCGGGTCCGGGGACACCGGAGAGGAACAGGGCCTCGGCCTCGCCGCTGCTCAGGCCGGTGAGCCGGGTCCGGTAGCCGCCCAGCAGCCGGTAGCCGCCGTGGTGGCCGGGGTCGGCGTAGAGCGGTACGCCGGCCGCGCCGAGGGCCTCCGCGTCCCGGTACACCGTGCGGACGGACACCTCCAGCTCCGTGGCCAGCTCGGCGGCGGTCATCCGCCCCCGGGTCTGCAACAGGAGCAGCATCGACACCAGCCTGCCGGCCTTCACGCCCGCCACCCCGCTCCCGTGCTCTCTGTGCCGTGTTCCGCTGACACATGGTGTCAGTGGAGGGCTCCTAGCGTGCCGTCCATGAACGATGTGAACGACTTCGACTTCCTCGCCGGCACCTGGGACGTGGCGAACCGCTGGCGCACCGACTTCCTGGACGCGGAGAGCGACTGGGAGGAGTTCCCGGCCGTATCGACCGCCACCCGCCACCTCGACGGAGTGGCCTGCTTCGACGAGATCGAGTTCCCGACCAAGGGCTCCGCCGGGCTGACCCTGCGCCTCTACGACCGGGAGCGGCGGCAGTGGTCCCTGTACTGGGCGAGCCGCCGGGCCGGCGTGCTGTTCCCGCCGGTGACCGGGCGGTTCGAGGACGGCCGCGGGGTGTTCCACGGCGAGGACACCCACGACGGCGAGCCGGTGCGGGTGCGGTTCGTGTACTCGGACGTCACCGCCGACTCGGTGCGCTGGGAGCAGGCGTTCTCCACCGACGGCGGGGAGACCTGGCTGGTCAACTGGACGATGGACTTCACCCGCCGCCGGTGACGCGCCCTCCGCTACCGCCGCCCGGGTGCGCGCGCAACCCGGGCGGCGGAGCATGGCAGGTGGAGAGGTGATGACCATGGGCACGCACAAGGTCGGAACGGACACCGACGTACTGGCGGACTGCCTGGAGGTGCCGGGCATCGGTTTCATCCCGGTCAACGCGTTCGTCCTGCGCGCCCGGGAGCCGGTGGTGGTCGACACCGGGCTCAGCCTCCCGGACCGGAACTTCCTCGACGCGCTCGGCGACGTCGTCGACCCCGCCGACGTGCGCTGGATCTGGCTGACGCACCCCGACCGGGACCACACCGGCGGGCTGTTCGACCTGATCGACGCGGCGCCCGGCGCGCGGGTGGTCACCACCTTCATGGGCGCCGGGATCATGTCCACCGAGCGGCCGCTGCCCATGGACCGCGTGTACTTCCTCAACCCCGGCCAGAGCCTGGACGTGGGCGACCGGCGGCTGCACGCGTTCCGCCCGCCGCTGTTCGACAACCCCGCCACCGTCGGCTTCTACGACGACCGCACCCGCACCTGCTTCAGCTCCGACTGCTTCGGCGGGCCCATGCCGACGGCCGAACTGGCGACCGCGCCCGACGTGGGCCCGGTCGCCGGCCCCGAGCTGGAGGCGGCCCAGCTGCTGTGGGCCACGGTGGACAGCCCCTGGGTGCACATGGTGGATCCGGACAAGTACCGGGCCGGCCTCGAACCGCTGCGGGCCATGGACCCGGAGACCGTGCTCTGCACCCACCTGCCGCCCGCCACCGGCATGACCGGCAGGCTGCTGGACACCCTGTCGCGGGCGCCCGGGACCAGCCCGTTCGTCGGCCCGGACCAGGCCGCCCTCGAACGGATGCTGGCGGGCTTCGAGCCCGGGCCGGTGGACCAGGCACCACCGATGGACGCCTGACGGCCCGTACACCGCTTTCCGGCCAACTGCCGTACGCCCGCCCCAACAAATCATGCAAGCGTGCTTGATTGTTTCGGTTCCCGCTGCCACGCTGCCCCCACGCCATCGCCGAGGGGAGCGCACGTGCTCGACCCGTCCGTCGCCGTCCGGTCCGATCTCCGCGAGGAGGGCCGCGAACTCGACCTGCTGGTAGCCGAGTTGACCGAGGGGCAGTGGGCCCTGCCCACCCCGGCACCCGGCTGGACCATCGCCCACCAGATCGCCCACCTCGCCTGGACCGACCACTCCGCCCTGCTCTCCCTCACCGATGCCGCCGCCTTCGGCACCCTGGTCGGGGCGGCCCTCGCGGCCCCCGACCGCTTCGTCGACGAGGGCGCCGAGCAGGGCGCCGCCGATCCGCCCGCCGAGCTCCTGGCCCGCTGGCGGAAGGGGCGCACCGCGCTGGACGCCGCGCTCGCCACCGCCGCGCCGGACGTCCGCTTCCCCTGGTACGGGCCGCCGATGAAGACCGCGTCGATGGCGAGCGCCCGCCTGATGGAGACCTGGGCGCACGGTCAGGACGTCGCCGACGCGCTCGGCGTGCGCCGTGCCCCGACGGCACGGCTGCGGCACGTCGCCAGGATCGGCGTACGCGCCCGCGACTACGCCTTCGCGGTCCGCGGGCTCCCCGTGCCGGCGGAGGAGTTCCGGGTGGAGCTGACGGCGCCCGACGGGCCGGAGGTCTGGGCGTACGGGCCGCCGGAGGCCGGACAGCGGGTCACCGGGCCCGCGCTGGACTTCTGTCTGCTGGTGACCCAGCGGGCGCACCGCTGTGACCTCGCGGTCACCGCCGAGGGCGCGGACGCGGACCGCTGGCTGGACATCGCCCAGGCGTTCGCCGGGCCGGCGGGCGCCGGCCGTGGACCGGGGGAGCGGCGGTGACGGCGGCGGAGCGGCGGCCGCTGCGCATCGGCAACGCGTCCGGGTTCTACGGCGACCGGCTCTCGGCGATGCGCGAGATGCTGACCGGTGGCCCGCTGGACGTGCTCACCGGCGACTACCTCGCCGAGCTGACCATGCTCGTCCTCGGCCGTGACCGGCTGAAGGACCCCGGCCTCGGTTACGCCAAGACGTTCCTCCGGCAACTCGACGACTGCCTCGGTCTGCTGCACGAGAAACGGGTCCGGCTGGTGACCAACGCGGGCGGGCTCAACCCGGCCGGGCTGGCCGACGCCGTACGCGCGGCGGTGGAGCGCGCCGGGGTGCCGCTGAAGGTCGCCCACGTCGAGGGCGACGACCTAATGCCGTACCGGGACGGGGCGCTGACCGCCAACGCCTACCTGGGCGGGGCGGGCATCACCGCCTGTCTGCGGGCCGGGGCGGACGTGGTGGTGACCGGCCGGGTCACGGACGCGGCCCTGGTGACCGGACCGGCGGCCTGGTGGTTCGACTGGGCCCCGGACGACTGGGACCGGCTGGCCGGGGCGGTGGTGGCGGGTCACGTGCTGGAGTGCGGCACCCAGGCGACGGGCGGCAACTACGCGTTCTTCGCCCGGCCGGGCGTGGACGTCCGCCGGCCCGGGTTCCCGCTCGCGGAGATCGCCGCGGACGGCTCGTCGGTGATCACCAAACACCCGGGTACGGGCGGGCTGGTCACGCCCGGCACGGTCACCGCCCAGCTCCTGTACGAGACGCAGGGGGTCCGGTACCTGGGCCCGGACGTCACCGCCCGCCTGGACACGGTCCGCCTGACGCAGGAGGGCCCGGACCGGGTCCGTGTGGGCCCGGTCGCGGGCGAGCCGCCACCGTCCACCCTCAAGGTCGGTGTCACCCGCATCGGCGGCTGGCGCAACGAGGTGGTGTTCGTCCTGACCGGCCTGGACGTCGAGGCCAAGGCCGAGCTGGTCCGGGCGCAGCTGGCGGACGTCCTGGCGGGCGTGGAGTCCGTGTCGTGGACGCTGGCCCGTACGGACCATCCGGACGCGGACACGCAGGAGGCGGCGTCGGCGCTGCTGCGGCTGGTGGTGCGGGACCCGTCCCCGGACCGGGTGGGGAGGGCGCTCACCTCCACGGCGATCGAGCTGGCCCTGGCGAGCTATCCGGGCTTCCACGTCACGTCGCCGCCGACCCCGGCGAGCCCGTACGGCACGTTCACCGCGGACACCGTCCCGGCCACCTCCCTCACCCCGACAGCCGTCCTCCCCACCGGCACCCGAGTCGAACTCCCCGCCCCGGGGCCATTCTCAGCCCCTCCGGCGTCCGCGGGTCCGGGGCCCATCTCAGCTCCCGCGGCGTCCCCGGGTCCGGGGCCGTCTTCAGCCCCTCCGGCGTTTGAGGAGCGGGGTCCGGGGCGGAGCCCCGGGAGCTCGGGCGAAGCCGTGGGCGGAGCCTCGTTGCCCGGTCCGGCCGGGCCGGGGTCCGGTGCCGGGGCCCCGGTTTCGGGAAGGGGCGGGGTGGGGGAGAGCCCCGCAGGGAACGGCCCGGCAGGGAACGGCGCGGCCGGGAACGGCCCGGCAGGGAACGGTGCGGCCGGGAACGGCCCGGCGGGGAACGGCCCGGACGGCAGCAACCCCGCAGGCAGCAACCCCACAGGCAGCGGCCCCGCGGGGAGCCACACCCGCGCCCCCCTCGGCCTGATCGCCGGCGCCCGCAGCGGCGACAAGGGCGGGGACGCCAACCTCGGCGTCTGGGTGGAGACCGACGCCGCGTACGCCTGGCTGGCGGCCACCCTCACCGTGACCCGCCTCAAGTCGCTCCTCCCCGAGACCGGGCCGCTCCGCGTCACCCGCCACCCCCTCCCCGCCCTGCGCGCCCTCAACTTCACCATCGAGGGCCTCCTCGGCGCCGGCGCCGCGTCCGGCCACCGCTTCGACCCGCAGGCCAAGGCCCTCGGCGAGTGGCTCCGCTCCCGCCACCTCGACATCCCGACCGACCTCGTCCCGTCCCCGGAGGAGCCCGCGCCGTGACCCGTCTCGGTACCCGCGTCGACCCCCTCGACCCCGACCACCTCGCCCACCGCTCCGCCGCCCTGGAACGTCTCGCCACGCTCGCCGCGGAGCACGCGAAGGCGCTGGCCGGCGGTGGGGAGAAGTACACCGAGCGGCACCGCGCACGCGGCAAGCTGCTCGCCCGGGAGCGGGTCGAGCTGCTGCTCGACCCGGACACCCCCTTCCTGGAGCTGTCCCCGCTCGCGGCCTGGGGCAGCGACTACCCCGTGGGCGCGTCCATGGTCACCGGCATCGGCACGGTCGAAGGCACCGAATGCCTGATCACCGCCAACGACCCGACCGTCCGCGGCGGCGCCTCCAACCCGTGGACCCTGCGCAAGGCCCTCCGGGCCAACGAGATCGCCCTCGCGAACCGGCTGCCCTGCATCAGCCTCGTCGAGTCCGGCGGTGCCGACCTGCCCTCCCAGAAGGAGATCTTCATCCCCGGCGGGGCGGTCTTCCGCGACCTCACCCGGCTGTCCGCCGCCGGCATCCCCACCGTCGCCGTGGTCTTCGGCAACTCCACCGCCGGCGGCGCCTACATCCCCGGCATGTCCGACCACACGGTCATGATCAAGGACCGGTCGAAGGTGTTCCTCGGCGGACCGCCGCTGGTCAGGATGGCCACCGGCGAGGAGAGCGACGACGAGTCCCTCGGCGGCGCCGACATGCACGCCCGTACCTCGGGCCTCGCCGACCACTACGCCGTCGACGAGGGGGACGCGATCCGGCAGGCCCGCCGTATCGTCGCCCGGCTCAACCACCGCCGGGCCCACCCCGAACCGCCCCCGGCCGCCGAGCCGGTCCACGACCCCGAGGAACTCCTCGGCATCGTGCCCGCCGACCTGAAGACCCCCTTCGACCCCCGCGAGGTCATCGCCCGCATCGTCGACGCCTCCGAGTTCGACGAGTTCAAACCGCTCTACGGCACCAGCCTGGTGACCGGCTGGGCCACTCTCCACGGCTATCCCCTGGGCATCCTCGCCAACGCCCAGGGCGTCCTCTTCAGCGCCGAGTCGCAGAAGGCCGCCCAGTTCATCCAGCTCGCCAACCAGCGGGACATCCCCCTGCTCTTCCTCCACAACACCACCGGCTACATGGTGGGCAAGGAGTACGAGCAGGGCGGCATCATCAAACACGGCTCGATGATGATCAACGCGGTCTCCAACTCGCGGGTCCCGCACCTGTCCGTCGTCGTCGGCGCCAGCTACGGCGCCGGCCACTACGGCATGTGCGGCCGCGCGTACGACCCCCGCTTCCTGTTCGCCTGGCCCAGCGCCAAGTCCGCGGTGATGGGCCCCCAGCAGCTCGCCGGGGTGCTGTCCATCGTGGCCCGCCAGTCCGCCGCCGCGAAGGGCCGGCCGTACGACGAGGAGGGCGACGCCGGGATGCGCGCCTTCGTCGAGGCGCAGATCGAGTCCGAATCCCTGCCCATGTTCCTGTCGGGACGGCTGTACGACGACGGGGTCATCGACCCCCGCGACACCCGCACCGTCCTCGGCCTGTGCCTGTCGGCCGTCCACAACGCCCCCGTCGAGGGCGCCCGCGGCGGCTTCGGCGTCTTCCGGATGTGAGCCCCCAGATGATCCGTTCCCTGCTCGTGGCCAACCGCGGCGAGATCGCCGTCCGGGTGTTCCGCACCGCCCGCGCCCTCGGCATCGACACCATCGCCGTCCATTCCGACCCGGACGCCACCGCCCTGCACGTACGGGAGGCGGACGCGGCCGTACGGCTGCCCGGCGCCGCCCCCGCCGACACCTACCTCCGCGGCGACGCGGTCATCGCGGCGGCGCTCGCCGCCGGCGCGGACGCCGTGCACCCCGGCTACGGGTTCCTCTCCGAGAACGCCGGCTTCGCCCGCGCCGTCACCGCGGCCGGCCTGCTCTGGATCGGCCCGCCCCCCGAGGCGATCGAGGCCATGGCCTCCAAGACCCGCGCCAAGGAGCTGATGCGGGCCGCCGGAGTGCCCCTCCTGGACCCCGTCGACCCCGAGAAGGCCGGCCCCGACGACCTCCCCCTGCTGCTCAAGGCGGCGGCCGGCGGTGGGGGCCGCGGCATGCGCCTGGTGCGCGACCTCGACCGGCTGCCCGAGGAACTCGCCGAGGCCTCCGCCGAGGCCCGGTCCGCCTTCGGTGACGGCGAGGTGTTCGCAGAGCCCTACGTGGAACGCGGCCGCCACGTGGAGGTGCAGGTCCTCGCCGACGCCCACGGCACCGTCTGGGCCCTCGGCACCCGCGACTGCTCGCTCCAGCGCCGCCACCAGAAGGTGATCGAGGAGGCCCCGGCGCCCGGCCTGCCCGCGGAACTGCGCACCGCCCTCCACGAGGCCGCCGTGGCCGCCGCCCGCGCCGTGTCCTACCGCGGGGCCGGCACCGTCGAGTTCCTCGTCACCGCCGACGGCCGCCCCTGCTTCCTGGAGATGAACACCCGCCTCCAGGTCGAACACCCCGTCACCGAAGAGGTCTTCGGCATCGACCTCGTCGCCCACCAGCTGCGCATCGCCGAGGGCCACGCACTGCCCGCCGAACCGCCCCGGCCCACCGGACACGCCGTCGAGGCCCGCCTGTACGCCGAGGACCCGGCGCAGGACTGGCGGCCGCAGACCGGCACCCTGCACACCTTCAGCGTGCCGGGCGGAGTCCGCGTCGACACCGGCTTCGCCGGCGGCGACACCGTCGGCGTCCACTACGACGCCATGCTGGCCAAGGTCGTCGCCCACGCCCCCACCCGGGACGAGGCCCTGCGCGCCCTCACCCACGCCCTCACCCGGGCCCGCGTCCACGGCCTCACCACCAACCGCGACCTGCTCGTCGCCAGCCTCCGGCACCCCGAGTTCACCGGCGGCCTGCCGGACACCGGCTTCTACGACCGCAACCTCGCCGAACTGACCGCCGCCGCCCCGGACGCCGGCCTCTCGGCCCTGGCCGCGGCACTCGCCGAGGCGGCCGCCCCCCACCCCGGCCCCTCGGGTACCGGAGTCCCGCTCGCCGCACGCCTCGGCGGCTGGCGCAACGTGCCCTCCCAGCCGCAGTTGCGCCGCTACCGCGGGCCGGACGGCACCGTGCACGAGATCCGCTACCGGCACACCCGGGCCGGACTCCCGGAGCCCGTGGACCACCCCTCGGTCCGCGTCCTCGCCGCCGGACCGACCGCCGTCACCCTCGAAGTCGACGGTGTACGGCGCGTGTTCCACGTGAAACGCAATTCGAACAAGCCGGGTGCCGAAGCAGAGACGTACGTCGACTCGGCGCTCGGCGGCCACACCCTCACCGCCCTGCCCCGGTTCACGGAGCCGAGGGACCGCACCGAACCCGGCTCCCTGCTCGCCCCCATGCCCGGCACGGTCGTCCGCGTGGCCGAAGGCCTCGCGCCCGGCGCCGCGGTCACCGCCGGACAACCCCTGCTCTGGCTGGAGGCCATGAAGATGGAGCACCGCGTCCTCGCCCCCGCCTCCGGCACGCTCACCGCGCTCCACGCCGCCCCCGGCCGTCAGGTCGAGCTCGGCGCCCTGCTCGCCGTCGTCCAGGAGGAACCGCAGTCATGAGCCCCACTCCCACCCCCGCCCCCGTCCTCGAAAACGAAGAACACCAGGCCCTGCGCGCCGCCGTCGCCGCCCTCGGACGGCGTTACGGCCGCGACTACCTCGCCCGGATCGCCCGCGAGGGCGGCCACCCCGACGAGCTCTGGGCCGACGCGGCCAAACTCGGCTACCTCGGCGTCAACCTCCCCGAGGAGTACGGCGGCGGAGGCGGCGGCATCACCGAACTCTCCATCGTGCTGGAGGAACTCGGCGCGGCCGGCTGCCCGCTCCTGATGATGGTCGTCTCGCCGGCCATCTGCGGCACCGTCATCACCCGGTTCGGCACCGAGCAGCAGAAGCGGACCTGGCTGCCGGGACTGGCCGACGGCAGCCGCACGATGGCCTTCGGCATCACCGAACCCGACGCCGGCTCCAACTCCCACCGCATCACCACCACCGCCCGCCGGGACGGCACGGACTGGATCCTCACCGGCCGCAAGGTCTTCGTCTCGGGCGTGGACACCGCCGACGCCACCCTCGTCGTCGGCCGCACCGAGGACGCCCGCACAGGCCGGCTCAAGCCCTGCCTGTTCATCGTCCCGCGTGACGCACCGGGCTTCACCAGGTCCTTGATCGACATGGAGATCCAGGCGGCGGAGAAGCAGTTCGAGCTGGTCCTGGACGAGGTCCGGCTGCCCGCCGACGCGTTGGTCGGTGGGGGCGCCTCCCACGACGAGGTCGTAGGGGGAGAGGACGCCGGACTCCTCCAGCTCTTCGCCGGACTCAACCCCGAACGCGTCATGACCGCCGCCTTCGCCATCGGCATGGGCCGCCACGCCCTCGCCAAGGCCGTCGAGTACGCCAAGACCCGCCAGGTCTGGAAGGAAACCATCGGCGCCCACCAGGCGATCGCGCACCCCCTGGCCCAGGCGCACATCGAGCTGGAGCTCGCCCGGCTGATGATGCAGAAGGCGGCCCACCTGTACGACCGGGGCGACGACCTGGCCGCCGGCGAGGCCGCCAACATGGCCAAGTACGCCGCCGGGGAGGCCTGCGTACGGGCCGTGGACCAGGCCGTGCACACCCTCGGCGGCAACGGCCTCACCCGCGAGTACGGACTGGCCGCGCTGATCCCCGCCTCGCGGGTGGCCCGGATCGCCCCCGTCAGCCGGGAGATGATCCTCAACTTCGTCTCCCACCAGACCCTGGGCCTGCCCAAGTCCTACTGACCGCGCCCGCGGCCCGGAGATCCGGCCCCGGAGACCCGGGCCCGGACACCCGCCCCCGCGGTCCGGGCCGCCCACCCGCCAGAATGGCCCCGCGACCACCCACCGACCCCGTTCCGAGGAGAGCTGCATGGCCCCCCTGGTCCAGGCCGCGCACGAGCGCGGAATCACCACCCTCACGCTGGACTCGCCGGCCAACCGCAACGCGCTCTCCGAGGCCCTCGTCGGCGAACTGCGCGCCGCCCTCGCCGCCACCGCCACCGCCACCGACCCCGAGGCCCGCGCCGTCCTCCTCACCCACACCGGCGGCACCTTCTGTGCCGGTGCCGACCTCAAGTCCCCCTGCGACCCGGCCGACTTCCTCGCGCTGCTCCACGAGATCACCGCCCTGCCCCGGCCCGTCGTCGCCCGCGTCACCGGCCACGTCCGGGCCGGCGGCCTCGGCCTGCTCGGCGCCTGTGACATCGCCGCCGCCGGGCCGGAATCCACGTTCGCCTTCACCGAGACCCACCTCGGGGTCGTCCCGGCCGTCATCTCCGCGCCCCTGCTGCCCCGCCTCGAACCGCGCGCGGCCGCCCGCTACTTCCTGACGGCGGAGGCGTTCGACGCCGCCGAGGCCACCCGCATCGGACTGCTGACCAGCCACGGACCGGACGTCGACGAGGTTCTCGCGCCCGTCCTCGACGGCCTCCGCAAGGCCGGACCCGGGGCCCTGGCCGCCACCAAGGAACTCCTCACCGCGCCGGTCCGCACCGCCCTCACCCGCGACGGCGAAGCCCTGACGGCCCTGTCCGCCCGCCACTTCGGCTCCGCCGAGGCCCACGAGGGCATCACCGCCCGCCTCGACCGCCGGAGCCCGTCATGGGTGCTGTGACCGGCCGCACCGCCGCCCCCAAGCAGGCCCGCAGCCGCGTCACCCGCCGCCACCTGCTGGAAGCCGCCGTCTCCTGCCTCGCCGAACAGGGCTGGGCCGGCTCCACCGTCTCCGTGGTCGCCGAACGCGCCGGAGTCTCCCGCGGCGCCGCCCAGTACCACTTCCCCACCCGCGAGGACCTGTTCACCGCGGCCGTCGAGTTCGTCGCCGAGGAACGCTCGGCCGCCCTGCGCGACCTGTTCCACGCCGGCCCGGCCCCCCGCGCCGCCGTCGTCGGGGCCCTCGTCGACCTCTACACCGGATCCCTGTTCCGGGCGGCCCTCCAGCTCTGGGTGGCCGCCTGCAACGAGGAGCAGCTCAGGCCCCGGGTCACCGAACTCGAAGCCCGCGTCGGCCGGGAGACCCACCGCATCGCCGTGGAGCTCCTCGGTGCCGACGAGTCCGCCCCCGGCGTCCGGGAAACCGTCCAGGGTCTCCTCGACATGGCCCGCGGCCTCGGCCTCGCCAACCTGCTGACCGACGACTCGGCCCGCCGGGACCGCGTGGTCGCCCAGTGGGCCGCCGTCATCGACACCGCCCTCCCCCCGGCGACCGCCTGACCCCCGTAAAACGCGGCCGGGGCCGGGCTCCACCTCGT
This sequence comes from Streptomyces sp. NPDC012888, assembly GCF_042900645.1. NCBI lineage: Bacteria > Bacillati > Actinomycetota > Actinomycetes > Kitasatosporales > Streptomycetaceae > Streptomyces > Streptomyces sp. NPDC012888. The sequence continues at coordinate 49,816 of NZ_JBIBBM010000015.1, read as the reverse complement.
GGAACACGGCCCCGGTGGCTCACCCCCGCCGGGGGGACCCGGTCAGGCCTGCGCGCCGGACACGATGTCCGCGTAGCCCTCGATGTCGCGCGGGTCGCGCGCACCCGGCCCGATGTAGCGGGCCGACGGCCGGACCAGCCGGCCCGTGCGCTTCTGCTCCAGGATGTGCGCCGACCAGCCCGCCGTACGCGCGCAGGTGAACATCGACGTGAACATGTGCGCAGGGACCTCGGCGAAGTCCAGCATGATCGCCGCCCAGAACTCCACGTTGGTGGCCAGCACCCGGTCGGGACGGCGGGCGTGCAGCTCCTCCAGTGCGGCCTTCTCCAGCGCCGCGGCCACCTCGTAGCGGGGCGCGTCCAGCTCCTTGGCGGTGCGCCGCAGCACCCGGGCCCGCGGGTCCTCGGCCCGGTACACCCGGTGCCCGAAGCCCATCAGCCGCTCGCCCTTGTCCAGGGCCTTCTTCACGTACGCCACGGCGTCGCCGGTGCGCTCGATCTCCTCGATCATGCCGAGGACGCGGGACGGCGCCCCGCCGTGCAGCGGCCCCGACATGGCGCCCACCGCGCCCGACAGCGCCGCCGCGACGTCGGCACCGGTGGAGGCGATCACGCGCGCCGTGAAGGTGGAGGCGTTCATGCCGTGCTCGGCGGCGGAGGTCCAGTACGCGTCGACGGCCTTCACGTGCCGCGGGTCGGGCTCGCCCCGCCAGCGGATCATGAACCGCTCGACCACGGACTCGGCCTTGTCGATCTCCCGCTGCGGCACCATCGGCAGGCCCTGCCCGCGGGCGGACTGCGCGACGTACGACAGCGCCATGACCGCGGCCCGCGCCAGGTCGTCCCGCGCCGTCCGCTCGTCGATGTCCAGCAGCGGTTTCAGGCCCCACACCGGCGCCAGCATCGCCAGCGCGGACTGCACGTCGACCCGGATGTCACCGGAGTGCACCGGGATCGGGAACGGTTCGGCGGCCGGCAGACCGGGGTTGAAGGCACCGTCGACGAGCAGGCCCCAGACGTTCCCGAAGGACACGTGGCCCACCAGGTCTTCGATGTCGACGCCCCGGTAGCGGAGCGATCCGCCTTCCTTGTCGGGTTCGGCGATCGCCGTCTCGAACGCGACGACCCCTTCGAGTCCGGGTACGAAGTCGGACATCAGGCGGCTCCTCAGCTAGTGCGAACACGCGCGGTTCCCGGCGTGATTCGCGGTCCGTCGCGGTCATCACCGTTGATGCCCGGCACGGCCGGTGGTCACCCGCACGGATACCAGCGGACCGGCCTCAAGATTTTGGCGGCTGGCGATGGCCTGCGGAAGCGTGACATACGGCACACCCCGCCGGGCGGCCCTGCGGCAGGATGGCCGGGTGACCACCCACGACCTTGATCCCGCCATCATGCGCAAGCAGTACCGTTCGGAGATCGTGACCGAGGACAGCCTCGCCGCGGATCCCATGGCGCAGTTCGCCGTGTGGTTCCAGCAGGCCTCCCTGTCCCACATCTTCGAGCCGAACGCCATGATCGTCTCGACCGCGACCCCCGACGGCCGGCCCAGCTCGCGGACCGTCCTGCTCAAGCAGTTCGACGAGCGGGGTTTCGTCTTCTACACCAACTACGGCTCCCGCAAGGGCCGCGAGATCGCCGCCAACCCGCAGGCCGCGCTGCTCTTCCCCTGGCACCCCATCGCCCGCCAGGTGATCGTCACGGGTGCGGTCTCCCGCACCGGCCGGGACGAGACCGCCGCCTACTTCCGGTCCCGCCCGCACGGCTCCCAGCTGGGTGCCTGGGCCAGCGACCAGTCCCAGGTCATCGCCTCCCGCGCCGAACTGGACCGCCGTTACGCGGACCTCGCCGGGCGCTATCCCGAGGGCGAGCAGGTGCCGGTACCGCCGGAGTGGGGCGGCTACCGGGTGGTGCCCGAGGAGGTGGAGTTCTGGCAGGGCCACGAGAACCGCCTGCACGACCGCCTCCGCTACACCCGCGAGGGCTCCGGCTGGCGCCTGGACCGCCTCTGCCCCTGACCCTGACCCTGGCCGGGAACGCAGACGACCCGCGGGCTCGGTCCTCTGCTGCAGCAGAGGAGCCGGCCGGACGTGCCGGCGAGCCCGCGGGTCGGGTGACTGCTGTGGATTGGGCCGGCGATCCCACCGGCACCGCACTGGGTGCGTCGCGACGACGGGCCTCAGCCCGCAGCCACCTCACGCGTCCGGGTTCCGTACATTTCCTGGACCACCTCCTTTCAGTGTGCTGCCAGCCTAGGAAGCCGCCCGCGCCGGATCAACCGATTTTTTCCGGGGCAATACGGCAATGCCGGTGTGGGCTGCGTCACGTTCCAGTTGAATGATCTGACGTGCCGCACACGCGAACACCTGCGGGGGGTGCCCGGTGAGTGCTTCCGGACGTGGTGGGACCACCGACGATCTGCTGGCCGCCTTGCTGGACGGCATGGACGCGGCGTTGTGCGCGTTCGACGCCGACGGCGTGGTCACGCACTGGAACCGGGAGGCCGAGCGGATCCTCGGCTGGTCGGCCGCGGAGGCGGTCGGGCGGCGGGGGTTCGCCGGGTGGGCGGCGCGGGCCGCCGACGCGGCGGACGTGGAGCGCCGGCTGATGTCCGCGCAGGAGACCCCGGGGCGGCAGGTGCACGAGTTCGCCCTGTTGACCAAGGACGGCGGACGGGTCCTGGTGCGGACCCAGTCGGCCGGGGTGCCGGGCGCCGACGGCAAGCCCGCCGGGGTGTACTGCGCCTTCAGCGAGGTGCACGCCCAGGTCGACCTGGAACGTTCGATCGCGCTCAGCGAGGCGCTGATGGACGACGCCTCGTGGGGCGTGGTGCTGGTCGACGTGGACCTGCGGCCCGCCGTGGTCAACGCGCACGCCGCCCGGGCCTTCGCGGCCGGGCGGACCGCGCTGCTGGGGCGGCCGCTGGGGGAGCTGCTGGTGCAGGGCGTGGAGGAGCTGGAGGCGGCCATGCGGCACGTGCTGGCGGAGGGGCCGCCGCCGGGGCCGGTGGAGCTGTGGGTGTCGGTGCGTACTCCGGAGGGGGTGCGGCGGCGGTGCTGGCGGTGCGGGTTCCTCCGGCTGGCCTCGCCGCTGGCGGCGGAGCCGGTGCCGCTGGGGGTGGGGTGGCTGTTCCAGGACATCACCGAGGCCCGGCAGGTGGAGCAGGACGCCGCGCAGCTGAGGTTCCGGTCCAACCAGCTGCACCGTGCCGGCCGGGCCGCGGCCGATTGTGAGGACCCGGCGGAGGCCGTGGCGGTCCGGCTGGAGTTCGCGCTGGCCGGCTTCGCGGACCACGCGCTGGTGGACGTGGCAGTGGGCGACCGGCTCGTACGGTCGGCCGTGGCGCCCCCGGGCTCGGCGGCGCCGGCCCCGCTGCCGCCGGCGCCGGGAGCGATCCCGGTGCGGTACGGGCAGGGGCACCCGGCGCTCCAGGCGCTGGACCGGGCGGGCCCGGTGCGGGTCAGCGCGCCGCGGGGCGCGGCGGACCCGGCCGGCGGCTGGGCGGCGGCCCGGTACTGGCCGGAGGGCGTGGCGCACGGCCTGTGCACGGTGCTGCGCAGCCGGGGCCGGAGCCTGGGCGTGCTGACGTTCCTGCGGGGGCCGTCACGGCCGGCGTTCGACCGGGCGGACGCGGCGTACGCGGAGGAGGTCGCCGCCCGCGTGGCCGCGGACCTGGACCTGTGCGCGTACCGGGGGGCCTAGTGGCGGAAGAAGATGCGGTCGCGGTACTCGGCCATGACGCGGCCGTTCCACTCGTGGCCGCCGTCCACGTTGCCGGAGCGCAGCATCGGCGGTTCCACGCCGCGTGCGACGAGCTCGCCCGCGGCGGCCGCCATCACCGACTGCATGATCGCGCTGGTGACCACCGTGGAGGCCGGGGCGAAGGGCGCGTCGATGCCGTCGAGGGTGAGTTCGGCGTCCCCGACGGCGATCTTGCTGTCCAGGACGATGTCGCAGTGGTCCTTCAGGAAGGTGCCGGAGGCGTGCCGGGACTTGGTTCCGGTGGCGTAGGCCACCGAGGTGACCCCGATGACCTCGAGCCCGAGGGCGCGGGCGTTCATGGCCATCTCCACGGGCAGGGCGTTCCTGCCGGAGAGCGAGATGATCACCAGGACGTCGCCGGCGGCGGCGGGGCTGGAGTCGAGGACGGCTCCGGCGAGCCCGTCGACGCGTTCCAGGGCGCTGCCCAGGGTGGCCGGCATGACGTCGACGCCGGCGGTGCCGGGGACGGCGAGGAAGTTCATGAGGGCGAGTCCGCCGGCCCGGTAGACGACGTCCTGGGCGGGCAGCGAGGAGTGGCCGGCGCCGAAGGCGAAGAGGCGGTTGCCGGAGGCGACGGCTTCGGCGATGGCCGTGCCGGCCCGGGCGATGGCCGTGGCTTCCTCGTCGCGGACGCGCTGCAGCAGCCCGATGGCGGCGTCGAGGAACTGACCGGCCAGCTTGCTCTCGCTCATGCGCCGTGGGCCCTTCCGTGGATGGGGTGCGTCCGTGTCCGCCGCTCACCGTGCGGTCTGGACCAAGGGCGTGTCAATACGGCCGTCACTCCGACCGCGGGGCCGGAGGGGACCGAGGGGGCCGAGGGGGTGGAGGGAGTGCGGGGCCGGGCGGGCGGCGCGAACCCGCCGTCTTGCCCTTCGGCGGCTCGGGACGGTTGTCCGCGCTCTGCGGCAGAATTGGGGTCAGGGCCAGCGCAACATATCCGAGGGGCACGAATGTCCGGACTGATCGATACCACGGAGATGTATCTCCGCACCATCCTCGAGCTGGAAGAGGAAGGTGTCGTCCCGATGCGCGCCCGTATCGCCGAGCGGCTCGACCAGAGCGGCCCGACGGTGAGCCAGACGGTGGCGCGGATGGAGCGGGACGGCCTGGTGGCCGTCGCGACCGACCGGCACCTGGAGCTGACCGAGGAGGGCCGCCGGCTGGCGACCCGGGTGATGCGCAAGCACCGGCTGGCGGAGTGCCTGCTCGTCGACGTGATCGGCCTGGAGTGGGAGCAGGTCCACGCGGAGGCCTGCCGCTGGGAGCACGTGATGAGCGAGGCGGTGGAGCGGCGCGTGCTGGAGCTGCTGCGCCACCCGACCGAGTCGCCGTACGGGAACCCGATCCCCGGCCTGGAGGAGCTCGGCGAGAAGGCCGAGGCGGACCCCTTCCTGGACGAGGGCATGGTGAGCCTGTCGGAGCTGGACCCTGGCACCGAGGGCAAGACGGTGGTCGTGCGCCGGATCGGCGAGCCGATCCAGACGGACGCGCAGCTGATGTACACGCTGCGGCGGGCGGGCGTGCAGCCCGGTTCGGTGGTGAGCGTGACCGAGTCCCCGGGCGGGGTGCTGGTCGGCAGCGGCGGCGAGGCCGCCGAGCTGGAGGCGGAGATCGCCTCGCACGTTTTCGTTGCCAAGCGCTGATCCGCGCGTTGAGCGGGTAGGGATGGTCCCGGCGTCTTGCGACGCCGGGACCGGTCCTCCCCTTTGCTGACCCGGAGCCCCGAGCTCTCAGGGTCATCCCCTCGGACCGTCTTCCCCGAGCGGCCCGTCCTCCCGAAGGAGATCTCCCCTCGGCAGCGGCGGCCAATCCTTGAGCAAGGTCACTCGAAAGAGCGGTGTTGCCGGCAGGACGGCCATTTTCGAATACGGGTTCGATAGTCTGGCCGGGAGTGAAGGGGGTGCATCTGCGGTGGTACAGCGCATCGATGTGACGGGAACCGGCGGCGTGCGCCTGGCCGCCTGGGATTTCACCGAAGCCGGGAGCGAGGCCGCCTCCGGGCCCGCCTCCGGGGGCCGGGAGCTCCCCGGCGCCCTGTTACTCCACGGCCTGATGGGACGCGCCTCCCACTGGGCCGGCACCGCCCGCTGGCTGGCCCGGCGCCGCCGCGTGGTCGCCCTCGACCAGCGCGGGCACGGGGACAGCGAGGCCCCCGGTGAAGGCCCGTACACCCGGGAGGCGTTCGTGGCCGACGCCGAGGCCGCCGTCGAGCAGCTCGGCCTGGCCCCGGTGACCCTCGTGGGCCACTCCATGGGCGCCCTCACCGCCTGGCAGCTCGCCGCGCGCCGTCCCGACCTCGTCGCCGCCCTGGTCATCTGCGACATGCGCGCCTCCGCGCTCGGCGCGGCCTCCCAGCGCGAGTGGGAGGACTGGTTCCGCTGCTGGCCGCTGCCCTTCCCCAGCCAGGACGCCGCCCGCCGCTGGTTCGGCGAGGAGGACCCGCGGGTCGAGCGGCCCGACCCCGGCCGGGGCGCGTTCTTCGCCGAGGTGATGCGGCAGACCCCCGACGGCTGGCGCCCGCAGTTCTCCCGCCGCCAGATGCTCACCGCCCGCGAGACCTGGGTGCACGACGCGCACTGGGAGGAGCTGGCCCAGGTCCGCTGCCCCGCGCTGGTCGTCCGCGGCCTGGACGGGGAGCTCGGCCGCGCGGAGGCCCAGGAGATGGTCCGGGTCCTCCCGGCCGGCCGCTACGCGGAGGTCCCGGACGCGGGCCACTACCTCCACTACGACCACCCCACCGCGTGGCGCGCCGCGCTGGAACCCTTCCTGGACGCCATCCTCACCCCCTCCTGACCCGGCCGCGCCCCCCGCGCCGGGGCGCCATCCCGCAGGGCAGGGCCACCTCCGCCCGGCCCCTCAAGCCCGAGCGGCGTTTGAGCGGGTCCGCCGGGGGCGCTGGCCGACCTCGCGGGGCGCTGCCCCCGGCGCCTCGATCGCCCGCGGGGCTGGGTCGGCCGCGCCCGGCCCCGGTCCCGCAGGGCCGGTTCTGCCCGGGCGCCTGTCGCGGGCGCGGCCGTCCGGTGCAGCCCCGAACCGGCGTCGGCTGCCACCGTCAGCTCCGGCCCCCGGGCCCCGGAGACCGTGCGGGACGCGGGGTCAGCCCTTGCTGACCGCCGTGAGGATTTCCGGGAGGCTGCGGGCGACCTTCGGGGCGGCCAGGCGGAGGCCGGCCCAGGCCAGAAAGGCGCCCCAGACGGTGCCGGCCGGGAGGAGCAGCCAGAGCAGGGCGTGGTGGTCGGTGACGCGGAGGGTGACGAGCAGGGCGATCAGCGGTGCGCACAGCAGGGCCGACGCGAACATGCCGCCGAAGATGCTGGACACGGCCAGCCCCGCCTGCCCCGGGACCACGCTCTTGAACGCGCCCTCCTGCGGGATCGAGTACGGGAAGTACGCCGAGGCCAGCGCGCCCGTGCCGAGCATCGCGCCGAGCAGGCCGAGGCCGAGGCCGAGGGCGTCCGGCAGGGACTCCCAGTCGCCGATCACCCATGCGGTGACCGCGGTGACCAGCACCGTGTAGGGCAGGGCCACCAGCAGCAGCGCGGCCATGCGGGCGCGGAGTTCGGCGTAGGCCTCGCGGGTGGTGGACAGGGTCTGGGCGACCATCCAGAACGCCGAGGTGTCCTGGCCGAACTGGTTGTACATGAGGGTGCCGAGCATGCCCACGCCGAAGCAGGCGAAGTAGATCGAGCCGGTGCCCTGGAGGCCGTTGAAGACGGGCACGATCGCGCCGACCGCCAGGCCGCTGATCCAGCCCGACTTGGTCTTGGGGTCGCGGACGGCGTAGCGGAGGGTCCGCTGCATGACCGCGCCGGGACGTCCACCCGGCAGCAGGGCCCACGGGCCGCCGTCGGCCGGCCGGTCGGCGGCACGGTCGCCGGAACGGGGCGCCGCGGCGGCCACGGTGGAGCCGTCCGGGGAGACCATCAGCCGGGTCAGGCTGCGCTCCCAGAGGTGGAGCAGCCCCAGGACCGCCGCCACGGTGACGGCCAGCTGGGCGGCGGCGCGGCCGTACGCGCCCTGGCCGGCCGAGTCGACCATGCCGATCGCGGTGGCCGGCGGCAGCCAGCGCACCACCGCCGCGGCCGGCTCCAGGGCGCCGAGCCCGCCGGGCTCGGTCAGCCGCTGCGCGGCGAAGCTGACGAACTGGGCGCCGACCGCGATCAGGAGCCCGCTGAGTACGGCCAGGTCCCGGCCCCGGCGGCTGCTCAGCAGCCCGACGTTCGCGGTGACCACGGCGCGGGCCAGCGCCACGCAGCCCAGCAGGACCAGCGGCACCGCCACCACGCCGGCCGCGAACCCGGCGGCGCCGCGGGCCACCGCGACCACCGAGCCCACCGCCACGCACACGGTGAACAGCGGGCCTATGCCGATCAGGGAGGTCGCCAGCAGCGCCCGCACCAGCGGCCGGGGCCGCAGCGGCAGCATCACCAGCCGGGTCGGGTCCAGGGTCTCGTCACCGGCGGCGAACATCAGCGGCATCACGGCCCAGCCGAGCGCGAGTATGCCCGTGAGCAGGACGGTGACCGTGCCGGCGTGCACGCTGCCGCGCAGCAGGGCCAGCAGCAGCACGGTCAGCGCGGCGGCCAGCAGGACGCTCGTCAGCGAGCTGACGAACGCGGCCTTGCGCTTGGTGGAGCCCTTCAGCCCGTTGCGGATCAGGGTCAGCTTGAGCCGGACGAAGACCGGGGTGAGTGCGACGGTGCCGTTCACCGGGTCGCCGCCCCGCCGCCGAGCCAGTCCAGGGAGTCGCCGGCGTTCAGGCCCTGCGCGCCGACCAGTTCCAGGAACGCCGCCTGGAGCGTGGGCGCGTCGCCCCGTACGTCGGCCAGCGGGCCGGCGGCGCGGATCCGGCCGGACGCCATGACCGCCACCCAGTCGCAGAGCGACTCGACCAGCTCCATGACGTGCGAGGAAAACACCACCGTGGCGCCCGAGGCGGTGTAACGTTCCAGCACCCGGCGGATGGTCTGCGCCGAGACCGGGTCCACGCCCTCGAACGGCTCGTCCAGGAAAAGCACTTCGGGGTTGTGGAGCAGCGCGGCCGCCAGGCCGATCTTCTTGCGCATGCCCGTGGAGTAGTCGACGACCAGCTTGTGCTGGGAACCGGCGAGGTCGAGCACGTCGAGCAGCTGGGTGGCGCGCTTGTCCGCCTCCGCGCCCGGCAGCCCCCGCAACCGGCCCATGTAGCCGAGGAGTTCACGCCCGGAGAGCCGCTCGAACAGCCGCAGCCCCTCCGGCAGCACGCCGATCCGGGCCTTGACCTGTGCCGGGTCCTCCCAGACGTCGTGTCCGGCGACCTCGACCCGTCCCTGGTCCGGGCGCAGCAGCCCGGTCACCATCGACAAGGTGGTCGTCTTGCCCGCCCCGTTGGGGCCGACGAGGCCGATGAACCGGCCCGCCGGCAGCTCCAGGTCGATGCCCGACACCGCGATCTGGTCACCGAACCGCTTCCACAGGCCGGTGATCCGGACGGCGGGGGCGGGTCCGTCCGCCCCCGCTCCGCTCGTCCCGAACTGCGCGTTCGACCGGTCAGGCATCTGCCGTACCCGCCTTCCCTGTGCTCCCCGTTGGTCTCGTCTCACCATACGGGCGCGGAATCCGGCCATCCCATGACGTATGTCATGAGGTGGCACGGGTGTTGGGCGGGGGCGCGGAGTGCGGTCAGGCGTTGCGGCGGGCCCGGGACGCGGACGCCTCGCGGCCGCACGCGTACGCCAGCGGGCTGATCAGTTCCTCGATGTCGGGCAGCCACCGGTTGGCGGGGGTGGGCCGTCGCGCCCACTGCACCGCTCCCCGGCCGCCGTACCGGGTGGGCGGGGCCGCCACGTAGTCGCCCTCGCCGCGGGCGACCAGGTCCACGGAGGTCGGTGACCAGCCCATCTTGCGGACCAGGTCGGGGACCTTGGTCACGGCTCCGGGCAGGACGAAGAACAGCATCCGGCGGTGCGGGGTCACCGTCACCGGCCCCATGGTGATCTTCATCCGCTCCAGCCGGGCCAGGGCCAGGCAGCCCGCGGACTCCGGTACGTCGATGGCGTCGAAGGTGCGGCCGGTCGGCAGCAGGATGGAGGCCTTCGGCTGCTTCGTCCACACCCGCCGCGCGTGCACCGCGCTTCCGGTGGCCTGGGCCGCCCAGTCCTTCACGGCCGGGTGCGCGCCCGGGACCACGCAGTCCTCGGCGCCGCAGGAGCACAGCTCCCTGCCGTCGCCCGGTTCCAGCCAGGTGCCGGGGAACACGTCCCAGTGCCGCTCTTCCGCGTACCGCACGGCATGGTCCAGCAGCTGCTCGCCTCGCTGCTTGGGGATGGCTGCGGTGTCGTTCTCCGTGACTCCCATGGTCTCTTCCACGCCCAGCACAACTGCCGCCGTCACCTGGAGTTACGGGCCTAAACCGGCCGGGCGGCGGAGCATCGATCCTGCATGCGGGGCGCATCGATGCACGGCCGGGGGCGCGCGGGAGGCCGGGAAGCCGGTGCTGGGTAGCGACATACCGCAGAGCGGGGGTTTCCGCGGGATTCTCCGCAGATCCGCCGGGAAGTGATCAATCGAACGATCACCCGCGGCCACAGGGGGTTTTCATGGCAGCCAGGCCTCTCGTCGCCCGTCAGCCGAACGAACGGTTGCAGGCGCTCATCCAGGAAGCCGGGTGCTCGAACGCCGGGCTCGCCCGGCGCGTCAACATGTGCGGTGCGGAACACGGCCTCGACCTCCGCTACGACAAGACGTCCGTGGCACGCTGGCTGCGCGGCCAGCAGCCGCGGGGCAGGGCGCCGGGCATCATCGCCGAGGCTCTGGGGCGCAAACTCGGCCGGACCGTGACCATCGACGAGATCGGCATGGCCAACGGCAAGAACCTCGCCTCGGGGGTGGGTCTGCAGTTCTCCCCGACGGTGGTCGGGGCCATCGAGCAGGTCTGCGAGCTGTGGCGCAGCGACGTGGGCCGCCGCGACTTCCTGTCCGGTTCGACGGTCGCCGCCTCGGCGCTGGTCGAGCCCAGCCGCGACTGGCTGATCACGGGCGCGGACGTGGCGGTGGCGCGTACGGGCGGTTCGCGGGTCGGGATGTCGGACGTGGAGGCGGTGCGGGCCACCACCGACGCGCTGGTCGACCTCGACCACCGCTTCGGCAGCGGTCACGTCCGGCCGGTGGTCGTGCACTACCTCAACAGCGTGGTGTCGGGGCTGATCGGCGGCTCGTACCGGGAGCCGGTCGGCCGGGCGCTGTTCGCGGCGGTGGCCCGGCTGACGGAGCTGGCCGGCTACATGGCGGTGGACACCGGGCAGCCGGGCCTGGCCCAGCGCTACTACATCCAGGCGCTGCGGCTGGCCCAGGCCGCCGGCGACCGGGCGTACGGCGGTTACGTGCTGGCCGCGTCGATGAGCCACCTGGCGGCGGAGCTGGGCAACCCGCGGGAGATCGCACAGCTCGCGCGGGCCGCACAGGAGGGAGCCCGGGGGCAGGTCACCCCGCGGGCGGAGGCCATGTTCTACGCGGCGGAGGCCCGCGGGCACGCCCTGCTGGGTGACGCGCGGGCCACCCAGGTGCTGGCCTCGCGGGCGGTGAGCGCGCTGGAGCGGGCGGAGCCGGAGGCCGGCGACGACCCGGTGTGGATCCGCCACTTCGACGAGGCCTACCTGGCCGACGAGTTGGCGCACTGCCACCGGGACCTGGGGCAGGCGGAGGCCGCCGGGCGGCGGGCGGAGGAGGCGTTGCGGGCGCTGCCCGGGACGAAGGCCCGCAGACGAGCGATCGGGCTGCTGCTGCTGGCCACCTCGCAGGTGGAGCGGCGCGAGGTGGAGCAGTCCTGCCAGACCGCGGCCCGGGCGGTGGAGCTGCTGGCCACGCTCCGTTCGAACCGGGGCGCCGAGTACCTGGAGGACTTCCGGGCCCGTCTGGACCCGTACCGGGACGAGGCCGCGGTGCGGGAGTTCACGGCGCGGCTGGAGCTCCAGGCGGCGTAGGGCGGCGGGCCGTTCCCGCAGGGGACGGCCCGGCCCCGCGGGGTCCGCCCGCGGGGCCGACCGGGTAGCGTGACCCGACGGTTCGCAGGTTCGAACGGTCGGAGGAGGATCCCGGTGGCGCAGAGCGGACAGGGCGGCTACGGCTACCCGCACGAGGGCGGTCCGTGGGGTCCGCCGCCCGGCGCCGTACCGCAGCCCCCGCACGTCGTGGCGCCCGGCTACGAGGACGCGGGCGCGCAGCCGGCCTGGGGCCAACAGCCCCCGGCGGCACCGCCGGCGTACCCCGCTCCGCATGAGGCGGCGACGCAGTACATCCCGCCGGTCCCCGCGGCTCCGCACGAGGCGGCGACGCAGTACATCCCGCCCGTTCCCGCGGCTCCGCACGAGGCGGCGACGCAGTACATCCCGCCCGTTCCCGCGGCTCCGCATGAGGCGGCGACGCAGTACATCCTGCCCGTTCCCGCGGCTCCGCACGAGGCGGCGACGCAGTACATCCCGCCGGTCCCCGCGGCTCCGCACGAGGCGGCGACGCAGTACATCCCGCCGGTCCCCGCGGCTCCGCACGAGGCGGCCACGCAGTACATCCCGCCGGTCCCCGCCGCGCCGGGGGACGAGCGCGGGCACACCCAGGAGCTTCCGGTGGTCCAGGAGCCGGTGCTGCGGCAGCCGCCGCCGGGGCCGCGCGGCCACCGACCGCCCCCGCCGCCGGGGCAGTACGCGCCGCACCCGCCGCCGTACGAGGAGCCCGAGCCGCCGCGCCGGGTGTCCGCCGGGATCATCGCGGCCTGCGTGATCGGGCTCGCCGTGGCCGGGCTCGGGGTCGGCGCGCTGCTCAGCGAGCCGGGCAAGGCGCAGAACAACGACCCGGCCGCGGTGTCGTCGGTGCCCTCGCCCACCGGCTCCGCCGCGGTGGCGGCCGAGGCTCCGGTGGACCCGGCGCGCGCCCAGGCCGTCCAGCTGGACAAGTTGCTGGCGGACAGCAAGGACAGCCGGGCCACCGTCATCCGGGCGGTGGAGGACATCAGGGTCTGCAAGAACCTGGACCAGGCAGCCGAGGACCTTCGGGACGCGGCCCGGCAGCGGGACGAGATGGTCACCCGGCTCCGGGACACCCGGATCGACAAGCTGCCGGACAACGCGCGGCTCTCCGCGTCGCTGACCAAGGCCTGGCAGTCCTCGGCGGCCGCCGACCGGTCGTACGCGGCGTGGGCGGAGGACGTCGGGGGCAAGGGCGAGGACAAGGACGACGACAGGAAGAAGGGCTGCAAGGACGGCAGGGCGCGCGGCACCGCCAACGCGGTGGCCGGCAACCGCGCCAGCGGTGAGGCCACCCGGGCGAAGGAGACGGCCGCCGTGCTGTGGAACCGGATCGCCGGCACCTACCAGCTGACCAAGCGGGACAAGTCCCAGCTCTGACCCGGCCCGCGCCGGCCCGCTCCGTGTCGGCCCGCGCCCTGCGGGCGTGCCGGCCCGTGCCGGCCCGTGCCGGCCCGGTGGCGACGGGTCAGCCGGCCACCGCGGCCTGTTCCATGGTCTGGGTCATGTCCATCGGGGCTTCGCCGGGCTGGGCCACGAGCCGGCCCGCCGTCACCACCTGGAAGGTGACCCGCCCGTTCACCAGCCGCGGGTAGCCGCGTACCGCCCGCATGTCCTCGTAGCGCCAGCGCAGCTCGGGGGTGAGTCCGGCGGTGGCCACGCCGTCGGAGGAGTCCAGGGCGCGGGCCAGCCTGGAGCCGGTGATCCGTTCGTCGCCGAGGCGCTTCACGACCTCGGTGAAGACGGTGTACGCGATCCAGGTGGTCTGGGCGCCGACGTCCGCCGGGTCGAGGGCGTCCTCGCCGAAGGCGTGTTCGGCGACGACCTTGCGCATGGGCTGCCACAGCGGGTCGGTGGACACCGGGTACCAGCCCGTGACGTAGGCGCCCTCGAAGGGGCTTTCCGCGCCGCCGGTGCGGTCGATCAGGGCCTGGCTGACGCTGCCCTGGACGGAGGAGATCTGCGGGGGCTTCTTCTTCTGCGTCTCGACGGCGCGGCGGAAGGAGTCGAAGAAGGTCTCGGTGCGCTCGCCGCCCAGGGCGGCCGTCACGCAGCTGGCGCTCCGGTCGTCCTTGTCGTCGCCCTTGCCCGCCTTGCCCTGTTCGGTGTGGGCGAGGGCGTCGCGGGCGGGGGACGTGTAGTCGGTGGTGTTCTCGTCGGCCCGGATGTCCGCGGCCTCGCCGTGCCGGCCCGCCTTCAGGCCGGCGTTCAGCAGGACCGGCATGGCGTCGCCGACCAGCGTGTCGGGGCGGACCAGGGTGACCTGGCGGCAGGCGCGGGCGAGCTGGTGCCCGGCGCCGGCGAGCAGGGCGGGCTGGCCGCCGTTGACCGGGTAGGACAGGACGCTCTGGAACTCCTCCTGGGCGATGCCGTAGCCGCCTATGTAGGGGATGTGGGCGCTCTCCAGCGGGGCCATGAAGGCGTGTCCGTGCTGGCTGTAGGAGCCGACGACCGCGACGGCCTTCTCGGCGACGGCCCGGCGGGCGCAGTCCGCGGCGCCACCGGCGGTGTTGTGCTCGTTGCAGGTGAGCACGCGCAGCTTGCGGCCGTTGATGCCGCCGCGGCTGTTGGCCCACCGCTCGTAGGCCCGGGCCATGGCCGGCATTCCGGGCATGTTGGTGGCTTTGGTGTCCTCGGGTGCCCAGGTCATGACGGTGAGGGTCTCCCCGGAGCCCCCTGTGTCACCGGGGAGTACCCCACACCCCGCGAGGAGCGAGGCTGCTGCCGCCGCGGAGAGGAGGGCACGGCTGGTCGGGGTGCGGCGCGAACGGGTCATGTCCCTGCACGATGCCGGGCGCCGGGAAACCGGCAGTGTGAGGTGTACACAACATTCGGTGTCGTGGAGGTGAACGGCCGGGGCGGCGACGGAACGGGGCCGTGAAGATCGCCACGGAAGGGAACGTACGATCGAAAGCGTGACATTCGTCGAAGGTCCGAAGAACTCTTCCCGTCGAGGCCGCCGCTCCTCCACCATGGGCGGCATGCCGCTCAATGACATGCCCTGGTGGCGCTGGCGCAGCAACGTGCGCTCGGCGCTGCACATGCTTTCCGATCCGGCGTTCCAGGAGAACACCTGGCTGGCCGGCGCCGAGGGCTACGGGGACGTGACCGACGCGGTGTACCGGCTGGTCGAGGACACCTGGCTCGACAACTGGTCCGCCGAGAAGTACGTCGGCACGATCTTCCGCGACTCCCAGGAGGCCGCCCTCGTCGACGTGGCCGTGCTGCGGGTGCTGCGCATCCTGCACCAGGTCGGCCCCGACGCCCCCGTCTCCGCCTACCTCGACCACCACGCCTGGCCCGAGGCCGTACGCGCCGCCCGCGAGGCGCACGTACGGCTGGCCACCGCCGACGGGGACGATCCGGACGCCCGTCCCAGCTCCCTCGAAGTGCTGAGGATCCTCACCCGCGCGGTGTGAAAGGCTGTGGTGCCATGAGCGACCCGCACACCGCCTCCGAGGCCAAGCCCCAGCCCCAGCAGTACGTACTGACCCTGTCGTGCCCCGACAAGCAGGGCATCGTGCACGCCGTGTCCAGCTACCTGTTCATGACCGGCTGCAACATCGAGGACAGCCGGCAGTTCGGCGACCACGACACCGGCCTCTTCTTCATGCGGGTCCACTTCTCGGCCGAGGAACCGGTCACCGTGGAGAAGCTGCGCGCCAGCTTCGCCGCGATCGGCGACACCTTCCGGATGGACTGGCAGATCCACCGCTCGGACGAGCGGATGCGGATCGTGCTCATGGTGTCGAAGTTCGGCCACTGCCTGAACGACCTGCTGTTCCGCGCGCGGATCGGGGCGCTGCCGGTCGAGATCGCGGCCGTGGTGTCCAACCACACCGACTTCGCCGAGCTGGTCGGCTCGTACGACATCCCCTTCCACCACATCCCGGTGACGAGGGACACCAAGCTCGAGGCGGAGGCGCGCCTGCTGGAGCTGGTGAAGGCCGAGAACGTGGAGCTGGTCGTCCTCGCCCGCTACATGCAGGTGCTGTCGGACAACCTGTGCAAGGAGCTGAGCGGCCGGATCATCAACATCCACCACTCCTTCCTGCCGAGCTTCAAGGGCGCCAAGCCCTACCACCAGGCGCACGCCCGCGGTGTGAAGCTGATCGGTGCCACCGCCCACTACGTGACGGCCGACCTCGACGAGGGCCCGATCATCGAGCAGGAGGTGGAGCGGGTCGGCCACGAGGTCACCCCCGACCAGCTGGTCGCCATCGGCCGGGACGTCGAGTGCCAGGCCCTGGCCCGGGCGGTGAAGTGGCACAGCGAGCACCGGGTGCTGCTGAACGGCTCCCGCACGGTCGTCTTCGCCTGACGCCCGCGAACACCCGGCGTACGCCCCGCGCGCACGCGGCGGAGAAGCCCCCGGCCCCGGCCGGGGGCTTCTCGCGTTCCCGCCGGAGACAGGCAGGAGACAGCGGGGCGCGACGATCGGAACATGCGGAAGACCGACCGACGACGCTTCGAGAACGGGTCGGGGACGGGGGTCCCCAAGTCTGTGCCCGCCGCCGGCCGACCGGCCCGGGCGGCTGGACTCACGACCTGTGGAGCCTCCTGTGAAGAAGAACCAGCGGATCATCGCGAGCGTCGTACTCGCCGGTGCCCTCGTCGGCGCCGGAGCGCCCATGGCCAGCGCGGCGGGCCCGGCCACCGCCCCGGCCAAGGTGCAGGTCGTCGACTCGCACCGTGCGGTCACCTCCGCCGCCGGCGTCGACCTCTCCCCGGCCTCCGCCCCGGCCACGGGCGCGGCCACCGGCGCGGCCTCGGCCGGTGCCGGCGCGGTCAGCCCGGAGCAGGCGCAGTTCGGCAAGGCCTCCTGGATCATCGGCAAGCTGCGCAGCCTCGGCGGCGCCGCCTGGAAGAAGATCACCGACGCGGCCCGTGCCGGATGGACCAAGTTCAAGCAGACCTACGAGCGGGTCGTGCCGTGGATCGTCCGCAAGGCGATCTCCGTGGCCGCCACGGTCTACGAGGTCTACTCGATCGTCCGGGACTTCATCTTCTGATCCGGTCCCGCGACACCGGTGCGAAGACCGGCCGACGGGGGCTCCCCAGCCCCGCCGGCCGGTCGGCTGCCGCCCCCGGGCGTTCCGCACCCGGGCATTCCGACGAAGTGATGGGTAGTGACCGTACGTGATCCAAGCACGCGGCCTGACCAAGAGATTCCGCGACAAGCTGGCGGTCGAGGACCTGACGTTCACCGCCCCGTCCGGTGCGGTCACCGGTTTCGTCGGCCCCAACGGGGCCGGTAAGTCGACGGCCATGCGGCTGATGCTGCAACTGGCCTCCGGCGAGGGCGAGACGTACTTCGACGGTCGCCCGCTGTCCGCCCACCCCGACCCGAGCCGGGTCGTCGGCGCCCTCCTCGACAGCCGCGGATTCCACCCCAGGCGGACCGCCCGCGACCACCTGTCGTCCCTGGCCGCGCTGGCGGGCGTCCCGGCGGCCAGGGCCGACGAGTGCCTGAGGGCCGTGGGCCTCGAAGCGGTGGCCGGCAAGCAGCCCGGCGGGTTCTCCCTGGGCATGGCCCAGCGGCTGGGCCTGGCCGGCGCGCTCATCGGCGACCCCCGGGTCCTCATCCTCGACGAACCCGCCAACGGCCTCGACCCGCAGACCGTCACCTGGCTGCGCACCTTCCTGCGGACACTGGCCGCGGAGGGCCGCACCATCTTCCTCTCCAGCCACCTGCTGACCGAGATGGCGCTGCTCGCCGACCACCTGGTGGTCATCGGCCGGGGCCGGCTGATGGCCGAGGGCAGCGTCGAGGAGTTCGTACGCCGGCACACGGCCGGGCAGGTCCTGCTGCGCACCCCGCACGTGGACCGGGTGCTGGAGCCGCTCCGCGCGGCGGGCGCCCGGGTCGAGGCGGACGGCGAGGCCCTCACGGTCACCGGCGTCAGCCGGGAGGCCGTCGCGGAGACCGCCTGGAGACAAGGGGCCATGGTGCTGGAACTGACCACCCGGCACGGCTCGCTGGAAGACGCGTACCTCTCGCTGACCGGCGCGGCAGTGGAGTTCGGGCCCCGCGCCGCGGCGGCAACCGCAGCGACGACGGGGGCCACACGATGACCACGAGCACGAGCACGAGCACGACCACGACCGCGACCACGGGCACGGTGCCGGCGACGGGGGCACCCCTGCGGCGGCCGCCCGGCGGCAACGTCCGCCGGGCCGCCGCGTACGAGTGGATCCGGCTGCGCTCGCTGCGCTCCACGAAGTGGGCGGTGGGCTGGACCGCCGCGCTCGCCGTCCTGTTCGGCGTCTCCCTCGGCATGGACGTGCGGAGCCTGCCCGACGGCGCGTCCGTGGGAACCGAGGTGGCCCTGCAGAACCTCACCGTGGCCGCCGAGCTGACCGGCATGCCGCTCATCGGCCTGGTCATGGGCATCCTCGGCATCGTCAGCGTCACCCACGAACACCGCTACGGCACCATCCGCCCCGCCTTCGTGGCCGTTCCCCGCCGGAGCGACGTGCTGCTCGGCAAGACGCTGGTGATGGGCGCCGCCGCGGCCGCCGTCGCGGGCCTCGGCCTCGTCCTGACCGCCTTCACCGCGGCCGCGGTCAGCCTGGGCGGGCTGTTCACGGCGCTGCCCCCGCTGGGCGGCCCGGCGCTCGCGCTCCTGTGCTACGTGCTCGTCGTCGTACTGTGCACGGTGGCCGGCATGGCGCTGGGCTCGCTGACCCGGTCGACGGGGATCGCCCTGTCGCTGTGGCTGGTGGTCCCGTTCGTCGGAGAGACGGCGGTCTACGTCGCCCTGCACGCCGTCGACGCCCTTGAGGCCGTCCGGGGGGCCGCGAACTGGATGCCGTTCCGGGCCGCGCAGAAGGCCGTCGCGTCCTCCGACCCCGGCGCCCTGACCAGGCTGGGCGGCACGGCCGCGTTCGCGGCCTGGACCGGTGCGCTGTCGGTGGTGGCCGGGCGGGCCGTGGTCAGACGGGACGTGTGACGTGCGGACCGTATCCGAGTACGACGAGAGCGAGGCGGACATGAACAGCACCCGGCACGGCACGGCGGCAGGCGACCAGGACGGGGCGCGCGAGGGGGACCGCGACCGGAAGGAGTCGGTGAGCGGAAACTCCTGGCCGATCGTCCCCCTGGGGATCGCCGTCCTGCTGCTGAACCTGGTGCCCGACGCGACCTGGGCCTACGCCACCGCGGCCGTGCTCGGCGGGCTGGGCGGCCTCGCGGCGCTGTACGGCATCGCCGAATCGGTGCGGGCGGCCCGCCGGGACAGGACGGTGAGGGGTTCCGCGACCGGGGTGGTGCTGTTGCTCCTGATCGGCCTGGGGAACTGGATACGACTGATGTTCTGAACGCGGGCCGCTGGAACGGAATTTGTCAATTGTTCACCTTCCCCAGCATATGAGATGGCCTGGCGTCACTTTCTCGATCATGTCTAGGATGAGGAGTGCCCTACTCTCCGCGCGGTGACACCGGACGAGCGGCAGGGGCCCACGAAGACGTATTCACGCACACACTCATGCCGTGAACGGCCGGCGAACGCGGTTCGGCGCCGACCACGCCGAGACCGCGCAACCGGCCGTTCCGGGTATCGAGTGATGGTCCGCGTTCCGTCGCGGGCCGTTTATTCAGCACGGGGGTGCCAGATGGCCGATGCCCGATGGGCGGCCGATATCAGACGTGAATCCGAACGCCCCGCGGGGGATTGGGGAGCGCGGCCCGGAGCCGTCGGGGCCGGCCGGCCCCGCCTCAACATCCTCGGCGAGGACGGCATTCACTTCGCGGGCAGGCAGAGCGAGCGGATGGCGCCCCGGGCGGCCGAGCTCCTGGCCTTCGTCCACCTCAGTCACCGGCAGGAAGTGCGCAGACCGGCGGTGTTGCGGGCGCTGTGGCCAGAGGAGGAACCGCGGACCGCGCGCCGCCGGCTCAGCCGGCTGCTCTGGCGCTGCGGGCACGTCCTGCCGCCCGGACTGCTCACCGTGGACGGCGAATCCATCGCCCTGGACCGGACGCTGGACAGCGACCACCAGGGTGCGCAGGCCGCGATCGACCGGATCCTGGCCGGGGAGACACCGGGGGAGTTCGACATCCGAATTCTGCACCGGAGGCTGCTGACGGACGTGACGGCGGAATGGACCGAGGAACACCGTTCCTACTACGACCGCCGCCGGACCCGGGCCCTGGAAAAGGCCACCGAAATGTTACTGCGGCGCAATCAGGCGGCTCCGGCCCTCCTGCACGCCGCATTCCTCAGCGAATGGCAGCCGTTGAACGAGAACGCCCGGCAACTCCTCTTCCGCGCCCTCCTCATGGACGGCGCCCCCGGACGGGCCCTGGAGGTCTTCCGCGCCTACCAGCACACCCTGCGCAAAGAGCTCGGCGCGGAACCCGGTGCCGAATTCCGCGACATGGCCAGGAACGCCGAACTCGGCTCCAGACGACCCACCCTGGTCTGCCGGTAGCGCCACCGGCGCGTCCTAGAGCCGGCTGAGGCTGGCGGCGGCGAAGAGCACGTCGCGGATCGCCTCGCGGTCGCCGTGCTGTCCCGCCGCCGCCTCGTCCGGAGTCACCCGCCCGGCGGTGAGCTGGCAGAACTCGACCCCGTCGAGGGCGATCTCGGCCACCGTGTGGTCGGCCGAGGTCGCCGCGGCCGGCGAGTCCAGCGCGATGTCCCAGGACCCGCCGCCCACGCCCTCGATCTCCAGGTGCAGGGTCCGGCCCGGTGACCCCGCCGCAACCAGGCTGCGCGGTGGCGCCGCCAGACCCGACCGGCGCCGCTCGGCCAGCGCGCCCGGCAGCAGCCGGGCCGCAAGGTCGATCATCCGGTTCAGGTGCGGGCCGGACGGCGGCTCGTACGGGTAGTCCACCGCGTCGGCGATGTCCCAGGCGTGCACCCAGCACTCGAACGCCCGCTCCAGGAAGGCGTCCGACAGCGGCAGCACCGTCTCCCCGTACGGCACCGAGAGATCGGCGACGCCCCGCCCCGCGAAGGACACCGTGCGCACCAGGGTGTGGCCCTGCTGCCGCCACGGTCCGCGGACCTGCCGGGTCGTCGGGTAGGGAGTGGAGTTCCAGAACCGCTCGGTGCGCCGCGAGGGGTCGGTGCCCGCGTCGGGGCCCAGTGGGTCGTCCAGGCCCAGTGCCGTCGCCACCAGCCCGTCCACCGACATCAGGTGTCCGATCACCCCGGCCACCGTGGTCTTCCGGGACTGCGGCCGCTCCTCCTCGAACCACTTCAGCCGTACCGGGGTGTGCCACTCCGAGTCCCCGAAGTCCCGCAGCAGCGCGTCCAGCCGGGCGGCTTCCGTGTCGTACGGGCCGGCCCAGCCCGGCACCGGGATCCGGGCCGGACGCTTGCCGAGACAGCCCTCCAGGACCCGCGAACGCAGCAGCGGGTTGAGGTCCAGGCTCTCGTCCGGGTGCAGCAGACCCACCGCGTCCCGCAGCCGCAGTGCCTCCTCGGCGCACGGCGCGCACTCGGTGAGGTGCTCCTCGACCGCCTGGGTCTCGGCGGCCGAGCAGGCCGCCAACGCCCACGCGCCCAGGAGGGACTTCAGCACCTCGTGGGAGGGCGGGCCGCCGGACGGCCGGGTGGTGTCGCCCGGTGACGGCACGACGGGATCGGTGACGGCGGGGCCGGCCGTGCCCGGTCGGGGAGCGGCCTCCGGAGGGAGGTCGTCGCAGGCCCCGCGCGGACCCGGTATGCGGTTCTGCCCGGGCAGCTGGTGTCCGTCGTCGAACCCGTCGTGGCCGTTCATCGTGAGGTTCCGTATCCGGGCGGTCCGTACCCGGGGCGGCCGGAGCCCTCCCGGGGGAGGAGGTTGGCCGTCGACAGCAGCTGGAGGCCGAGCCGCAGCCGGCGCCGGGCCTCGTCCTCGCTGATCTGGAGGTCGGCCGCGGCCTGCCGGTAGTCGCGGCGCTTGAAGTACGCGAGTTCCAGTGCGGCGCGCAGCGGTGCGGGCATCGAGGTGACGATGTAGTCGGCGCGGGCGGCGGCGTTGGCGGTGCGCACCTTCTGCTCCAGCTCCTCGCGGGAGCCGCGGCCGCCCTCGGCCTGCCGCAGCCGCGCCACCGCCTGGCCCTGGGTGATCCGGGCCACCCAGGAGCGCATGGACCCCTGTTTGGGGTCGTACGCGTCCGGGTTCTCCCAGATGTAGCCGAACACCTCGCGGGTGACCCGGTCCGCGGCCTGTTCGTCGCCGAGCACCCGGTGGGCGAGGCCGTGCACGAGCGAGGCGAAGCGGTCGTACAGCTCTCCGAGCGCGGCGGCCTCGCCGCGGGCGAGTCGTTGCTGCATCCTGCGGTCCCAACGCGGTGGCGTTTCCTTCGGCATGGAGCCCCCAGCTTCAGCCCTCGTCAGCCTCTCAGCCCTTGTCGACCCTCCCGAATGTAATGTCCGCGGGCCGGTCCGTGCCCGTTTTACGGGAAGCCGCCCCTGGAAGTGGGGGCTCCGTGCTAGGGGTACACGCGTGGTCCGCGGCGACGCGCCCCGTCGCGCTCCCCGTGCGCGGGTTCGATGCGGCCACCTGGTTGCCCGCTTGACTTAACGCGCAGGCCATGGAGGCCGTACGCTCCTGCCTTGTCTTGAACTGCACCCCACCGCACATGTGAAGGCGGATCTTCTTGATGGACAGCGCAGAGTACGAGCGCAAGATCGCCGCCCGATTCGCCACGTTCGACCAGGACGGCAACGGCTATATCGACCGGGAGGACTTCAGTGCCGCCGCCAAGGCGGTACTGGCCGAATTCGGTGTCACCGCACGCTCCGACAAGGGGCAGGCGCTCTTCATCGGGGCCGAGGCCTTCTGGCAGGGCATGGCCGGTATCGCCGACGTCGACGGCGACCAGCGGGTCACCCGTGAGGAGTTCGTGACCGGCGCGGCCAAGCGCCTCCACGACAACCCGCAGCGGTTCGCGGAGATCGCCCGGCAGTTCCTGCACGCGGTGATCGCGGTCGCCGACGAGGACGGGGCCGGCGTGACGCCCGGGGCTGCCGTGCGGGTGCTGCGCGTCCTGGGCTCGGACGCGGAAGTGGCCGGGAAGGTCGCCGCGTACCTGGACGCCGACGAGGACGGCCGGATCTCGGAGGAGCAGATCCTGGCGGCCTTCGCCGGCTACTGCGGCGTGGAGCCGCCGGACGCGTGACGCGTCACGCCCGGAGCGTGGGCCCGCGGGGAGGCTAGCGCTTCCCCGCCGGGCTCTGGTTGGGCTGCGGCGGGTGGGCGGGGGCCGGCAGGGTCCACACGTGGGCGGGGGTCACGATCTCGGTGACGGCCCGTCCCAGGACGGTGCTGGAGTTGCCTTCGGGGCCGTCCTGGTCGGAGTTCACCTGGATCACCAGGGTGGCGCCGGCCGACGGGAGCCGCGCGGCCACCGTCTCGTAGCCGGGCAGTTCTCCGTTGTGGCCCAGCCAGCCGTTGATGTTCGCGATGCCCAGGCCGTAACCGATGCCCGGGTAGCCGACGTTCTCGGTCTTCAGCCGTTGCGCCTGGGTGGCGGGGTCGAGCAGCCGGGTGCCGTCCGGTTCGGCTCCGGAGACGAGGACGGGGACCCAGGCGTGCAGGTCCTCCAGGTCGGAGATGACCGCGCCGGCGGCCCAGGCCCAGGACGGGTTCCACCGCGAGGCGTCCGTGGTCTTCCCGTCGGGGGTGAAGTCCGTGTACCCGTGCGCGTAGGGCGTGGGGATCGTGCCGTCGGACGGGAACGAGGTGTCGTCCAGGCCGACCCGGCGGAAGACGTTCTCCTCCAGGTAGTCGCCGAGCGGCTGTCCGGAGACCTTCTCGACGAGTAGCCCGAGCAGCACGGTGTTTGTGTTGCTGTACTGCCACCTGGCGCCGGGGGCGAAGTTCGCGGGGTGCTTGAAGGCGACGTCGAGCAGTTGGCGAGGGGTCCAGGGCCGGTCGGGGTCGTCCCGCATGGCGGTCAGGAAGCCGTTGTCCTCGGTGTAGTCGTAGAGGCCGCTGCGCATGGCGGCGAGCTGGCGGACGGTGATCCGGTCGCCCCCCGGGACGCCGTCCAGGTAGCGCCCGACGGGGTCGTCCAGCCGTACCTTCCCGTCGTCGACGAGGCGGAGCACCGCGGTGACGGTGAAGGTCTTGGTGACGCTGCCGACCCGGCTGAACAGGTCGGTCTTCATGGGTGTGCCGGTGGCCGTGTCGGCCTTGCCGAAGGAGCGCACGTACGATCCGCGGCCGTCGATCCACAGCCCGACGTTGGCGCCGGGGATCCCGGTCCGCTCGATCGCCGCCTCGACGGCCCGGTCGAGGCGTTCGACGGTGGCGGGGTCGAGGCCGGTTCGTGGGGGTGCCGCGGTGGCGGGTGCCTGGGCGGTGCCGATCAGGGCGATCAGCAGGGCGGCGGCGGCACGGGCGGTACGGCTGCGGAGTCCTGGCATGGCGCATCACCTCGGACCTCCCAGCGTACGAAGGGCGTCCGGGGTCGGCGACCGGGCCGGGGGACGGCCGCCTACGGGGCGGGCGGGAGGATGCGGTCGAGCTGGTGGCGCAGTACGGCGGTCGCGGACTGGGCGGTGCGGTAGCCGGTGAGCACGCTGGTGCCGAGGCCGGCGGACATGGCCAGCAGGGCGGCGGCCTCGGCGCCGGGGTCGGTTCCGGGGGCCGCCCGTCCCGTCTCGACGGCCTTCCGGAGCAGCGCGGTGACGGCGTCCTCGGCGGCCCGTGCGTTGCCGAAGGGCGGTTGTGCGGCGAGCGCCGGGTCGGTGACCGCGAGGAGGGTGTACGAGGTGTGGAGGAGGTGGAAGGCGCGGCTCTCCTCGTCCACGGGCAGCGCGGCCAGCAGCAGGGCCTCGATGACGGTGCGCGGGCCGGGGTCGGCGCCGGCGGTGGCGATCCGGGCGGTGACCCGCGCGGTGAAACCGTCGACCAGGTGCTGGAGGCCGTGGAGCAGCAGTTTCTCCTTGGTCTCGAAGTAGTACTGCACCAGCCGGAGGGAGACGCCGGCCTCCGCGGCGACGTCGCGCATGCCGACCGCGTGCAGGCCGCGCGCGGCGGCCACCCGGATCAGGGCCTCGGCGATCTGGCTGCGCCGTTTTTCGTGGTCCACGCGCTTGGGCACCGTCCGCCTCTCCGTCCTGCTCGGCCGACCTTGATGGTACAGCCGTACCAACATCATGGTACGGTCGTATCACGAAAAACGGACCCCAGGAGGTGGCCCCGCCGTGCCCGAGAACACCCCACGCGCCCGCAAGGACGTCGGCCGGTACGTCAACGACACCCTGCGCGACCGCTACTTCGCCGCGTGCGACGCCGTCTACGCCATGGGGGCCCCCATCCGCTCCGAGACCGACGTGGAGACCTCCTTCGGCACCACCCACGTCTACCGGTACGGCCCCGAGGGCCGTGACGGCACCGACGGCTCCCCCGGCGGGGACCGGACCCCGGTGGTCCTGATCCACGGCGCGGGCTCCTGCGCCGCCACCTGGTACCCCAACACGCCGGCCCTCGCCGCCGACCGTCCCGTGTACGCCCTGGACACGCCCGGCGACGCCAACCGCAGCGTGCACCGCGAACCGATGTGGCAGCCGGAGCGCGCCGCCCAGTGGCTCGACGAGGCGCTCGACGGCCTCGGCCTGGACCGGGTCCACCTCGTCGGCGCGTCCTACGGCGGCTGGCTGGTGCTGAACGCGGCGCACCGCCGGCCCGGACGGCTCGCGTCGGTCACCGCGCTCGACCCCGGCGGGCTGGAGAAGGTGGGCCTGCGCTTCTTCGCCTGGGTGTTCGTCAGCCTGTTCGCCACCTTCGCGCCCCGGCCGCTGCGCCGGCGGCTCGCCGAGTGGCTCCAGCAGCCGGTGCTGGTCGTGCCCGAGCTGCGCGCGATGGTGCTGGCCGGGGTGCGGGCGTACCGGATCCGCCGCCCCGCGCCGCTGCCGCTGACCGAGCAGGAGCTGGCCTCCGTCCGGACCCCGCTGTACGTGGTGCTGGGCAGGCGCAGCCTGCTGCTGGACCCGAAGCGGCAGCTGGAGCGGGTGCCGCGGCTGGTTCCCGGCGCCCGGGCCGAGATCGTCGACGCGACCGGGCACGGCCCGCAGTTCGACCACGCCGACGAGGTCAACCGCCGGATGCTGGACTTCATGCGGGACGTGGACCGGCTGCCGGCGGGTCAGGCGTAGCGCTCCCTGAGCTTGTACTTCAGGACCTTGCGCAGGGTGTCGTTGCGGGGGAGGGCCTCGACCAGCTCCAGCTGCTCCGGCAGCTTGTGGGTGGCGAGGCCCTCGGCGCGCAGGTGGGCGGTGACGGCGGCCAGGGTCAGCGGCTCGGCGTCCGCCGGCTGCTCGACCACCGCGCAGACGCGTTCCCCGCGTTCGGGGTCGGGCAGGCCGATCACGGCGACGTCGCCGACGCCGGGCAGGGTGTGCAGGAGGTCCTCGATCTCCTTGGCGGAGACGTTCTCGCCCTTGCGGATGATCACGTCCTTGGTGCGGCCGGTGAGGACCAGGTGGCCGTCCGCGGTCAGCCGGCCGAGGTCGCCGGTGACCAGGTAGCCGTCGGCGTCGAAGGCCTCGGCCGACTGGAGCGGGTCGAGGTAGCCGCGGCAGACGGCCTCGCCGCGCAGCCGGACCTCGCCCTCGGTGCCGGCGGGCAGGGGTTTGCCGTCGGGGTCGGTGATCCGGACCGACATGCCGGCCGGGGGCCGCCCCTCGGTCGTGGCCAGGTTCTCCGGGGTGTCGTCCGGCGAACCCATGGTGATCATGGGTACCTCGGTCATGCCGTAGCCGTGGGTGAGCCGGCAGCCGAGCTCGCGGACCACCGCGTGGTAGAGCTCGGGCGGCTTGGGCGCCCCGCCGCCGGCCAGCAGCCGCAGGGTGGGGACGAGCTTCTCGCCGGGCGGCAGCCTGCGCTGTTCGGCCAGGAACATGGAGTAGAAGGCGGTGGAGCCGCCCGCGACGGTGACTCCGTGCCGCCGGTAGCCCTCCAGGGCGTCGGGCATCGCGAACTTCTCGAACAGGACGGCGGGGAAGCCGTAGAGCAGCAGCATCACCAGGTAGTCGGGGCCGCCTATGTGAGCGTACGGGAAGGCGATCGAGCCGACGTCCGCGGAGGTCAGCCGGAGCGCGTGCGCCAGGCAGGAGCCGCCGGCGATGAGGGAGCGGTCGGTGTGCAGCACTCCCTTGGGTTCGGAGGTGGTGCCGGAGGTCCAGTAGATCCACCGGACGTCCCTGCCGGAGGCCGGGGGTGCGGGCAGGGCGGCCGGGTCGCCGTCGGGCAGCTCCTCGTAGGCCTCGAAGACACCGCGGGCGCCGAGGCGGGCGGCCATCGCGGTGTGGTCGAAGCCGCGCCAGGCGCCCGGTACGGCGAAGAAGTCGGCCTGGGCGGCGTCGAGGGCGAAGCCGACCTCGCGGTCCCGGTAGAAGGGGATGACCGGGGACTGGACGGCTCCGGTCCGGGCCAGGGCGACGGACAGCAGGACCGTCTCGATGCGGGTGGGCAGCTGCCAGGCGACCACCGTGCCGGGTCGGACGCCCATGGCGTGCAGGCCGGCGGCCACGCGTTCGGCGCGGTCGCGCAGCGCGCCGAAGGTGAGGGTGCGGCCGCTCTCCGCCTGGATCAGGGCCGGGGTGTCCGGGGTGAGCGCGGCGCGGCGGGCGACGAGTTCCCACAAGGTGGCGGACCGGTCCAGTTCCGTTGCGGTGTCCGTCATGCCCGGGCCTTTCGTGCGGTTGCTGCCGGCAAGGACCTGACGTTGTGTCAGATCAGACGGAGAGAGTAGGACGACACCGCTTTACGGTCCAGGGTCCCCGGGGCTAGCTTCTTTCTGACGGGTCATCAGAAACGGTGAGGGGACTCCATGGAACTGCCTCGGATCATCAGCGTCGACGACCACGTGATCGAGCCCGCCCACCTGTTCGACCGGTGGCTCCCCGCCAAGTACCGCGACCGCGGACCCCAGGCGGTCACCGCGGGCATCGGCGAGCTCGTCTACACCGGCGGGAAGTACGTCATCTCCATGGACCCCGACGGCCCGCCCACCGACTGGTGGATCTACGAGGACCTCAAGTTCCCGTACAAGCGCAACATCGCCGCCGTCGGCTTCGACCGCGACGACATGACCCTGGAAGGCATCACCCGCGAGGAGATGCGGCGCGGCTGCTGGGACCCCAAGGCCCGGCTGGCCGACATGGACCTCAACCACGTCGAGGCCTCGCTCTGCTTCCCGACCTTCCCCCGCTTCTGCGGCCAGACCTTCGCGGAGGCCCACGACAAGGAGGTCGCACTGGCCTGCGTGCGCGCGTACAACGACTGGATGGTCGAGGAGTGGTGCGGCGACAGCGGCGGCCGGCTGATCCCCCTGTGCATCATCCCGCTCTGGGACATCGACCTCGCCGTCGCCGAGGTCCGCCGCAACGCCGCCCGCGGCGTCAGGGCCGTCACCTTCTCCGAGATCCCCACCCACCTGGGCCTGCCGTCCATCCACTCCGGCTACTGGGACCCCTTCTTCGCCGTCTGCCAGGAGACCGGCACGGTCGTGAACATGCACATCGGCTCCTCCTCCCAGATGCCCGCCGCCTCCCCCGACGCCCCGCCCGCCGTCCAGGCCTCCCTCAGCTTCAACAACGCCATGGCCTCGATGATGGACTTCCTCTTCAGCGGCGTGCTGGTGAAGTTCCCCCGGCTGAAGCTCGCCTACAGCGAGGGCCAGATGGGCTGGATCCCGTACGCCCTGGAGCGGGCCGACGACGTGTGGCAGGAGCACCGCGCCTGGGGCGGGGTCCGCGACCTGATCCCCGAGCCCCCGTCCACCTACTACTACCGGCAGATCTTCTGCTGCTTCTTCCGCGACAAGCACGGCATCGAGGCCATCGACATCGTCGGCCGCGACAACGCCACCTTCGAGACCGACTACCCGCACGTCGACTCGACCTTCCCGCACACCAAGGAGGTCGCCCTCGACCACGTCAAGGACCTCGACCAGGAGACCGTCCACAAGCTGATGCGCGGCAACGCCATCCGCATGCTGGGCCTGGACCTGGTCTGACGGGGCCGCGGACATGGACCTGACCTGCACCCCCGAGGAGGAGGGGTTCCGGGACCGGCTGCGCAAGTGGCTGGCCGAGGTGCTCCCCCAGCTGCCGGACAAGCCCTCGCCCGCCGACTGGCCGGGCCGCCGCGCCTACGACGCCGGCTGGCAGCGCATGCTCCACGACGCCGGCTACGCCGACGTGCACTGGGACGCCTCCCCGACCCAGAGGCTGATCTTCCTGGAGGAGACGGAACGCGCCGGAGCCCCCTATGTCGGCGCCAACTTCGTCGGCCTGCTGCACGCCGGGCCGACCGTCGCCGCGGAGGGCACCCCGGCCCAGCGCGAACGCTGGCTCCCGCCCATCCTGCGCGGCGACGAGATCTGGTGCCAGGGCTTCTCCGAACCCGGCGCCGGGTCCGACCTGGCCGCGCTGCGCACCCGGGCCGTCCGCGACGGGGACCACTACGTCGTCAGCGGCTCCAAGATCTGGACCTCGCACGCCGAGGTGGCCGACTGGTGCGAACTCCTGGTCCGCACCGACCCCGACGCCCCCAAGCACCGCGGGATCAGCTGGCTGGCCATGCCGATGGACGCGCCGGGCGTCACCGTACGGCCGCTGCGCACCCTGGCCGGCTCCACCGAGTTCGCGGAGGTCTTCCTCGACGAGGTGCGGGTGCCGGTCGCCAACCGGGTCGGGGAGGAGAACGACGGCTGGCGGGTCACCATGGTGACCCTCTCCTTCGAACGCGGCACCGCCTTCGTCGGCGAGGTCGTCGCCTGCCGGCGCACCCTGGGCGAGCTGGCCCGCGAGGCCCGCCGCACCGGCCGCTGGGACGACGCCGTGCTGCGGCGCAGGCTGGGCCGGCTCCACGCGGAGTTCGGCGCGCTGTGGCGGCTCACCCAGTGGAACGTCAGCGAGGCCGAGAGGACCGGCGGGGTGCCCGGAGCGGGCGGCTCGGTCTTCAAGCTCCGCTACTCGCACGCCCGGCAGGAGCTGTACGACACGGCCGCCGAGCTGCTCGGGAGCGGGTCGCTGGAGGCGGACCGGGACTGGGTCCTGGACCGGATGTCCTCCCTCTCCTACACCATCGCCGCCGGCACCTCGCAGATCCAGCACGACATCGTCGCCGAGCGGATCCTCGGCCTTCCGAAGGGCCGGTGAGGGCACGGTGGAGTTCCGTCTGACCGAGGACCAGCAGGCCCTGCGCAACGGCGTACGGGAACTGCTCGCGGGCCGGTACGGGCGCGAGGCGCTGCGCGCCTCCCTGGACGCGCCGGCGGCCGTCGACCGGCGGCTGTGGCGGGAGCTCGGCGACGCCGGGTTCTTCTCGCTGCGGCTGTCCGGGGAACGGGGCGGGGTCGGGCTGGGCATGCCGGAGGCGGTGCTGGTCTTCGAGGAGGCCGGCCGGGCGCTGCTGCCGGGGCCCCTGGTGGCCACCCATCTGGCCGCCGGGGTGGTGCCGGGCGCGGCCGAGGGGCGGGCGGTGGTCACGGCGTACGACCTGCCGGGCGGCCTCGTGGCGTACCTGGCGGAGGCGGACGCGGTGCTCGGGGCCGGCGCCCCGGTCGACGGCACACCGACGGCCTCGGTGGACCCGCTGACCCCGCTGCACCGCGTGGCCGGGGCCGGCGGGGGTGACGGTGCCGGCGGGGGTGACGGTGCCGGCGGGGGCCGCGGGTCCGGCGCGTACCGGGAGGAGGGTGCTCTGCTGACCGCGGCGCTCCAGCTGGGCGGGGCGCTGCGGACGGTGGAGCTGGCGGTGGAGCACGCCCGGACCCGGGAGCAGTTCGGGCAGCCGATCGGGGCGTTCCAGGCGGTCAAGCACCTGTGCGCGCGGATGCTGGTGCGGGCGGAGCTGGCCCGTGCCGCGGTCTACGCGGCGGCGGTCACCGGGGACCCCGGCGAGATCCGGGGCGCCAAGCTGCTGGCGGACGACGCGGCGGTGCGGGGAGCCCGGGACTGCCTGCAGGTGCACGGCGGCATGGGGTTCACCTGGGAGGCGGACGTCCACCTGTACCTGAAACGGGCGTGGCTGCGGGCGGAGCAGTGGCTGACGGCGGCGGAGGCGGAGGAGGCCCTGGCGGCGGAACTGGCGGCGGAACCGGAGGGGGGAGCGGGGTAACGGGCCCGACACCGAAGGACGCATGTCCGATTACACAGAGTTGATATCGGTTCGTGTCCTTCGTCCGTCTCGTTACGCGCCGGAGTCGGGGGTCGGCTCCGGTACGCTCCCGTCAATGCGAGCGGTTGAGCGGCGTGAGCGCCGCGCAGTATGCACTACGCCTACTCCTTCGCGCTGGAATATGACCGAAGCGCTTGTTGTGGTGACTGTACGTCAACCATGCTGCTCCGCAAGGGGGTCACGGTCGGTGATCCCGTCGTCCTTTCGCGAGGCGAAGTGTCCGCCGGTTCGGATGGTGTGAGCGGTGCAGGTGCTTCAGGTTCAGCTGGAAGTCGGCCCGGATCCCGCGGAGGTCGGCCGGGCGCGCAGATGGGCGCGTTCCCGGCTGGCCGGTTCCGGCATAGGGGACGACGAACCGCTGGCGGAGACGCTCATCCTGCTGATCTCCGAGCTGGTCACCAACGCCGTCGTGCACACCGGCTGTCCCGCGGTCCTGCGGATGCTGCTCGGCGGCCCCGGCGTGCGGGTGGAGGTCGCCGACAGCAGCGACCGCCCGCCGTCCCCGCGCCACGCGGACGGCGAGGACACCGGGGGCCGGGGCCTGGAGCTGGTGGTGGGGCTGGCGGACCGCTGGGGATGGCAGCGGGAGGGCGCCGGCAAGCGCGTCTGGTGCGAGGTGGACCGGGCCGCGAAACCGGACGGCAGGGCCTCCGCAGGACCTGGTGAAGATTTTGCGCACTCCCGGGAACCGCGCGTGTACCTCTAACGAGGTGTTGACGGTTCGTCACACGTTGATCACCCTGGAGTGAGCGATTCGTCGCGAGGGGACGTCAAGGTTCCGCAAGGGTTCTCCTTGGCGAGTGCGGGTCGTGGGGTGGCGGCTGCCGTGCCGCGCTCGGGGCGTGCACGACCGTACGCCGCCACCCGCAGCACCCGGTCCCGTCAGCCCTTCGCGCAGATCACGTCGTACGGGCGGCCGACCGCGATGGTCAGCTGCATCGGCTCGGTCGTGCCCGCCGGGCATTCGCCCTTGTCCTTGACCAGGCCGAGCACCTTGTACGTGCCCGAGCCGCCGGAAGCGCAGGCGACCTCCTGGGCCTGCGAGTCGATGCAGTCGCCCTTGACCAGCTGTCCGCCGCCGGCGCCTGCGTCGCCCGGGTGGTCACCCGAGAGGTTCCGCCCGCAGACGGTGTTCGTGGGGATCCCGCTGCCCTTGCCGCTCGAGCCGTAGGAGATGCTCACCTGGATCATCAGGTCGGTGCCGGCCGGGCACTGGA
Source organism: Streptomyces sp. NPDC012888 (assembly GCF_042900645.1). Taxonomy (NCBI): domain Bacteria; kingdom Bacillati; phylum Actinomycetota; class Actinomycetes; order Kitasatosporales; family Streptomycetaceae; genus Streptomyces; species Streptomyces sp. NPDC012888. The sequence goes on along the minus strand of NZ_JBIBBM010000015.1, from coordinate 17,713 downwards.
TCGAACCGGGCAGGATGCTCGCGTCCTTGATGTCGATCGCCTTGAACGTGGCGCCGGAGTCGGAGCACTTCAGCGGCCGGTACCCGTCCGGCTGCCGCTTCGGGTCGGGGCCGCCGCAGTCGCCCACCTTCCAGGAGCTGGAGGTGTCGGAGGAGGACTCGGGATCACCCGGCTCCGGGGTCTTGGCGGACGGCCGGGCGGCGACGGACGCGGAAGCCGACGGCTCGCCCTCGCCCTCGCCCAGCAGCTGGGACGCCCCGTAGACGCCACCGGCGACCAGGGCGAGCACCAGCAGCCCGGCGAGCTTCCCGCCGGACCGCCGCGGCGGCGGGGGCGGCGTGACCTGGTACGGGTTGGCCATGCGCTTCTCCTCTGGGGGTGAGGTGTGCGGGGGGTGACGCGCGAATGGGGACGCGTCATGAACACCTCACGGTTCCCGAACGTGCCACCCCGCTACACCGGCTCCGCCTCCGCCGAAACCAACGTCGGCTGGAGCGGGTTGCGGGCCGCGGGCCGGGAGGTCCCCAGTTCCTCCCGGGCCGCGGGCGTGCGGGGACGCGCGTCCCCGGGGCGGTCGGGCCCGCTCTTGCCCTCGCCCAGCGGGGAGCCTATGCAGGTGCGGGCGGGTGTGGTGTGCGAGGCGTGCGCGACGGTGCGACATTCCGTGCAGCCGGGTCGGCCAGGGACTCGCCGCGGTGCTGGGTCGGGGTGACGCCGTACTCCTCCCGGAAGGCGCGGGAGAACGCCGTGGCGCTGGTGAAGCCCCGGCGCGCGGCGATGGACTGGATGGTGTGCCGGCTCAGCTCCGGGTCCGCCAGGTCCTCGTGGGCGCGGGCGAGGCGGAGCCGGCGGATGACCGTGGCGATGCCGCCGCGGCCCGCCTGCCCGTACCCGTACCCGTCCTCGTCCTCGTACAGGCTGTAGAGGGTGCGCAGCGAGATGGCGTGCTGGGCGGCGATCGCACGCGGCGTCAGTTCCGGGTCGCAGAGGTTGTGTTCGACGAACCGGTCGATGCGGGCGCGCAGTGCCCGGCCGTGTGCCTCGGCCGGGAGCTCCGCGGGCAGGTCGAGGTGTTCGGCCAGGCAGGCCGCGACCAGGTCGGTGGTGATGCCCGCCAGCCGGGCCAGGTCCTGCGGTGCGCAGTCGGGGCCCTCGGCGTGCAGGGAGGTCAGGAACCGGCCCAGGATCGCCGCCATCCCCGTACGGGCCGGGATGCGCCGGGCGAGGATGCGGTCCACCCGCTCGGGACGGAAGGGCAGGGCGGAGCGCGGGAGTTGCAGGACGACCGCCTCGACGTGGCCGTCGGCGTCCGGGACCCCGGCCTCCCAGGGGTAGGAGCTGTTCCAGAACACCATGTCTCCGGCGGACAGCGCCGTGCCGTTGTCCCGCTGGGTGATCCACTCGCTTCCCGAGGTCACCAGGGCGAGCTGGTACTGCTCCGGGTCGCTGCGCCGGATCAGGGCCGGTGTGCGGCGCGAACGCAGCGGGGAGTACAGGAACTTCGACACCTGGAGCGCGCCCAGGTCGAGTGCGGACACCTGGGCGTCGAAGGTGTCCGTCCGGTCGGTGCTCAGGGCGGTGGGCATCAGTTCGCTGGCGACCACCGCGTTGAACCACTCGAACCGGTCCGCCTCCGGTACGCCGTCAGCCGAGATGTCCACCCACATCGGTCGCACGTCCCCTCTCGCCCGGGCCCGGGGCCCGGGCCCGTGCCCAGGCTAGAGGATCACGTCCGGGGTTCCCGGATCAGAGGACCGCCACCGGTGCGACGGGGGTGCCGGTGCCGCCGACGAAGGGCTCGGGCATGGCGGAGAGGAGGAAGCTGTGCCGGCCCTCTTCTGCACAGGCTGTGGACAACGTCTCCAGGTTCCAGTTCTGGCCCTGGTGCATGCCCATCTCGACCAGGTCCAGGGCGTGCACCGGCAGCCACAGGTTCTCGATCTCGGGCGGGAAGATCTCGAAGGTGAGCGTGTCGTTGGCGACGGCGGCCACGTCGCGCGCGTGGAACCACTCCGGGGTGTGCAGGGAGAGGCCGGGCGAGGGGAAGCCGTAACCGTGCCGGTCGCCCGCCAGGTAGCTCTGGATCTGCCCGGTGCGGACCAGTACGACGTCGCCGGCCCGCACCTTCACCCGGCCGAACTCCTCCGCCTCGGCCAGGTCGGCGGGGGTGACGGCGTGGTCGCCGGGCAGCCGGTCCAGCCCCTTGGCGCGGGCCACGTCGAGCAGTACGCCGCGCGAGACGATCGGGGTGGCCTTGTCGATGCCGCTGTACCGGGCGCGGGTGTGCGCGGTGATCGAGTCGGCGGGCCGGCCGTTGTAGATCCGGCCCGAGTGGGAGACGTGGGTCAGGGCGTCCCAGTGGGTGGCCGCCTGGAGGCCCATGGTCACGGTGTCGTCGCTGCAGGCCACCGTGCCCGGGCCGAAGAGCTCCTGGTTGATCTGGACCATGGTGTGCAGCGGGTTGATCCGCCCCGGGATCAGGCCCGCCTGTACGCCGTCCTCCTTGAGCGGGAGGGCGAGCGGGACGCGGCGCCCGGTCCGTACCCCGGCGGCGGCCGCGCGCACCACGTCCGGGGTGATCAGGTTCAGCGTGCCGATCTCGTCCTCGGCGCCCCAGCGGCCCCAGTTGTTCACGCGCTTGGCGATGTCGTGGAACTCGGCCGGCATGGACACGGTGCCTCCTGAGGTCTTGTGCGCCCACATCTGACAGGCCATAGAATCTAACGGTCCGTCAGAAAACGGGAAGGGGCCGGACGTGGGGAACTTCTTGGCAGGCAAGGTCGTCGCGGTCACCGGCGCCGGCCGGGGCATCGGAAGGGCCGTCGCGCTCGCCGCCGCCGCCGAGGGCGCGAAGGTCGTCGTCAACGACTACGGGGTGTCCATCGAGGGCGGGGAACCGACCAGTGAGGTCGCCGAGTCGGTGGTGAAGGAGATCACCGCGGGCGGCGGGCAGGCCGTAGCGGTGGCCGACGACATCTCCACCATGGCGGGCGGGCAGCGGATCGTGGACACCGCCCTCGCCGAGTACGGGCGGATCGACGGAGTCGTGTGCGTGGCCGGCATCCTGCGCGAACGCATGCTGTTCAACATGGGCGAGGAGGAGTGGGACCCCGTGGTCGCCACCCACCTCAAGGGCACCTTCACCGTCTTCCGGGCTGCCTCCGCCGTCATGCGCAGGCAGGGCTCCGGCACCCTGATCGGGTTCACCAGCGGCAACCACCAGGGCAGCGTGGCCCAGGCCAACTACTCGGCCGCCAAGGGCGGGATCATCTCGCTGGTCCGCTCCGCCGCACTCGGCCTCCACAAGTACGGGGTGACCGCCAACGCGGTCGCCCCCGTGGCCCGGACCCGCATGTCCGCCAACGTGCCCATGGAGCTGAAGGAGATCGGCGAGCCCGAGGACGTCGCCGCGCTCGTCACCTACCTGCTGTCCGACCGGGCCCGGGCGGAGGGCATCACCGGGCAGGTCTACACGATCGCCGGCCCGAAGATCGCGGTGTGGGCGCAGCCGCGGGAGCTCCGCGCCGGTTACGCCGACGGGGCCTGGACCCCCGAACGGATCGCCGACTTCCTGCCCGGGACCGTGGGGACCGACCCCATGCCGATGCTGGCCCAGCTGGAGGCCATGGCCAAGGCCGCGGCCGCCAAGGACCGGCCCAACGCGTAGGGGGAATCCGCGTGGACTTCGGCTTCGCGGCGGCGGACGAGGAGTTCCGGGCCGCCGCGCGCGACTGGCTGGACGGGCACCTGGTGGGGCCCTTCGCCGGGGCCACCGGCCTCGGCGGACCGGGCAGCGAACACGAGGGCGTGGCCGCCCGCCGGGAATGGGAACGGGAGCTCGGCCGCGGCGGCTGGATCGGCCTCGGCTGGGAGGCCCCCGAGGGCGCGTACGGGCAGCGGCGCGGCACGCTCGTCCAGCAGGTGGTGTGGGCGGAGGAGTACGCGCGGGTGCGCGCCCCCGGCCGCGTCGGCCACATCGGCGAGAACCTCCTCGCGCCCACCCTGATCGCGTACGGGACCCGGGAGCAGCGGGAGCGGTTCCTGCCGGCGGTCGCCCGCGGCGAGGAGCTGTGGTGCCAGGGGTACAGCGAACCGGACGCCGGCTCGGACCTGGCCGGCGTGCGCACGGCCGCCGTCCGCGACGGCACGCGCCACCGGGTCACCGGGCAGAAGATCTGGACCTCGCTGGCCCGTGAGGCCGACTGGTGCTTCGTCCTGGCCCGCACCGAGCCCGGCTCCCGGCGGCACCACGGCCTGTCCTTCCTGCTGGTGCCGATGGACCAGCCGGGCCGCGTCGAGGTCCGGCCGATCCGCCAGCTCTCCGGCACCGCCGAGTTCAACGAGGTCTTCTTCGACGGCGCCGTCGCCGAGGAGCTCGTCGGGGGCGAGGGCAACGGCTGGGCCGTGGCCATGGGGCTGCTCGCGCTGGAACGGGGCGTGTCCACCCTGGTCCAGCAGATCGGCTTCGCCGCCGAGCTCGACCGGGTGGTCCGGTCGTTCCTGGACTCCCCGCAGGCCGCCGACCCGGTGCTGCGCGACCGGTTGGTCCGGCAGTGGGCCGAGCTGCGCACCATGCGCTGGAACGCGCTGCGCACGCTCGGCGGCGGTCCGGGGGATCCCGGGGCGCCGAGCGTCGCCAAGCTGCTGTGGGGCGGCTGGCACCGGCGGCTCGGCGAGCTCGCGGTCGCGGTCCGGGGCGCGGCGGCCTCCGCCGGCGTACCGGACCGGGCGCCGGGCGGGGCGTACGAGGACGGGCTGGACGAGGCGCAGCGGCTGTTCCTGTTCACACGCGCCGACACGATCTACGGCGGTTCGGACGAGATCCAGCGGAACATCATCGCCGAGCGGGTGCTCGGCCTCCCCAAGGAGCCCAGGAGGTCCAGTTGAGAGGCGTCGTGTTCGACGGCAAGCAGGCGCGGGTGGTCGACGACCTGGAGGTGCGGGACCCCGGGCCGGGGGAGGTGCGGGTCGCGATCGCGGCGGCCGGACTGTGCCACAGCGACCTGTCGGTGATCGACGGGACGATCCCGTTCCCGGCGCCGGTCGTGCTGGGGCACGAGGGGGCGGGGGTGGTGGAGTCGGTGGGACCGGGCGTGACCCATGTGGAGCCCGGTGACCACGTCGCCCTCTCCACCCTGGCGAACTGCGGGGCCTGCGCGGACTGCGACCGGGGCCGGCCGACGATGTGCCGGAAGGCGATCGGCATGCCGGGCCGGCCGTTCTCGCGGGGCGGGCAGGCGCTGTTCCAGTTCGCCTCCAACTCGGCGTTCGCGGAGCGGACCGTCGTCAAGGCGGTCCAGGCCGTGAAGATCCCGGAGGCGGTGCCGATGACCTCGGCGGCGCTGATCGGCTGCGGGGTACTGACGGGGGTGGGTGCCGTCCTCAACCGGGCCGGGGTGGACCGGGGCGAGACGGTGGTGGTCATCGGCGCGGGCGGGATCGGCCTGAACGTGCTCCAGGGTGCGCGGATCGCCGGGGCCTCGGTGATCGTGGCGGTGGACGCGAACCCCGCGAAGGAGGGGGTGGCGCGGCAGTTCGGCGCGACGCACTTCGTGGACGCGTCGGCGGTGGAGGACACGGTCGCCGCGGTGAAGGAGCTGCTGCCGACCGGGGCGGACCACGCCTTCGAGTGCGTGGGCCACGTGAAGCTGATCCGGCAGGCCGTGGACCTCCTCGACCGGCGCGGGCAGGCGGTGCTGCTGGGCGTGCCCGGGTTCGCGGAGGAGGCGTCGTTCCAGGTCTCGTCCATGTACCTGGACAAGTCCATCCTGGGCTGCCGCTACGGCTCTTCGCGTCCGCAGCGGGACATCGCGCTGTACGCGCGGCTGTACCTGGAGGGGAGGCTGCTGCTGGACGAGCTGGTGACGGCGGTCTACCCGGTCGAGGACTTCGCGAAGGCGTCGGCCGACGCGCACCACGGCCGCGTGGCCCGCGGCGTCCTCACCTTCCCCTGACCCTGGCCCGGCCCCGGCCCCGGCCCTGTCCCGTTCCGGCCGGGCCCGTCCCCGCCCCTGGCCGCGCCCGGCCCCGGCCCCGTCGCGGCCCCGGGTCGGGGTGCGCCTCGGCGGGCGTGCGGGCCCCGCCTGCCGGGGCTCCGGCTGGGCCCGCTCAATCGTCCCCCAGCTACCGCTGGGAGGTGCCCCCAGCTCGGACTTGAAGTGCCGCTGCGCGGCCTTGGGTCCGGCGGGTAGGTGCTGGCGGGCTATTTCAGCCTCGCCGGCGTTTGAGGCGCGGGGTGCTGGGGCGGAGCCCCATGTGGCCGGGCGGCGCCTCCGCTGGGCCCGCTCAAGCGTCCCCCAGCTACCGCTGGGAGGTGCCCCCAGCTCGGGGTTGGGGTGCCCGGCCGGGCGTGGTCGCGGGGCCGGAGCCGGCTACGGTGCGAGGCGGCTGAAGCGGCCGCGGTGGAAGAGGAGCGGGTCGCCCTCACCCTCCGCGCCCAGCGCCTCGACCCGCCCCACCACGATCAGGTGGTCCCCCCCGGTGTGCACCGCGTGCACCCGGCAGTCGATCCACGCCGGCACCCCCGCCAGCCGCGGCGACCCCGTGACCGGCGCCGGCGCGTGGTCGACCCCCGCGAACTTGTCCGCCCCGCTGACCGCGAAGGCGCGGCACAGCTCCCCCTGGTCCGCGCCCAGGACGTTCACGCAGAACACCCCGGCCCGCGCGATCCGCGGCCAGGTCGTCGACGTACGGGCGACCATGAAGGTCACCAGCGGCGGTTCCAGCGAGAGCGAGGCGAAGGACTGGCAGGCGAAGCCGGCCGGTCCCGCGTCCCCGTCGCCGCCGGGCGCGGTGATGACCGTGACCCCGCTCGCGAAGTTGCCGAGCACCGCCCGGAACTCCGCCGGTCCCACCGGAGCGCGTTCGTCCGCGCCGACCGCCCGGAGGTGGGGCCGCGGGTGCGCGTCCACGGGTACCGGTTCCGCGGAGGTCGCGGAGCCGACTGACCTGAGGTATCGGACGACGGTGGCCGCCATCCCTGCGTGTCCCATCACACCGTCGATTTAAGCTGACGGTGCGTCAGAAAGGAAGCCGCGGGGGCCTGCCCGCCCTGCCGACGCGCCCCCGGACACAAGGGGCCACGGCCGCTTCGGGCCGCCCGGAAGCCCTTCCCGCGCCCCCTCCGAGCCGGTTGGCTAGGGGCTGTCGGAAGGAAGCGAGCCACCGCGGGGCGAGCGACCGGACCGCCACCGCACCACTCGCACCACCGCACCACGCTCGCCATTCGTCACCGCACCAAGCGGTGGCGCTCCAGGGGGAATCGACATGACCACCGCCATCCGGCGCCCAGCCTCGCCCCGCGCAGACCGCCGCAACGTCCGTCGCGCCACGGGGGTGACGCTCTCCGCCGCCACTCTCGCCGGTCTGCTGACCGCCACCGCCGCGACCACCGTCGTGAGCGCCCCGCCCGCAGCCGCGGCCACCACCTGCTCCGGCACGGTGTCGGTCTACGGCGTCCTGCCCGACGGACGGCTGACGTTCAGCGCCATCCAGCCCTCCACCGGCAACCTGCTTCGGGTGAGGGTGGGCCCGGACCTCGGCTTCGAGCCCAAGGCGATGGCGACGCTGAACTTCAACACGGTGCTGGTCACCTCGACCGCCGGCGAGCTGTGGCGCGTCGACGTCCAGACCAACAACGAGTCGCTGGTCCTGGCCGGCAAGGAGCGGATCGCCGACAGCGGCTGGACCCACGACAAGCTGACCTACGACGGGTTCGGCCACCTCTACGGCACCACCGCCGACGGCACGCTCCTCCAGTACCTGGTCTCCCAGGACAAGCCGCAGGGCTCCCAGCACATCGCCCAGCGCAAGGAGATCGGCAGGGGCTTCGTCCTCAAGACCCTCGCCGCGGCTGCCGACGACCGCCTCGTCGCCACCACCGCCGACGGAAAGCTGTTCTCGTACCTGATCAGGTCCGACGGCAGCTGGCACCGCGACGACCTCAAGGCCTCCGGCTGGGCCGGCTTCGACTCCCTCGTCTCCCCGGGCGGCGGCCTGTACTACGGCAAGACCGCCGCCGACGGCCTGTACTGGTACAAGGACGGCAACCTCGCCGACGGCAGCGGCGCCGACATCACCTACCACGCCAACGACCCCGTCACGGCGAACGGCTGGACCCAGAAGCTGCTCTCCGCCCAGCCCGACACCTTCAAGTGCACCACCTCGGTCGACACCGTCGACCGGGAGAACGTCACCGAGGTCAAGGCCGCCGCCCGCGACCTGATGAACAGGTACGACTCAGGCTGGGCCAACGACGCGCAGTGGAACTGCCTGAACAGCCTGTGGACCAGGGAGAGCACCTGGCGCTGGGACGCCGACAACCCCTCCTCCGAGGCGTACGGCATCCCGCAGGCCAACCCCGGATCCAAGATGGCCGCCTACGGGGACGACTGGCGCACCAACCCGCTGACCCAGATCAAGTGGGGCCTGAACTACATCGACGGCCGCTACGGCAGCCCGTGCGGCGCCTGGAAGCACTCCCAGGACACCGGCTGGTACTAGGCCGCCCCTCGGCCCCCCGCCGCCTTCACCTCTCCCTCCCCCTCAGACTTCCGCGCGCCCCGTCGCACCCAGGGCTGCCCGAAAACAGGAGAAACACCCGTGTTCGCGTCCTTCGCCTCGTCCAAGACCCTCCGCACCGCCGCCACCGCCCTCGCCGCCGGAGCGCTCTCCCTCGGCCTGGTGAGCGCCGGTACCGCCACGGCCACCGCCGCCGAATCGCAGATCTGCTCCGGCACGACGTCCGTCTACGGTGTTCTCCCGGACGGCCGCCTGACCTACACGGCCATCAACCCGCTCAACGGCAACCGCATCAAGACCCTGATCGGGGCGGACCTCGGGTTCGAGCCCAAGGCGATGGCGACGCTGAACTTCAACACGGTGCTGGTCACCTCGACCGCCGGCGAGCTGTGGCGCGTGGACATCCAGACCAACAACGAGTCGCTGGTCCTGGCCGGCAAGGAGCGGATCGCCGACAGCGGCTGGACCCACGACAAGCTCACCTACGACGGGTTCGGCCACCTCTACGGCACCACCGCCGACGGCACCCTCATCCAGTACCTGGTGTCCCAGGACAAGCCGCAGGGCTCCCAGCACATCGGCCAGCGCGACGAGATCGGCAAGGGCTTCGTCCTCAAGACCCTCACCGCGGTCGGGAAGGACCGCCTGATCGCCAGCACCGCCGACGGCCGCCTGCTCTCCTACAAGATCATCTCCGGTGTGTGGAAGGGCGACGAGCTGAAGGCCTCCGGCTGGTCCGGCTTCGACGCCCTCGTCTCCCCGGGCGGCGGGTTCATCTACGGCAAGATGGCCGCCACCGACGCCCTGTACTGGTACAAGGACGCCAACGTCTCCGACGGCAGCGGCGCCGACATCACCTACCACAACGACGACCCGGTCGACGTCTCCGGCTGGACCCAGAAGCTGATCTCCGCGGCCCCCTCCACCGTCACTTGCAAGACGGTCAACACCCTCGGCCAGGACATCGCCCGCGACGCCGCCGCCGAGGTCGGCAACAACTTCTCCGACTACCCCACCTTCGACCACCCGAGCGCCTGGTGCGCCGAGTTCGTGAAGTACGTCTGGGGTGGCAACGACGTGGACTACGTCCGCGAGCTCGACGCCCGCGCCGTCAGCCTCTACGAGTACGGCAAGCGCCACGGCACCTGGCACACCACCGCCCCCAAGGTCGGCGACGCCGTGGTCTACGACTACGACGGCAGTGCCGCGGACGGGCGCGTCCAGCACGTCAACCTGGTCGTCGCCGTCTCCGCCGACGGCAAGCAGATCCAGACGGTCGGCGGCAACGAGAGCCGCCGGGTCCAGCGCAGCGGCTGGTTCAGCTGGGACACCGCCTCCAGCCCGGTCGGCGCCGGCCCGGTCCTCGGCTTCATCTCCCCCAAGGGCTGACCCCGACGGCTGACCCCGAGGCCCGCCCCAGACCCCGGTGCCCGGCTCCTCCCCCCCCCAGGAGCCGGGCACCGGCACGTCCGGCGTGGTCCCACCGGGTGAATCCGGCCGCCGGCAGGGGCAGACGTGCGGCCCCGTCACCGCCGGATGGGCATCGTGGCGGGGTCACCCCAACGGACCCCGGAGGACACCATGCTCGGCACCGACTTCCGCACCGGCTCACCCAACTGGCTGGACCTCGGCAGCCCCGACACCGCCGCCGCCGAGTTCTACCGCGCCGTCTTCGGCTGGGAGTTCGTCTCGGCCGGCCCCGAAGCGGAGGGGTACGGGTTCTTCAAGCGGGAGGGCAGGACCGTCGCCGCCCTCGGGCCGCTCATGGACCAGGGAGCCGAGTCCGCCTGGATGATCTACTTCCAGTCCCCGGACATCCAGGCCACCGCCAAGGCCGTCGCCCAGGGCGGCGGACAGGTCCGCGCCGAACCCATGGACGTCATGGGGGAGGGCTGGCTCGCCCAGTTCACCGACCCGCAGGGCGCCGAGTTCGCCGTCTGGCAGCCCGGCCGGACCAAGGGGCTCGACGTCGCCTCGGAGACCAACACCCTCTGCTGGGCGGAACTCCACACCGGCGACACCGCCGCCGCCATCGCCTTCTACCGCACCCTGTTCGGCTGGCGCTCCCAGCCGATGGACGCGCCCGGCATGACGTACGAGGTCCTCAGCGTCGGCGAGGGCGACCAGCAGGACGGCTCCTTCGGCGGGGTCGCCCCCCTCCAGGACAGCGACGAGACCCGCTGGGTGCCGTACTTCGCCGTCGCGGACGTCGACGCCGTCACGACGGCCGTCACCGGGGCCGGCGGTTCGGTCCTGATGCCCGGCGTGGACGTGCCCGACGTCGGCCGGATCGCGTGGCTGGGCGACCGGGCCGGCGCGGTGTTCGCCGTACTGCGCCCCGACCCGCGGATGGGCTGAGGGCCGGCCCGCGTCCGGCTCCGGCCCCGCCCCGCCGCCTGTTTCAGCAGCCCCGGTACTTGGGCGCGCGCCGCTCCACGAACGCGGCCACGCCCTCGTTGGCGTCGGCCGTGGTCATGTTGATCTCCTGAGCGGTGGCCTCGGCGGCCAGCGCGGCCGCGCGGTCACCGTCCAGCGAGGCGTTGACCAGCTGCTTGGTCAGGGCGATGGCCCGCGTCGGGCCCTGGGCGAGGCGCTCCGCCCAGGCCCGCGCGGTGGACTCCAGCTCGCCGGCCGGGACGACCGCGTTGACCAGGCCCAGGCGCATGGCGTCCGCGGCGGGCAGGGCGTCGCCGAAGAACATCAGCTCCTTGGCCTTCTGCGGGCCCACCAGGCGGGGCAGCAGATAGGCGCCCGCCCCGTCGGGCACCAGGCCGCGGCGTACGAACACCTCGATGAACCGCGCCGGTTCGGCCGCCACGACCAGGTCGCAGGCGAGGGCGAGGTGGGCGCCGAGCCCGGCCGCGGTGCCGTTGACGGCGGCGAGCACCGGCTTCTCGCAGTCCAGCACGGCGGTGACGAGCCGCTGCGCGCCCAGCCGGATCATCCGGGCGACGTCACCGGCGACCCGCTCACCGGCGGCGGCACCGCCCCGCAGGTCCGCGCCCGCGCAGAACCCCTTGCCGGTGGCGGTGACCACCACGGCCCGGACGGCGGGGTCGGCGGACGCTTCGCCGAGCAGCGCGATGACGCGCTCGCGCTGTGCCGGGGTGATGGCGTTCATGGCTTCGGGGCGGTTGAGCGTGATCCACGAGACGCCGTGTTCGGTGCGGTGCAGGACGGTGGGGTCGGTCTCGCTCATGCGGCGTGCTCCTGTGTCCGGGGGCGGGTGGCTCGTGGGTCCTTCGCGGTACGGCCGTACGGCTGTGGCTCCGCCGGGGCCCGCTCGAGCGCCGCTCGGGCTTGATGTGCGGCCCGGCTCCGACGCGTACGGCCCGGCTCCGACGCGTACGGCCCCGCTCCGTCAGCGGCAGACGGCCAGGGCGTCCAGCGCCACCGCCCCCTGCCCCCGCGGCAGCACCATCAGCGGATTGATGTCCAGCTCGGACAGCTCGTCGCCCAGTTCCAGCGCCATCCGCTGGACCCGCAGCACCACCTCCACCAGCGCGTCCACGTCGGCCGGCGGCGCGCCGCGCACCCCCTCCAGCAGGGCGTGGCCGCGCAGCTCGCGGAGCATCGCCCGGGCCTGGTCCTCGCCGAACGGAGGCACCCGGACCGCCGCGTCCCGCAGTACCTCGACCAGGACCCCGCCCAGCCCCACCGTGACCGTCGGGCCGAAGAGGTCGTCCTGGGTGACCCCGACGACCATCTCCACGCCCCGCTCCACCATCTGGCAGACCAGGATCCCGTCCAGCGGCACGTTCTCGTACCGGGCGATGTCCGTCAGCTCCCGGTACGCGTCGCGTATCTGGCTGGCCGAGGTCAGCCCGACCTTGACCAGCCCCAGCTCCGTCTTGTGCGCGAGCTGTGGCCCGGACGCCTTCATCACCACCGGGTAGCCCACCAGTCCGGCCGCCCGGACCGCCGCGGCCGCGCTGGTCACGAGCTGCTCGCGCGGCACGCGGATGCCGTAGGCGCGCAGCAGCTGCTTCGCCGCGTGCTCGCTGAGCTGCTGTCCCGGCCGCATCAGGGCCTGCGCCTTGCGGTACGAGGGCGAGGGCGTGCGGGGCGCGTCCGCGAAGGGGGAGCGGTAGCCGGTGGTGAAGCGGTGGTGGTCGAGGTAGGCGCGTACGGCGGTGATGCAGTTGCCGAACGTACGGAACGTGGCGACCCGGGAGGAGCCCAGCAGGGTGGTGCGGTAGGCGTCCTCGGTGCCGACGGGGGAGCCCCAGACCACGCAGACGAGCTTGTCCGTCTCCTCGGCCGCGTCCACGAGGTCCTGGGCGAGCTTGTCGCTCATGGGTGGGAACGGCCCGGTGATGGGGCAGATCAGCACCCCGACGGACGGGTCCGCGAGGATCGCGTCGATGATCTTGCGGCCGCGCCAGTCGCCGACCGGGTGGCCGCCGTTGTCCACGGGGTTGGCGACGTTCAGGTACTCCGGGATCCACTGGTGCAGCTCGGCCTGCTTGGCGGCGGACAGGGCGGGCATCGGCAGTCCCGCCTCCGTCGCCAGGTCGGAGAAGTGCGCGCCGGTGCCGCCCGAGATCGAGTACACGACCACGCCCTCGGCGCGGGGCCTGCGGGCGCGGGCCAGCAGCGCGGCGGTGTCCTGGAGCTCGTCCAGGCCGTCGACCCGGATGACGCCGAACTGGCGCATGGCGGCGTCGACGACCGTGTCGGCGCCGGTGAGCTTGCCGGTGTGCGACGCGGCCATCCGGGCGCCCGTCTCCGTCCGGCCGACCTTGACGGCGACGACGGGGACGCCGTTGCGGGCGGCCCGGTCGGCGGCCAGCAGGAAGGACCGGCCGTCCTTGAGCCCCTCGACGTAGCAGGCGATCGCACCGACCTCGGGCCGTTCGGCGAAGTAGGAGATGAAGTCCGCGGTCTCCAGGTCGGCCTCGTTGCCGGTCGGCGCCCAGTGCGAGAGCCGGATCCCGAGTTCCTGGAGGGTGTAGACGGGCCGGCCCTGGTGCCCGGACTGGGTGATCAGGGCGATGGCCGGGCCGTCGAGGTCCTCGCGGAACTCCTCGAAGGCGTTGAGGTTGGTGTTGGGGCCGAGGAGGCGCAGTCCGGAGCGCCGTACGGCGGCGGCCAGCCGGGCCTGGGCGGCCTTGCCCTCCTCGCCGGTCTCGGCGAAGCCGGAGGCGAAGGCCACGGCGAACCTGACCTTGGCTTCGGCGAGTTCCTCGATGACCGGCAACGGGTCGGCGACCAGCAGTACGGCGAGGTCCACCTGCTCGGGCAGCGCGGCCACCGAGGCGTGGCAGGGCAGGCCGAAGACGCTGGTGCGGGTGGGGTGGACGGGGTGGACGCGGGCGCCGACGCGTTCCGCCCAGGCGATCAGCTGGCGGGTGATGCCGGCGTTGGGTCTGCCGTCGGCGTCGGAGGCGCCGATGACGGCCACCGACTCGGGCCGGAAGAACCGGTCCAGGTCGGGCACGTCGGCGTGCAGGGGCCGTCCGCTGACGTCCAGCGCGCCCGCCTCCTCGGTGGCCGGTGCGACCGCCGAGGAGTGGACGGCGGCCCGGGGTTGCTCCCCGCAGGCCTCGACGCGTGCGCGGAAGTCGGTGGTGAGGGTGCCGTGAGTAGATCCAAGCATCGTTCCGCCCGCTCCTGCTCGGTGACGTACACACAACGACGGTCGAAAGTCAGAACTGTTCAGTAAACTGACGCGTAATCAGGTTACTGAACTGACGGGCCGTCAGGAACAGGGCTGCAGAAGATTCGGGCGGCGGGCCTGCGTGGCCGTCACGGACCGGGCGTCACCGCCGCCGGGGGGCGGCTCAGGAGCGGGGCGTCACCGGGCGGGCCGGATGGCGCTTCGCGCGCCGGGCGGCGCGCCGGGCCGCACGCCGCGCCTCGCGCCGCGCCGGGTCACGCTCCAGCGCCTTCGCTATGCGTTCGGCGTCGATGGCCATCTCGCGGAACATGCCGCTGATGGGGTTGGTGAACCCGGTGAAGTAGAGCCCCGGCGCACCCTGCGCGCACCGCGGACCGTGCGCGACCGGCCGCCCCCGCGCGTCCAGTACGCCGAGGTGCCCGACCAGCCCCTCCAGGGCCCGCCGGTAGCCGGTGGCGGCGATCACCACCTCCGGGGTGATCCGCGAACCGTCCGCCAGCACCACCTCGTCGCCGTCGAAGGCCGCCACGGCCGCCACCGGCTCCACCCGCCCGGCGCGCACCGCCGCCACCAGGCCGACGTCCTGCACGGGGATCGCGCCCTGCTTCACCCGGGTGTACAGGCCGGTCTCGGGGCGGGGCAGCCCGTACGCCGACAGGTCGGGCATCGCCACCCGGGCCTGGAGGGCGCTGATCCGGTCGACCAGCCGCACCGGCAGCCGGCGCACCAGGATCCCGGAGCGCTGCGCCGGCCAGCCGGCCGTGGACCGGCGCACGATGTGCGGGGCGGTGCGCACCGACAGCCGCACCCGCCGGGCCCGCACCTCGGGCCGCCCGCCCGCGGCCCCGGCCCGGGCCCCGGCGACCTTCGGGCGGCGCAGCCGGCGCGCCCGCCTGCGGCCGGGTCCGCCGTCCCCCGCCAGGTCCGCGGCGATCTCCGCGCCGGTGTTCCCCGCGCCCACGACGAGGACGTCGCGGTCGGCGTAGGGGGACGGGTTCCGGTACTCGGAGGCGTGCAGCAGCTCGCCGGTGTACGTGTCCCGGCCCGGCCAGTCGGGCACCGACGGGGTGTGGTTGAAGCCGGTGGCCACCACGACGGCGGAGGCGGCCAGCTCACGGCCGCCGGTCGCGTGCAGCGTCCAGCCGGCACCGTCGGCGGCGCGCTCGATCCGGGTCACCTCGACGCCGGTGACCAGCTCCAGCTGGTGGTGCTCGGCGTACGCCTCCAGGTAGCGCACCACGTCGGCGCGGGCGACCCAGCGGCCGAACCGGCGCGGGACGGGCAGGCCGGGCAGCCCGGAGAGGCGGCGGGTGGTGTGCAGCCGGAGGCGGTCGTAGTGGCGTCGCCAGGAGGCCCCCACCTCGTCCGACTTCTCGACGACGACCGCGCGGACCCCGCGCGCACGCAGCGCGGCGGCCGCCGCGAGACCGCCGGGGCCGCCGCCGATCACGTACACGGGGCGGGGCTGGGTGGTCATGTCGGGCGCGGGGGGCGGGACTGCGGGCATGAAGTGTGAGCGTATCGCCACGCAGCGTTGATGGGTCTCGGTCAAGCGGGGAATCGGTTGCGGATCGGTCACGACGGCGCGCGGGAGGGGTGAGTGGGGAGGTGCGGGAGGGGGTGAGGGAGGCGTGGGGGTGGTGTGGGGGAGGCGTGGGGGTGGTTCGTGGCCGGTGCGTGCGGGCCCTTGCGCTGCGGCTCCGGATCCGCTGAACTGACGTACCGTCAGATCGAGAGGGAGGGAGGGGCCCGCGTGCAGACACAGGCCATCTGGCTCACCGGCGCGGAATGGCTGGCCGTACTCCGCATAGGCCTCGGCCTGTGGTGGCTGGAGAGCTGGCGGCACAAGGACAAGAAGGGCTGGTTCGAACGCGGCACCGGCATAGCCTGGGCCGCCGACGTCGCCGGCAAGCACCGGTGGCCGTTCGTGAAGACCGGCTTCGCGAAGGTCGTCGAGCCCCGCCCGAGGCTGATGGCGTACGTCGTCGTCTACGCCGAGCTCGCCCTCGGGCTCGGGCTGGTCCTCGGCTTCCTCACCCCGATCGCCCTGGCCGGCGGGCTCGTACTCAACCTCCTGTACCTGGTGCTGATGATCCACGACTGGGCCGAGCAGGGGCAGAACGCGATGATGGCGCTCATCTCGCTCGTCGCCCTCCTCGCCATGAGCTGGCAGACCTGGTCCCTCGACGCGGCGATCGGACTGTTCCTGTGACCCCCGCACCCCAGCCCGGCGGCGGCCCGCGCTTCGACCTCCCCGACGTGGACGAGTTCACCCGGCCCTACTGGGACGCCGCCGCCGAGGGCCGGCTGCTGCTGCGCCACTGCGCCGCCTGCGACCGCACCCACCACTACCCGCGCGAGTTCTGCCCGTACTGCTGGGCCGACGGCGACACCGTCCGCTGGCAGGAGGCCGAAGGCCCGGCCACCCTCTACACCTGGTCCGTCGTCCACCGCAACGACCTGCCCCCCTTCGGCGGGCGCGTACCGTACGTGGCCGCCGTGGTCGACCTCGCCGAGGGGCCGCGGATGATGACGGAGGTCATCGACTGCGCCGAGGCCGACCTGCGCATCGGGATGCCGCTCACCGTCGCCTTCCGGCCGGAGACCGGCGGACTGTCCGTGCCGGTGTTCCGGCCCCGGGCCGCCTGAGCCGCGGATTCAGGGCCAGAGCAGCTCGCGGGTCCAGCCGCCGGAGGCGGCGCGCCGGTAGCGCAGCCGGACGTGCCGCCGCATGGCGTCGCCCTGGAAGAACTCGACCTCCTCCGGGTCCAGCACGTACGCCGTCCAGGTCGGGGCGACGGCGTCCGGCTCGGCCCCGGCCCGCTCCCACGCCGTCTCCGACGCCCGGACCAGCGTCTCCACGCTGTCCAGCACCTCGCTCTGCCGCCCGGTGAGCGCGGCGGCGAGCGCGCCGCGGGAGCGGATGGCCCCCGGTCCGCCGGCGCTGACGCGCCCGCGGACCCGGATCTGACGGGCGACGGCGGGCCAGTAGAAGTGCAGCGCCGCCCCGGGCCGGGCGGCCAGCTGCCGTCCCTTGGCACTCGTCACGTGCGAAGCGAAGTGCCACCCGTTGTCGTCGGCGTCGTGCAGCATCAACGTCCTCACGTCGGGCAGCCCCTCCGCGTCCACGGTGGCCAACGTCATCGTGTGCGGCTCCTCCTGCCCGGCCTCCACGGCCGACACGAACCACTCGTGGAACAACGCAACCGGCTGCTCCGGCACCGCACTCACATCGAACCCGGGCAACGCCCGGTCCCAGACCCGCTGGCTGCGAAGTGCATCGGCGAAGGCGCGGTACGTGGTGGCGGTCATGGGGGCCACGATAGGGGTGGGGCGTGGGGCGTGGGTGGGGGTGGGGTGGGTGGGCCCACTGGACCGGAGCGCGAATGCGGGGCGGGGGTGGAGGCGGCCGGACCCACTGGACCGGTGGCGTTGGGTGCGTCGGGGTGGTTGCCCGTCCGTCCCATCGTCCTTCCGTGGCCGTCCGCCCTGTCAAGGGCGCTCCTTCGTCGCGTCGCTTCGCGATGGCCTTCGGCCACCCTTGACAGGGCGGCCGTCCCCGGAAAAACGACA